>NZ_JALKIM010000079.1 GCF_023050945.1 Anaerobiospirillum sp. NML120448 | reverse complement strand
ACTAAGAGTAGGATATTTATTTAAAGTATTTATTTAAATAAATTAACTAATTAGCAAGAGGTGATTTTGGTAAGATAATAAAATTTTTAGTGATTTGTTAAAAATGCCCAAGCTGCATAATACTTGTGAAACTGCCGTAAATAAGGGAAATATTAGCGTTAAACTTTTATTAAGAGAAAGTTAATATTTTGCTAATTTTTGCGGCGTTAATCCAAAAAATATAAAAAAGTTACAAAAAAAGGCTTTTAGTTTTGCTCCTTTTAAGTCACAATATAGAGGCGTTGATTAGTTATTCTAATTTACGCGAAAGTACAAGGATTTTGGTGCTAGTACGCTGTGCGTTGCTAGCACTTTTTAAACTGATTTTGCTATGTATCCTTGCTACTGTAGTTGTTTGCTTTAGCAAAAACTAATTATGATATATTCTTCTATATATAGCTCTATACCGTTAGAGCATTTACAAACAAACGTAATACGTAAAATACGTCTACTAGCTTAATTAATTATTGAATACAAACATATTAAGCTGTTAGCAAAAATATATAAGACTAACAGACAAACATGCAAAAAGACCCCTTATTTAGGGGCCTTTTTGTTGGAAAAACTTTTACTAACAAAATTAGCTAGCACTATCACTTACTCATCAAACACATACCAAAGCGCAATCTTATATACCCAATTAGGTGCTTGGTATTAGGAACTTATCGGCCCTCTTAAGCAAAAAAACAACTTAGCTTCACCTAAGAAATAGCCTCCTTAATAAGCTCAGACCTTGCCTCAAGACTATATCCAAAGCACGCCAAATCTAAACCCGAGCATGCTATAGGCATAGCCATGCTATAGCCATGCTATGGCTATGGCCATAGCATGTCCATGGCTGGACGTTGGCTATGGCCCAGGCCAAGGGCAAGGCCCTGGCAAGGCATTAACAGATGCGGGGCCATAATATAGCATGGGGCATGCTGCTCTGGTGTTAAGCTTAGCGAGCTGTAAAACTTTGGTTTCATTTGATAGCTTGCTGATTCTTAGCACAAGAAAAAAGCCTGGTGCTTGCATCAAGAGCCTAGAGCTTAGTGTTCAAGCTTGCAAGCAACTGCACAAAGCGTTGGTGTTCGCTAGCACTTTCATCTTTGCTTAAGCGACGGCTGCTGTAGTAGTCCTCTTGTAAAGCCAATGAAAGGTCAAGATCTGGGTAAATTGCTTTGAGCTTGATAAAAGCAGGCTCTAGTTCTTTTACTGATAGCTCTGAGACAAAGGTCAGCTTATCGCTAAAATGAGCAGCTAAAGCTAGCATCATAGTAGCGGCCATAATGCGTGACTCTACTTTGTTGCCAAAGTGTTTTACTAGGTGAAGCTTACTTTTAATTTCACTATAGTCTGGGAAGAAGAAATTACCATCAGTAAAGCTAAAATCAATAGCTCTCTCACCAGCACGTAAAAAGCGTACTGTTAGTTCTTGAGCATATTCTTGCCAGGTACTATTCATAGGAACAGCTAATAACAGCTTCCAGCCAGGCGCAATAGCTTTAAGGGCAAATTCCTCATCAAACTCGTTGATATAAACACCAATAGTAGAGGCTATTAGGGCTGCCTGTTCATAATCTTGAGCGCTTAAATAGCCTAATAAGCATTGAGTAGTAGGGAGAAACTTTTCTTCAATCACATCATAGCAGTCAAAGCTATCATCTGAGGCGTGTTTAAGAAGCTTTAAGCTAACGCTAAAGCCATGCTCTTTAAGTAGGGCTTGTAGGGCATTAAAGTTTAAATCAAGGTACTTTTCTATTCTAACTTTAGAATCAGCAGTAACCTCTTTAGGAGGGATTTGTACAATATGCTCATTAAAGATCCCAGTAGCTTGTAACTTCTCTAAGCACTGGTTAAAGATTTGAATATTGATACCTAAATGGAGAGCCATTTGGTAATTATGACGTGCAGGACAATAGCTAGGCTCTTTTGAGCGTGTCATCCAAAAGAGTAGGGCTGACATTACTAAAGGAGCTTGCTCATCAATAGCAGTTAAGCAGTTTAGCTGGGGATAAAAAGGAATACGCACCAAGCCCTGTTTTGCCATTTACAAACCTCGCACAAAAAACCAATACAGATAAAAGCAGCATGCCATATTAGCACACCGCACTAGGGTGCACCAATACTGCCACTACAAAAGACATGGTTTTAACAAATAGCAACCAAAGCTTAGCTTCCAGATTAAGCTGCAAGCTCGGAACTAGGCTTATCTAGGCGCTTAGAAAGGTTTAGGGGCAAAAATTAAAAGCCACCGCTAAGGTATAAACTTAGCTTATCTAAGCTCTACCTTGGTGGTGGCAATTAAGGTTTAGAGTATGGAGGCTCTAAACATAATGTTTAATTTTGATTGCTAGCTTTGGAGCTTACAATTAGAGCTTGTGACCCATTTCGTAAGCTTGGTCATGCACGTCAGTAACTGCACGGCCAGATGGATCAGCCATGTTCTTGAACTTCTCATCCCATGCAATAGCAGTAGGAGTAGAGCAAGCAACAGACTTACCATAAGGAACGGTCTTAACAGCTGATGGAAGCTTAAAGAGCTCCTCGAAGATTTCACGATATAAGTAAGCTTCCTTAGTGACTGGAGTATTTACTGGGAAGCGATCTTCACGCTGAGCAAACTTGCGATCAGATACGTGCTCTTCAGCATAGTCACGTAAAGCATCAATCCAAGAGTAGCCTACACCATCAGAGAATTGCTCTTTTTGTCTCCATAAGATCTCCTCAGGTAACATACCCTCAAAGGCCTCACGTAATACCTTCTTCTCAATGGTCTTGCCTGGGCACATCTTGTCCTCAGGGTTTAAACGCATGGCTACGTCTAAGAACTTCTTATCTAAGAATGGTACACGACCCTCAACACCCCAAGCCATTAATGACTTGTTAGCACGTAAGCAATCGTATAAGTGTAATTGAGAGAGCTTGCGAACTAATTCCTCGTGGAACTCTTGAGCGTTAGGAGCCTTGTGGAAGTATAAGTAACCACCAAAGATCTCATCAGAACCCTCACCAGAGAGAACCATCTTAATGCCCATAGCCTTAATGTAACGAGCCATTAAGTACATTGGGGTAGAAGCACGAATAGTAGTTACGTCGTAGGTTTCGATCTGGTAAATAACATCACGAAGTGCATCTAAACCTTCTTGAACAGTGTAGTGAATTTCGTGGTGAACAGTACCTAAGTAGTCAGCAACTACACGAGCCTTCTTAAGATCTGGAGCACCCTCAAGACCAATAGCAAAAGAGTGGAGACGTGGGTACCATGCCTCTGACTTGCCACCGTCCTCTACACGACGCTCGGAGAAGAGCTTAGCAATAGCAGAGATAACAGAAGAATCAAGACCGCCAGATAAGAGCACACCATATGGAACGTCGCACATAAGCTGACGCTTAACGCTGTCCATTAAAGCTTCCTTTAATTCGCTAACGGAAGTGGTGTTGTTCTTAACATTGTCATACTCCATCCAATCACGCTTGTAATATGGGTGGAACTCAAGATCCTGCTTAGAGTAGAGGTAGTGTCCTGGAGGGAACTCTTTAACAGTATCACATACTGGAGTAAGAGCCTTCATCTCAGATGCTACATAGAAACGGCCTTCCTTATCGGAGCCAATGTAGCATGGAACAATACCCATATGGTCACGAGCGATAAAGTAGGTGTCATCATTTGCATCGTAAATAGTGAAAGCAAAGTCACCAACTAAACGATCTAAGAAGATTTCACCAGTCTTTTTGAACTCTTGGTAAAGAGGAAGTAATACTTCGCAGTCAGAGCCAGTCTTGAAATTGTAAGGCTCTTTGAGCTCGCTCTTGAGCTGTACGTGATTATAGATTTCACCGTTAGCAGCTAAGACCTGGGTCTTGTCATCATTATATAAAGGCTGAGCACCATTACCTGGATCAACAATGGATAAACGCTCGTGCACGACAATAGCGTGCTCGCCTTGGTAAATACCTTCCCAATCAGGGCCACGGTGAAGCTGTAGACGTGAAAGTTCTAGAGCTTTGTTACGTAGTGCCTGTGGGTTGTCTTTAATATCGAAGATGCCAAAAATAGAACACATGAGTTAACTTACATTCCAAGTTGATTAGAGGTCTAAGGGGGCAAGGATTAGTGGTAATTTTGTCCCTTGTAGCCTCACAGCTGCTGATACCATGCAGCCTTTTTAGCTACATGAACAATATACGAGCTATTTAATTAGCCCCCGAGCCTCACAAAAATGTTCAAGGCCTAAACAATCATCTAGACAGCTTATTATTCAAAGTTATGAGCAGCACCTCATAAAAAGAGTAGTACTACCTAGTACACAGCATGTAGAGATTGTATTGAAAGTGCGTTAATTGTAGCTTAATTGCTTATTGTGGGCAATTAACACTATTTATATTGGTGCACTAAAATAGTACACAAATTTAATCAGGTCAATAAAAAATCATCAATATGAACTACAGCAAATAGCTATATCATTAATAAAATAGCTTTTTTATCATGAATAAGGAGATTTACTTAATTTTAAATTTGGAAAAAATATTTTTACTGCTAAAGACAAAACTTAATATAGCTCGCAATTTTTATGTATCTTTTTAGAGCAAAATAAAAATTTGGCCTCGCAACAAAAATAGCTCGTGCACCAGCATGAGCCCAATTTTTTCTACCAAAGATACCATTTTGCAAAAAATTAGTAACAAGCCCTCCCATTCCCACCTCTGGCAATCTTACAAAAAGAAGCACTCCATCAGATGTACCTTAACTAACTAACTAACTAACTAACTAACTAACACCATCTATCTGAGCCTCTGAGTAAGCAAGTAAGCAAGCAAGCAAGAAAGAAAGAAAAGCAAACATACAAGAAAGCAGGTCAGCTAGTGAGCATGCAACATTGAGAGCTTGCTTGTTAATATACAAAGAGCCTGATTTTTGCCTTTTACCTGCTAGTGCTTTTACACCTGCAATATTAAAAGACTAGCATTTCATAGTCAGGGTTCTTTTCAAGTTAGCGCTCATGAAAACCATTATTTAATCATTGATGGCTTAAGGACAAGTTGAACTATGGGGACTGAGGCAAGGGCAAACTATCGTGCAAAATTACTAACAACTAAAGTTTAGCTTACTAACGGTAGTACATACTCATTATTAGAGAAAGTAGTGTACATAAGGAGCTGCTTCTTTAGATGCTTGAACTTAGGAGCAAATTACTAGGACGTGAATCAATAGAGGGGATAAACTAAGTAAGTGTGGTCTTGAAAAGAGGCAAGTTGCACATAATTGCCCAAAAATATTAGGCTGTAGTAGGGAGTCTGTAGCGTAGGCTTGCGTGGGCAAAAGCATAAGCATAAGCAAAATACTAAGCCTTTAAAGGTGGCAGAGCACAAGTAGCAGACAGAGCACAAGTAAAAGACTCGTGTTCTATAGTTAGGGCTAGTTTTATGGCTAGGGCCAGTCCTGTGATGATTGGGGGTAGGGACTGGCCTAAAGCTTTAACTTTGCTGTGAAGGCAAAATTTAGTATTTGCCCATAGATCTTAGATAGTCAATCAGCTCGTTAGAGGAATTTTCAAGCTCATTTACTATTTTGCAAGCTTCTTGATGGCGCTCGTCTTCGTAGTGCTCCATAGTATCTAACATATCATGCAATTCACCTAAAGAGTTATCTACCTGCATGATAATGCCTTTAATAGCTTTAACTCGTACTTCGATTATTTCTTCTGAAACATCGCTGTCTTTATCCTTAGCAGCAATCATCTTGGCTAAGGTCTCATTAAGCTTGATTAAGCCTTCTAAGATTTGATCACGGTTTTGTGGATACATAGAGATATCTCTTAATAAACGAGAAACAACAAACTTTAAGATGCCTTAAAGCAACTATATTCTAATTACTACAAACTATTGTGCAAAGCGCTTTGTATTGAATTTTTGATTAGTGGCTTATTTATGCAAGTCATAGCAGAGCACTTAAAGTGCTCATTTTCTCTAAATTAGCACCTAAACGCATTAGAGTCTTTAGGATGGTATGGTGGTGAGCTGAGCTGGGCTAAACTGGGCTGAGCCGTGATGAGCCAAGATGAGAGGAGATGGGCTTGGTTGGGCCAGGCTGGGCTAAGCTTAGAGTAGGTAAGCTTATTATGGCGGTGAGCTGAGGTTATGGAGGGCGTGATTGCAAGATGGAGTTGAGAGGTATAGGAGAGGTAAGGGTAAGTTACCTCTCCTGTTAGGCTAAAAAACGTGAGTTTAGCTGGGGTTAAAGCTTTGATGGCTTGGGCTTAATCACGGATAGAGCGATCTTGATCTACAGGGCTTGGCTCTGGGATGGAGTCAGTATTGCTCTTGACGTGAATGGCCTTGGCCTTAGGGATAGTGCTAGGGTTTTGGCCAAAGTAGCCCTTAAAGGTGCGTGAGAAGTGAGAGTAGTTGTTAAAACCAGCCTCAACTGCGGCACGATATGGATCCATGCCCACACTAATTAAGTAGCGTGCTCTGGTTAGTCGCTTTTTAACAATAAATTGGTGTAAAGAAAGTCCAGTTAGTTCTTTAAAACGACGGGTAAGATAGAACTTACTTAAGTTAAAGCGTTGTGAAATTTCATCTAAGCTTAAGTTTTCATTGATATTAAGATTAATAAACTTAAGTAGAGCACTAAGCTTTAAGCGCTCAGAAAGCTTGAGGTTAAGATGCATTTCATCATCGTCTACAGGCACGCTAAACCCTGGCATAGCACCATCCCTTAATAATGGAGCTGGGGTCTCTCCCTCTCCTTGCATAATAAGAGTTTGGAAATCGTGTCCTGAACGTTCACGAGTAGCACTAGGCTGGCACTTGCCCTTACTACCTTTACTGCCTCTAGAAGAAGCGGCAATTTCTTGCTCACATGTTTTAAGCTTGTAAACTTTTTTAGTAGCGTCATAGTTATTAGCATTAGTTTGCATGGCACGACTGCTATTACCATATTCCTCGTCTTCAATTAAGGAATCGGTAAAGACATCATTAAATGAGCTTTCAGGGCTGTTATCCAGCTCAGGGTCAGGATCAAATAAAGAGACATCTGGCATAGCCTCATTCTGGTCCGTGAAATAGGAGGCAAAAGATACTAATTTGGAGCTAGTATCCAAGCAAGATAATAAGAGCTCATTATAGTAAGCATGTTTGGCACAATTCTTTGAATGAGGGCACAGTGAAATATAACCATAAGGTACTACTTTTTCGCAGCGACCTGTGCTGGCAATATTAGGAGGTAAGATAGCCTGATTTTCCTCATTAAAGTCATGGGCTTGAGTGAGATTTTTAGGATCTACAGTGTAATTATGGGCAAGTTGGCCCTGCTCATGTGGTGGGTTTACATGAGTAAACTGGTAGATTTCATCATGGGTGTTATTACCGTTAGCACTGGCACTTGGGCTTGGGCTAGTAGCGCTTAAGGAGCTAAAACCAATAGTATTGCCTACTCCATGAGAGGACACTTGATGGTCTGGGGATGCATTATTATTAACCATTGCAATCATGTCATTCATGGACTGCACAGCTGCAAACTTAGGAGTATGGTTTTGAATTTGACTACCATCTTGGTTTAGCTGATTAAAAATAGCCTCATGACCTGGGGCATGAGCGTTTTGTAAATCAAGATTGGCACTGTTGCTAGCTGTTGCCTGCTCACGGCCATTAATCTTAAGCTCTAAGGCATCTTGCAAAGAGTTGGAATTGTTAGCATTCTGATTGTAAATAGCAGCAAAGTCCTTAGAGGTAATACTAATGGAGTGGTTGCTTACGTGAGATGAGGCAGCGCTAATAGTAGGGATTTCTTCGCCATTTTGTTGGCGATGCACAATTTGATTAAGCTTAGTTAAGATAATGGCAAAATAGCTTTCTGAGAGTACTTCATCAGAGGGAGTTTTTGACCAAAAGCTTTCAAATAAATTCGATAAATCATGCTGTAACTCTGAAAAGGTAGCATCATCTAAGTGAATAATGTTGTTATTGTCAGAGTTTAATTGTAAGAAGCAATATTGAGGGTCAAGCTTAGGGAAGCGCTTGGCAAGGCGTTGCATGTATTTAGGATGGATCCATAAAGCATAGCGCTCATAGCCCTTAGAGTGATAAATCATGCCATGATGGAATTGCAATTCATCAATTAAGATCACATCACCATGGGATAAGTGATAAGGGCGGCCTTCTACCTCATAGAAAAAGTCACCGTCAACCACAAAGATAATTTCATAAAAGGCGTGATGGTGAGGACAAATAGCAACATCCTCGCTTGGATTAGGATCAAGATGTTTGTAGCATTCAAAACGATTGTTTTGCATTAGCTCACGATAGCGTCTGCTGGTAAAAGCTGCTTTATTCGCTTTTCGCATCTTTCTTCCCTCATCTAAACTTGTGATATTTCAACCCTAAAGAATTTAGACACGGATCATCTATAGAAATGGTATTTACTAAAAAAATAAACACTAACTAAGCCTAATAGGGAGTAGGACAAGTGCTAGTCCCTAAAGATAAATTGATAGTTGTTCTAGTAGGATGAAACCTTAGCAAATCTAAAACAATGTGTCAGCTTTCAAGAGTAAGTACTATTAACTTTAATAGGCCTTAGGCTACAAAACTTACTTTGCTATAGTGTCTGCATCTAATATTTTGTGAGCTGCTAGTGCTAAACCAATGATTCTTTATCTAGAGTAGCTTAGCTTAGAGTAGCCTAGCTCACTATCCAAATAGATAACTATACTAGCACGCTTAGGGGCATTGTGCTATTAATAAAAATATTTTAACGAAGTACATCCCCTCTTATTAGCAAGTGCCCCTCTACAGAGCAAAACCAATCACGGCACAGTTTAGCAACGCCACAATAGCAACAACATAACCAAATCACCCTAGTCAATAAATAGTTAGAACAGGGAGCGAAACAGGTCAATAAAGGCCAAATTCTGCAAATACAGAACCTACCAGAGCAAGCATGGCTGGCTTACTGTAGCCTTCATGGCAAGCTAGCAAAAAATAACAGTAGAGCAGGCTGGATAGAGTATGAATGGCGGAGGTTGCTAGGAAGTAATACACAGCTTATTGCAGTGCAGAGTATATAAAGCGCATGGTAGTGTATAGCGCACAGATGGATATAGCGCAGGATAATTTACAGCGCACATCTTGGTATAGGGCAGTATTGTGCAGGGCACAAGAGGTCAAAAATTAGCTAAGAGCTATAGAGTAGAGCCAAAATGAATGGAACAGGGCACGGCTGTTCTATGTAAAGCCAGATAAGGCTAATAGAGGCTAAAGGAACTAAGTAGTAAGGTAAGGTAAGGTAAGGTAAAGGGACTGGTCATCCAAGAAAAAATTTTGGATGACCATGTCCTATAAATTGTTCTCTCAGGCAGATTAGATTGTGAATCCATCTGGGAAGATCACAGCATTATCGGTGCTTACGTGATAAATACCCACCCCATGTTTAGCTGCTAAATCATGAATTAGCTTATCGGCATTGTGAGCCTGAGACCAGGCAAAAGCAGCATAAATAATTTGAGGGGCAATAGAGTAGTCGGTAAGACAGCTTTCTAAATCGGGATTGGCTTGCAATGCTGTGCTATCTACCGCATCAGGGCCATTTAAAGAGGGATAACTCTTGATGAGTTCTTTGTAAAAACTTTGTAGAGCTGGAGTCGCATGAGTATAGTCGTTGTAGTCTAGATCACCTTCCCATTGGGTTAAAGTGTTAAACCAATTGTCAAAGCCAACACGCTCACGAGGGGCGCTATTAGCATCAAACAACATGACATCATAGCTCATAAGGACTCCTAGTTTGCTAAGCAAACAACACAACAAATACTCTTAACTACTGTGCTAAATTGAAAATTGATGCTTTTGCACTACGCAAGCGTTTGTAAAAAGATCAATATAATTGCCATCTTGGATGGAAACAATTCATTAATTAACTAAGTAATAGTGTTTGAGTTCATATTAAAAGCACTCAACCACAAAACGTTAGATGATGTAATTAAGCATAGATATATTAGCGCTTAATAATGGCAAAATGTTGTGACTATGATATCAGTTTTGGAAAATTATTCCATTTAAATTTAAGTACTTTTGTGTAGGTAACAAATACGATGTTTATCGCATCAAATAAAAAATAAAAGTCATAAAGGAAGTTGTTGCTTACTTATATTTAAATACCTTAATAAATATAAAATAAAAATTCTCTCCACATTACGCAATCGTTTTAAATCGTATCATCTATAAGCGCAGCTCAAGCAACTAACTCATATACCTAAGCAAATTGACCAATACATAGCTTACTAAAACCAAAGCCAATTAAGCGCAATAAACCAATAGTTCATCCTCTATCTCAAGATTTAGTTAATCAAGGGAAGAGATTAAAGCATAAGCCAAAAATAAAACCTTACTACTACAGACCATAGGCCTTGCTTAGCAAAAGCTCACATCAAGACAGGCAAACAAGCAATACCAGCCTCCTAAGAGCAATAATCAACCTAAAGATATGCTCTTACTCAGTTGCTTGGCTATGACAGTAGGGATTAGCCTTTTAGGCAAGCTTTGAGTCTGAATGAAGGAATATGTACTTAAAGGCATGATCTGGGAGGGCGGAGCAGCATGGAGCATAGCACAATGCGGCATAGCACAAGGCGGCGTGGCTCATGACACAAGGCAGCAAGGAGCATAGCACAAGGCGGCATGGCTCATTACGCATGGCATATGACACAAGGCAGCATGGAGCATAGCACCAGGCGGCAAGGTTCATGATGGATGGCATATGACACAAGGCAGCATGGAGCATAGCACAAGGCGGCATGGCTCATGACGCATGGCATATGGCATATGGCACAAGGCAGCATGGTGCTTGGCTTATGGCGGTAAAGTGGCCAGCAGGGTGGATGGTTTGTAAGGTCGTTGAGAGGTATAAAAGTAAAAAAGCCACTGTCGAACTTGGAGGGCCAAGGAAAGACAGCGGCTTCTTTTAATTGGTTTGTTCTTGTTTTTCATAGTTAGCCAATGCTAACACCAGAACAAACTACTAAATCTTAAAGAACTTGAGATTATCTAATAAGGTATCAATGCGCTGGGCAGTAGATACGGAAATTTCACGAGCATTGTGAGCGAGTGAAGATACCTGTGAAGAGGCATGAGTAATACGCTGCATGTTGTTAGAAATCTCAGTTGAGGTTGAAGTCTGTTGCTCAGCTGCGGTAGCAATCTGAGTAATCTGAGAGTTAACCTCATTAACAAAGTTAAGAGCGTTGGATAAGGTCTCTTGTACGTGAGAGGTATTAGAAGCAACATTAGACATGTTATCTAAGTTAGCCTGCATAGCCTCGGTTGCACGAGTGGTTTCAGTTTGGATGCGATCAACCATGCCACGGATCTCTTGGGTAGAGGAGGTGGTACGAGTTGCAAGAGCACGAACTTCATCAGCTACCACAGCAAAGCCACGACCTGCCTCACCAGCACGAGCAGCCTCAATAGCAGCGTTTAATGCAAGTAAGTTAGTCTGAGCGGCAATCTCATCAATGGTGCCAACAATAGAACCAATCTTTTGGGCTTGGTCTACCAGAGTTTGAATAGTAGAAGCATTGTGCTTCATCTTCTCATATTGCTCTAAGATGGAGTTAGCTGAGTTGTTAACACTCTCCATACCTTGGTGGGTAAGAGAAGAGGAGTCTTGTGAAGACTTAGCAGCATCAGCACAGTTCTTAGCAATATCAGCAGTGGTAGCAACCATCTCATCAGAGGAGGCAGCAACAGTAATAGCCTGGCTCTCAGTGTCAGTCATAGCATCGCAAATATCAGAAGATGACTTCTCTACATTCTTCATAGAAACTTGAATATCTTCTGAAAGCTCAACTACGTGAGAAAGGGTCTTACGTAACTTGCTTGCCATTTGCTTCATAGAGTCATTTAACTCACCAAATTCATCGGAGGTTGAATCCTTGAAGTGGTAGGTAAACTCACCATCTGAAAGGGCAGAGGCAGCATCACATTGTTGCTTAATAGCTTTTTGAATGTAAGATGCGATACTAAAGGAAATAATGAGAGATAAGATAATCTGGCCTATAGTTAAAGCAATAACCATCATTAAAGTTGTGGTCTGAATTAAGTCTTGAGAGATGGTCTCAACATACTCAAGGCGGTAGCCAGTAATTTTATCTACGTGCTCCTTCATATTAGAAGTAAGAGGAGCAATAACATTTAAGTAAACCTCTAAGGCCTCGTAAGGACGGTGAGATTTAATTAAAGAGGTAATGTCATTGTTGTAGATTTGAACATACTCTTGTTGATGCTCTTTAAGCTCAGCTAAGTCAGCTTGAATTTCTGGCTCTGGGTTAACAGCATTAACAGCATTGGTAAGATCTGAGAGCGCACTTTCTAAAGAACGCTTATTAGCGTCGGTTTGGTTGTTTGGAGTTAAGTAACGAATCATTGATTCGTTAGCTGTTTCCAAAGTCTGAGAAACACGAGCTGCTACACGATAGTTGTCAGAGATTTTATCTTGCAACACAGCAGCAATATTGATGGAGCTGTAAATTGCCTTAATGGATAGACCTGACACTATGCATGACAGGAGCAAAATGACAGAAAAGCAAATAAGCAGCTTTGTTTTAATAGAAGAGGATGCAAAAAAGCTCATAGTAAGTGACTAACCAATTTTCCTACTTTAGCTACTAAGCACTAGCATTAGCTAATGGATAGATAAAGTAAAAAGAAGTTGCAAAATAAAACGACCTCAAACGAATCATCGTTTTTAAGATCTTACAAAATAACCAAGCTAAAAATAGCTTGAACCCATGCTGTTGCATAAACAGAGCTTAATTTATTAAGCAATTGTTAAGCCAGCAAAATCGTTATAGCACCCCTTTTTAAAGGTACTTTAAAAATTCTGTGTTCTAGCCCCTTTAACTTAGGGCTAGTCGTCCTTATTAGTATGATTATTCCTAGGTAATTTAAAAACAATGATACAAGGACTTAATCTCAAGATTTAATATTTTAACCTAGATATAAACAATAATACTCAACAATAATACTCAACAATGATAATCAAAAGCAAAAAAATAAAAGCTGTATATTGATGCTAACAATATAGAACTTTCTTGTCTCTCCTAAAGTAATGCTAAATTACTGCTTACTATTAAATCATTGTTTAAAAAATTCAAAAGCAGCTAAACACCCAAAAATTGGATATTTCTGCTGTGCTGTTGGTATTGTTCTTTCCTGAAACTATATGACAACAGATAAAACTACGGCGTTTCTCAAAGCTATTGACTTTGACAATCGAAAAGCAAAGCAACTTAGCCAGACGTATTAAAAGACCAACTAGTATGCTAGTTTTCAGTCTAAAAATACTTTTGTGTTACACCGTAAGTTAGAAGTAGATTTAATCAGACCAGACAGACGGGACTTAAGATCTAACAACAACAAAAATCTTTAACTTGCTTGCCCAGGTCTATAAATACTGAAAAAGACTCCTAATTTGACTTTCGATGGTTTATTTAGTAACAAATTTGCACCTAATTTGAACATCGAAAGTTTTGATTGAGGAAAATTTTATCACAAAAGTTTGGTTAATAATAGCTAAAAAGACCAATTAGTCAAGGTAAAAATCTCATAATTATGGTAAGAAAAACATAAGGTTAAATCAAAATTAGTTGATTGAATCTAAAAATTTTGAGATCTTTGTCATTATGTTGGAGGTAAGTCTTTGTAAATAGCTTATTTAACCTAGTGTTAACACTATCGTTAGCAATATGGTTAATAAGCAATAATTGAGTTAAGCTTGAAAGAAATTTTTCACTTGCATATCGCTATCAATAAGGCTTTCAACTAATAAAGGTAGATGAGGTCTTATTACGGTGGTTTTGCACCAATATGGCGCTAATGCCATCAAAAACAAGAATCTCACTCCACATAAAATTATACTTAATCAAGATTTATTGATTCTCCCTCAAATTACACTATAGCTTCTATACTAGTACTTTAGTGCAACTTTCATCATTAACCTATAGAAGTGCAGCAATATTCCGCAATTAAAAATTGGTTGACAAAAGCACAAAAGTTTGCGCCTGAATATTGTTCTTAAGCAATCACAAATACTGATCATGTCCCCTCTACCACTAAAAATCACTCTCCTATCAAAGTGGCAACTATGTACTTATTTAGCTATTAAAGAGCGAGCTAAACGTAGTCACCCTAAAACAAACAGACTACAAGCAAGCTCCCTTAACCAGTCTCAGCCCTTAGCAAAGAGCTCATAAGCACCCTCAAGCATGATTACAGCAGAACCAATCCCACCACAATCCAAGCTTCCCCTTATCTTGGCAAGCCACACTGTAGGCTCATAGCCAAAGTTAAGCTTCGTTGCATCGTTGAAGCTCAAACTTCATTACCAAACTAAAGCCTTTAATGAGAGCTTTAGCAAAGTAAAGGCTCATAGACCTGGCAAATCACTGCTTTAGAGTCCCAGTAAAAGCTTGGCCTCATTACCCTGGTGAGCCATGAATTAGAGCTTTAGTAAAGTAAAGGCTCATATACCTGGTAAAACACTGCTTTATAGTCCCAGTAAAAGCTCAGGCTCATTACTCTGGTGAGCCATGAATTAGAGCTTTAGCAAAGTAAAGGCTCATATGCCTTGCAAAACACTGCTTTAGAGTCCCAGTAAAAGCTTGGCTTCATTACCCTGGTAAAGCCATGAATTAGAGCTTTAGCAAAGTAAAGGTCATATAACTTGCAAAATACTGCTTTATAGTCCCAGTAAAAGCTTGGCTTCATTACCCTGGTAAAGCCACGAATTAGAGCTTTAGCAAAGTAAAGGTCATATATCTCGCAAAACACTGCTTTAGAGTCCCAGTAAAAGCCTGGCTTCATTACCCTGGTAAAGCCATGAATTAGAGCTTTAGCAAAGTAAAGGTCATATACCTTGCAAAACTCTGCTTTTGTGTACTAGTAAAAGCTTAGGCTTATTACCCTGGTAAAGCCGTGAATTAGAGCTTTAGCAAAGTAAAGGTCATATACCTTGCAAAATACTGCTTTAGAGTCCCAGTAAAAGCCTGGCTTCATTAACCTGGTAAAGCCATGAATTAGAGCTTTAGCAAAGTAAAGGTTCATATACCTGGCTAAACTCTGCTTTTGTGCCCTAGTATAAGCTTGGCTTCATTACTCTGGTGAGCCATGAATTAGAGCTTTAGCAAAGTAAAGGTCATATGCCTTGCAAAATACTGCTTTAGAGTCCTAGTAAAAGATTAGCCTCTTTACTATAGTAAAGGTCTTGATTGGGGCTAGGGCAAACCTTAGCTTCTGTGCCGTGGCTATGGCTCTATGGCTAGCTTTGCGCTTAGGCGTGCGTGTAAAGCAGGTAGGAAATTAGTTCTACTAAGCTGTATTGGTGGGTGGGCAGCAAAGGGCATAGCAAAAACGATTATTTAAGTGCTCCTTAGGTGATGTTGCTTTTGCTTTTGCTGTTGCTGACGTTGAGCTGGTAATAGAGCTGGCTCGGGAGCTTTGGGCTCAAGTGCTATGGTGCAAGCGGGGCTCGGATTAGGACTTGCGCTTTAGCTTTATTGAGTAAAAGGCAATAGTAGGGCGTTGTGCATCATGGGAGTGATGAACAAGCTTTGGTGTGAGTGGTGTGTGTTAAAAAAAAGCGGTATGGACACTTGTAAGTAGCAAAAGCTGCTTACAAGTGTCAGACGGGGATTCCTTAACATATGTTTGATTGGTTAAGAGCTGTAGCTAATAAATAAGCTTCATTCTCTTAAAATAGTGGCTAACTTAGGAGAGAGTAAACGGTAGAAATTACAAAACTATTGCCAGAGGTCGTATTTGCTGTGAAGCTCTGAGCTTTAGTCTTGCTCTCTTAAGTGCCATTGTTTAAACAATTAGATCATCAACACTACAGTCTAATGGCTATATGACTTAGTAATTGAGTCTAAAGCAAAAAACTTAAAATTACTCTGTTTGTTAGGCAGTTGACAAGCAGAGCATAATAACAATTAAATAAAAGTCAGTAAGTTAAACACGCTTTTCTTTTTTAAGGCTGCATGTGATTGAACCTTAATAAGATAGCTCAAAGCGCTTAAAAGTGCCTAAAAGCACTACTTCCTTAAATTTGTTTGATTGTTACATTATTTTAAATAGTAGCCCAAAATGGTAAAAAGACTGAATAGAGCGCCAAAAGCCCTTAGAGGGATAGTTATTGCTATCTGTTCAGCCTTTGCATCTTGTTTTAATAGTAAGTAGTGTGGCGCTTGTGGCTACGATGGATATCTACCGTGCCCCGTCATGAGTCTTCTAAATAATAAGACATATTGCTATGTCCTTATTTAGGCACTGCCACTAAGTTGGAAAACGACTAAACTTAGTATACATACTAAATTGCCTACTTAAAAAAGTAGAGCCTATACTATCTCTCCAAGCTAACCACGATCTTAAACAATAATTTTGAATTAGTGCGGTAATCCCGCCTGAGTCAATCTAATTGTCTTATTGAGCTAAATCGAAGTACATCTTAATAAGAGACTTGGTATTAAGTCTCTAAAAGTGAAGTTAAAAAATAGTAATCCCCACTATTTTAAAGTTTTGCTGTTATCGGTAATCTCTAGATAAAAAAGAGAAAGATAACTAAAGAAAACTTATTCACTTCTCGGGTGTAAATAATACTGTTTTCTGTATTTTGTTCAATAGTTTAATTTTCAAAAGTTGCTTTTTGCATTAGGTCTTTATAAGTAAATAATGGTTAAAAAGCTGAAAAGCTCCGATTGAATAAGCTTTTTAAAAAATGGTTTTTAGCATATCAATACATATTAAAAAATTGATAATTCTTATCAAAAATCAAATATGCGCTGTTTTAGTGCATGGGTACGTATTTTTGTAATTGGAATAATAAACACATGAGCATCAATATGTATAAGTAAGATGCTTGATAGCTAGTACTAAAATTCAGTTTGGGGTAAAAGCTTGAATGTTTGCCAAAGCAAGTAAAAGTTACCTTAAGCTAATAGGCTTTAATTTAATGTTCATAGGTATGAATGCAAAATCTTGCCATGCTATTTAGCATAATTAATACCAATAAGCAGGCACTTGCCTCAATAGGGTGCACAAAAACTGGCTATCACAAGCCACTTGCTATAACTAGGAGCGAGCTATACTCTCTAATAGCGCTGTCTTTGCTAAATAACTTTTTGATAATAAAGTTTTATAGCCTCTACCTTAGAGCACACCACATGAAACATCATATCGACCGACATTAAGCGCTGGTTGAACAAAATGTGGCAAAATCTTGTAAAAACACCATCGACAAAACTACACTATATTAACCTTTATGCAAAGTAAATATGTGATATAAGTCACATATAGTTT
>NZ_JALKIM010000078.1 GCF_023050945.1 Anaerobiospirillum sp. NML120448 | reverse complement strand
AGGTAGTAGCAAGCCTGTACCGCCTAAGATGGCAGATTGAAATCATGTTTCTTGCTCACAAGAGTCTTGGATCAATTGAAAGTTCACCCGACCACAACAGTCATACTGGCGACATATGTGTTTATGCAGCTATTATCGCACATGTACTCAAGATGTATATTGCTTATCAATCCACAAATGACTATCTTCTTAATAAAGAACAGCAACAATTCTGTCGTGACTCTGATGCCAAGCCTGATCCAGTAGGTAAGCCATCAGGTGTTCTTATGGTTTCTATGCAAAAAGCAGCATCTCATCTTGGGAGTTATGTTTCTTCTTGGCTTCTATACGCTATAAACAGCAAGGATATGGTTACAGAGAAAGTGATTTATCAAGAATCAGCAGATGTCTGTGCAATAATTGCGTATACTGTTCGCTATAGCAGGGTCTCTGCAAAGACAATGTCTTCAGGAAAATCAATTTTTTCAACCATAGAAACAATTGAACGCTGTGTAAGAGCGACAGATACAGGATAATTATTTCATTACCCTGCGTTATTCTCTCGATTATGTTTACTGTCGTTATACTACGGTAAGAATAGTTACGCCTTGATAACGCCTAAATTCATAACATAATCAGAATTTTACGGACATATTGATAGTAATGAATATATGCACAAATTTAAATTGTGACCCTAATCACATATATCTATATAAAAGGTTAAAATAGTGTAGTTTTATTAATATTCAAAGTTATCGATAATAGCAATGATTATAGGCTGTTTGTTCGCTAACACCAAATTGGCGGTCTATATGTTAACTTATACAGCATTAGTAATGTGCTGATCGTTTGCTAGCCTATGACGTAAGTCAAAGTTTATTTGCTATAGCATCGAGTATGGATTGACGAGTTTGCTCTAAGCACCATAAGTTAATGTTTGATATCTTTGATTTGGTAGGAGCGGGCGATAAGATGTTAGCTTAGGCGTAGCTTAAATAATTACCTAAGATCCTTGGTGGTTTATACAGCAAGGTAACGGTGCTATGGCTTAAACCTTACTAATTAAGCAATATGGATATGTTTTGCCGCCTGGCAGCTCTTATTTGCTGTGAGGACATATTTGTCAGACATATTGAGCTAAGTTAGTTGTTGCGGCTTAGCTTGTGAATTGTCTCCACTAGAAATTTGCTTAAAGGTTAAGCTTAACCAATACCTATGAATACTAAAGAGACTCTGCATTGCCGCTTTGATATCAATCAGGTCTTTTTTAGGCTTAGTTACAAGGCAAGGCAAAGCCAGGCTAGTCCAATACTGCAAATGAGAGACATAGCAGGGCAATTAATGCCCTGTAGGCTAAAGCAATGACATAAGTTATAAGGCATCTTGTTAAAGATGCCCGAAACTTAGTAATTATAAGAGGGCCATAATGATAAGCTATTGGCCCTATAGTAAATGCCCTGCTGTTCTTTAACTTACCCTACCCTACCCTACCCTACCATGCTTTACCCATCTTATGGGCTGAGTGGTAATTAGGCCTACAGTTTTTTAGGTGGCGAGCCTAATATCGATTATTAAAGGCCTCGTCCCATCTATCAGCAATATCAGCCCAATGCGTTGCTACGATGCCATAATGCATCAAATCGACGGTTAAGAAAATTTGGTCTGAAAACTCAAACTTAACATCACAAAAATCATTAATAGCGGTGATAGCAAATTGGCTAAAGATATCAGTAAAATCAATGCCATCATTAACAACATAGCCATCAAAAGGAAGGAGAATTAGTTGTCTAAAAAGTCTTACAGGGTGCTCCATACTCCATTGCGCAATTTTTCCTGGAGTTGAAGCCATAGAGTACATTGTGATGTTTGAAAAATGTCTCTCTAGATCTATAAAGCTATATTGCTTGCTGTGAGCTAATCTTTCAATAAGGCTGGAGAACTGGCGCAATTCCTCTATATCAGCAGGAGATACCTCTTGTGTCTTGTAGACATGGTTGTAGCGCATAATGGTCTTTAAAAAAGGCTTAAATGCTTTAGGATTATTGATAATGGCTAATGCTGCAAAAGGAGCCTCCTTAACAAAACGCTCAAAGATTGGCATTTTGTTAGCCTCATACTCATCGTAATACTTCTTAACTAAGAGTTCGACTAGTTCTTTAGTCTTTTCTATGTTGGTAAAGTGATTGATTTTGCAAATATCGTCAAGAAGTTTGTTAAAAGTAGGAAGAGGCAACTTGCAATGAAGCTTTAGGACTATACCTTTTAGATCCTCTTTCTGGCAGCTAATTTTAAAGATTTTGGCAAGCTCTAGGCTCAGGCTAACATTGTCTTTAGCCTCTAAAGCACTTACTTGTTCATACTCGTGCTGAAAACCAGATGATAAAAGCCATTTAGCAAGTAAACCAGAGTGATAGTGATCTAAAACTTCGTCTAAATAAAAGTTTTCCTGTAAAGCCTCAAGCGTGGTGAGCTTCTTATCACCTACTAGTAAGTTAAACTTAATGTTCTTTGCCATTACATGGTTTCCTAATTTTAGTTTTGGGATCTATGAAAAATAAGGTAATATCACCTAAAAGAGCCATCCATGTGGAATTGGCTCTAGAAAGATGCATTCAATTGGAGATAGCATAAGGCACTTTTGCTTGAAGTTAACCTTAGCTATGCTGCTTAACTCAGAAGAGGTTCCATACCTCTTCATTATTATCAGGTCTTTTTAGTCTTAATGACAAGGTAAAGCAAAGCTAAGTTAGGCAAGGCTATTACTACAACTGATATTCAGTGCGATGCAATTAATTCCCTATATCCCTATAGGCTAAAGCTATGGCCTAAGCAAAGATGATAGGAGCGGTGGAGAAGAGGTCTTACGTTGCAGTGTAATAGCCTTATGAGCAAGTTTTAAAGGGCCATAATGATATGCCACAGGCCCCTGTCTTGATGTTCTTACCCTACTCTATCTTACCACTTACCTTAATTGGTTCCTATTACGGGCTGATTAGAGAGGAGCCTATAGTTGTGATTAGTAGTGAAGCTAATACCATTCTTCTTCATGATCGTACCATCTTTGTGTGATACCATCCCACTGCGGTTCTGTGACCTCGTGGCACATCAAATCGATTGCTAAGAAAACTTGGTGGGTTTTCTCAAGGTTTAGTTCGTAAATATCATCAATATTGATGATAGCAAATTGGGCAAAGATATCAGAAAAATCAATGCCTGTATTAACAACATAGTTGCTAGAACCAATGAGTACTAGTTTCCTTAAAGTTCCAAAAGGGTAGTACCCCATATCAAATAGTGGATTTGGTTCTTTTGAGTACATTTTGATATTAGGGAAGTTATGGTATGGATCGTTAAATAAAAAGTGATAACAATTGGCCATTCTTCCAAGAAGACCAGAAAACTGGCTTAATTCATCTATATCAGCAGGAGAGACATCTTGCTCATTTTCGACATGGTTGTAGCGCAATATTGCAGGTAAAAATGGCTTAAACGCATTAGGATTATTGAGTATGGTCAATGCAGCTAAAGGGGCTTCATTAACAAAACGCTCAAAGATTTGCATTTTGTTAGCCTTATACTCATCGTAATAATCCTGAATTAAGACATTGATGAGCGCTTTAAGTGTATTTGTCTTTTTAACAGCATTGTTTTGGCAAATTTCGTCAAGCAGCTCGCTATAAGCATAAGGAGGAGACTTGCGATGCAGCTTTTCGACCATAAGATTTATATGGTCTTTATCGCAGTTAACCTTAAAGATTTTGGCCAGCTCTCGGCTCAGACTGATATTCTCCTTACCGTTTAGAGCAACTACCTGCTCATACTCGTTCTGAAAACCTGACAATAAAAGCCATTGAGCCAGCTCGCCAGAATGATAGAGCCATAACACATCATGTAAACGGAAGTTGTTTCTTAAAGCTTCCAGTGAACCGATCTTCTTGCTTGCGATATTTAATTTAACCTTATTGTTAGTAGCCATTGCTTGCTTCTTAGTTATTGATTATAAATCTACGAAAATTGTTGTCGGCCCTACTAATACATCAACCAAGTATTAAGTAAGGCCTGACCATGAGTACAAGGTGTTTAATCGATTTAGTGATTACGCAAAACTACTCCCCAATTAATTGGTAGAGCATAAGATATATTACCAGCCTTTAGTTGAATTAGTTTATAAGTCTACAAAGTTTCCATTGAGCTGATGTAATTCCGTAGGCTTTTAGGTTAAGTAGAATTAAGACCTCATTCATCTTTGGGTAGTGTAACCCAACCTCTTCATCTTCATTATAGATAACCAAAGGTGCCTTAAATAGGTGATCATAAAACTCAGGAAACACCTGAGCAATATTTCCTTTCATGAAAATTACTAGTACTTTGTCTAACGAGACAGATTTGCCCTGAAGCTCCTCATCATAGTCAATACTGTCAGGATCGCATGACTCTACTGCGAAGTTCTTGAAGTGCGTATTAATAAGGTTAATGTCTATTAGCTTTTGCTTAAAGATGGTGGAAAGAGCTTGTTTAAGGCAATGTATAAGTTCTCGCTCCTGAGTACTTAGAGGCTTATCAACCATATTATTTTGCTTGAGAATGGCATCTAAGAACAACCTAAAGGTATTGCTGTTATCAATCATGGCTAAGATTGCATAAGGAGCATTCTTTGCCCACAGAGGTAATAACTCTAAGATTTGCCTATTAAAATAGCCCAAATATTTGCGACCAATAAGGTCAATGCATTGATTGATATAAAAGACATCCTTGGGATTGTTGGCAATATCGGAAATAAGAGCATCGTAGAGATCTTGGGAGTTTTGCATTTAAAATTTACCAAGGTAATAGCACATATTAGAGCCAATCATAATAAGGAATTGGCTCTTGAACAATGCTTTTAATATAAGACATCATATGGTGCTTTTGCCTTTACGCTCACTGTCATTGGCAAAGGCGAGGCAATAGGTTGTACAGCGCCTGAGGCTTTACTTTAAGGTAAGGCCACGCTCGGCAATAAGCTGCCACTGTTCCTCGGAAATATCGTAGTTAGTGAGATCTAAAGTAAGCAAAATATCTTCCTCTAATTCGAAGATAATCTGACCTAAAACATCACAATCGCTGATTAACAGAGGCGCAAATTCAAGTTTCTTTTTAGGCTTGTCATACTCAAACTCAATTGCACTGTGGCTAGAAAAAAGCTGCATGCAATGCTTGAAGTGTATTGAGCAAGGCATACATTCTCGATAATAACCATATTGAGACTTAATATTTTCAGCCCTTAAATTGGAGAAATTATCTGAAATCTTGACGTAGTTAAAGCAGCTATTTTTACCAAGAGTTGCCAGAGTACTCTTAAGAGCCTTCAGCTCTTTGCTTTCATCTGTGCTCAATGGATCTTTAATGATTTGGTTGAATTTAAGCAATGCAGGCAAGAATGGATTAAAGGCTTTTGGATTGTCAATAATTGCCAAGAAAGCATAAGGAGCCTCTTTGGTGAAACGAGCGATCAGACCTAACCTCTCGTTGAGATAATGTTTGTAGTACTTGCGTACTATAATGTCAATCTTTTGCTTAATTAAGTCAATCTTATGATCATGCATGCAGATTTCGTCAACAAGCCTTTTGTACTTGTCATAAGTACTACTGGTCGCTTTTTTAGAAAGACTAGCAGTGCGCTTAGTATTTCTTTGTTCAGAGCTGTCACCTACTACTGCTTGTTGAGCGATTGATTCGCATTGATTTAGCTCATCAATAAAGTGTTTGAGCTCCTTTTTGTCGTACTCAATCTTAAAAATATCAAGCAATTTAGAGCTAACGTCGAGTTTTTTGTTGGAAGAGGCAATGTCTTTGACTTGATCAAGTTCGTGCTTGTAATCATGTGAGATCAGCCACTTTTGCAGTTTCCCTGAGTAAAAATGCTTGAGTACATCTTCTAGGTTAAAGTTTTCTCGAAGCTCTTCTACAGTTCGAACTTGTTGCCCATCGACATTGAAGTATTGGAGCTCCTTTTTATCGTGCTCAATATTAAAAATATCGAGCAATTTAGAGCTAACATCAAGTTTATTGGAAGAGGCAATGTCTTTGACTTGATCAAGTTCGTGCTTGTAATCACGTGAGGCCAGCCACTTTTGTAGTTTCCCAGAGTAAAAGTACTCAAGAACATCTTCTAAGTTGAAGTTCTTGCGAAGCTCTTCTAAAGTTCGGACTTTTTGCCCATCAACCAATAGATTGAATTTAAATGCTGTACTCATAAACAAAACTCCATTAAAGCTATTAGGTAGCTAAACAGATGTAATAGTTAACTAATTACTGTAATAGGCCACGTTATCGGGTTAGCCCAAGGTAAGGCCACGCTTGGCAATAAGCTGCCACTGTTCCTCAGAAATATCGTAGTCAATGAGATCTAGAGTGACAACGAGATCATCCTCTTCTTCAAATACAATCTCACCTGCAATGTTGTTATTGCACATTAGCAGAGGCGTAAAAGGGATTTCCTTATATGGGCGCTGCTCATTAAGTTCAATTATGTTCTGGCTCGAAAAGATTAACATGCACTGGTCAAATTCTATGGTGCAAGGCAAGCCGTACTCAAAATAATCAAACTGGGCCACAATGTTTTCAGCCGAGAGATTGGAGAAATTATCTAAAATCTTGTCATAGTTAAAAGCATGCTTTTCCTCTAGCGTGTCTAAAGCATTCTTAAGGGCTTTAAGCTCGTAGCTTTCGTCTGCGCTTAATGGCTCTTTAATGATTTGGTTAAACTTGAGTAATGCAGGCAAGAAAGGATTAAAGGCCTTAGGGCTATCAATAATAGCCAAAAATGCATTAGGGGCCTCTTGGGTAAAACGAGCAATCAAGCCTAATCTCTCTTTGAGATAAAGCTCGTAATACTTGCTTAGTATAATTTCAAGCTTCTGCTTAATTAAATCTACCTTATGATCGTGCATGCAGATTTCGTCAATAAGCCTTTGGTACTCACTATAAGCACCACTGGCCATATTGTCAGAAAGATTAGACTTTCTTATGGCAAAAATATTAGGACTGTTCTTCTGAACTTTTTCTTGAGCAAGTGCCTCATATTGATTTAGCTCATCAATGAAGTCTTTGAGATCTTTTTGGTTGTACTTAATATCAAAAATATCGAGCAGTTCACTGCTAACATCAATCTTATCGTACGAAACAATATCTTTAACTTGCTCTAGTTCGTATTGATAATCACGTGATGAGAGCCACTTTTGCAGTTTACCTGAGTAAAAGTGCTCGAGTACATCTTCTAAATTAAAGTTCTCTCGAAGTTGTTCTAAATTGCGGACTTTTTGACCGTCAACCATAAGGTTGAATTTCAATGTTGTACTCATAAACAACCTACCTTCCATAGCAAATAAAAATCTGGCAAATATTATGACTTAATGATCCTCTCATTGCCAGATGTTCATAAGTAAGATTAACCTAAATATGTATGCTCTGTAGGCACTTTTCGCTCTAGTCTCCTTAAGAATCTGCAAGGATCAGGGCTGTTTATTGCTCAATAACGCAGTCAAAATTGCAAAGACTTTCGTTGCGATTAACTTTTTGCAACTCATCTCTTACTTCCATAAGAGCAAAGCCCAGCATATTCTGGCCTTTCCATTTCAATGGGTTTTGGGCATCAGGATTATCAGCTGCTAGCCCTATTCCCCAGATTTTATCAACAGGACTAGCTTCAACTAAGATACTATCACCAGTAGCCATAAGAAAGTCACATAAAGCACGATTTTGGCTAAACTTACGCCAATTACCGTTAACAACGATACTGTGCTTGAATTTATCCCAAATTTCTTGGTCAAAGCCTTTAACCATGCGGCCAAAAGCTTTAGCTTGCTTAGGAGTGCTGCATTGCATGATCTTATCTTTGGTTTCCATATCGCCAAAGAGCTCTGCCTTATTGGCCATCATAAATTGCTCCATGCAACTATAATGCGCTACCGAAAAGCAAAATTCTTGAGGATACCATTGGCTTAAGCAGGCTTTAGTAATTTCATCTTTAGGGCCAGTATGTCCCCAGAAAAAGCACATATGATGTCGTTTTTTAGCGGTAAACTCTCGCTGTAGCCATTGTAGGTCATATTTAGGCTTGCCTTGGTCTTGCCAGGCGCAGAGGCTATATTGATCATGCTCTAAAAACGCAGGTTCACCATCTTCCTCATACCAACCACTCCAGGTAATTGGTGCAGGAAAAAGCTCACGATACTCATTGAGCTCTTCTTGAGATAATTCATCAAACCAATCGCCAAAGCGAAACATGTAGTCCTCACCATAGCCCATGCGCCAACCTATGGAGTACATTTCTATGTGTCTAAAGGCTAGCCAAGGTGGAGGCATAATACTTTTGCTTTTAATGGACATATCAAACACACCTTATACCATATAAAGGTTTTTCAAAATGGTGGACAACTTATTACCAAGAACTTGGCAGTAGCTATATTTTGATTATGAGCTCACTTTAGGCCAAATGTTTTAGCATCATTCTGGCCAGTTTGCTGCAATTTTTTCCCATTGCTTGGCGGTAATGCCATAAGATGAAATGTCTACAGTTAGAAAAATGTCTTCCATGTAGTTAAGATCAGTTTCAAGGGCACAATCAGTTAAAACAAGGGCTAATGGAGCAACTAAGTCTGTAAAGTCAATTCCGTCTTTGCATAAGTCCTTGCGGCGTTTGCTATAGAGACATAATATTTTTTCAAGACCAATTAAAGTATGCGTTGGCCTATAAGTGCCATATAAGTCCTCAGCTTCAATGGAGGCTATGCGGATATGCTCGAAATTGTCTTGTACATCAACATGAGAGTAATCATCATTTTGTATAAGAGCTGCTATCAGATCATTTAACTTACATAATTGCTCAAATTCAGCTTTGGTTAAGGGATTCTTAAGCACATGGTTGTACATTAAAATCGCACGCATATAAGGCTTAAAGGCCTTAGGATTGTTAATAATAGCAAAAGCTGCATTATGGGCCTTTCTTACAAAAAGCTCAAAGATCTCTAACTTCCGTTGCTCGTATAAGTCAGCAAAGTTAGTGATCAATTGATTAATCAACTCTTTGACTTGACTTACATCCTCATTATTCAAATAGATGAGACGTAATAGTAATTCGAACTTAGCTTGATATCTTTGATTATTCCAGTAAGCTAAAACTGCCTCTGGGCTATCACCCTTAATGTCAATCTCAAAGATAGCTACCAATGCTTTAAGGATCTCTAAAGTATCCTTACTTTGAATGGCTTTAACTTGCTTTGCCAATTGCTGGTATTCAAACGCATCGAGCCATTCTACGAGTTGTCCAGTCTGATAATAAGTTAAAACGTCATCAAAAATAAAATTTGTTTTAAGATCCTTAAGGGAACTAATCTTGGTAAGGCCCATGAGGAGGGTTGGTTTGCTTTTCTTCTTCATGTTAACCACCTGCATTTTTTCTACTTGTATGCATACTAGCACAATATATCAGTTAGTCTGTAGCGGTATGCAAAGTTTGCTACCCATATTACATTGAGCATTCTATCTACAGATTGTTTCTTTTGAGCTGCGCAAGCTAAAGGGCAGATTGAAACTCATAATATAGCACTCTTAAGCCAAGCACTATCCTTGTCTTTATCACTACTATTTAAGGGCCTGTAAATGCATTATTACCCTCAAAAAGGCTCAAACTTCTTTTACCACCCAGATATGCATTCTCATATAAGAGCAGCAGCTTTAATTTAGAGGAGCGGGCGAATAAAACCATGACTAGAGCTTCAAAAGCATGAAGAGTACATCTTCACTGCAAATGAGTTTAGCAGCCTGTTTGGTATTGGTACTCACGCTTAACACTAATGATCGTAGAAAACCAACCAACCAACCAACCTACCTACCTACTCTACTGCTTCTCCCCCAAGTAAGTAACTAACTAACCCTATGCTTGTTGCAAGGCAATTGAGATAAGGCTTGGCTTGATAAGGTGAGCTTCCTTTGAAAGGTTGATACTGCCAGGAACAAGCTGTCTAAGAAGTTTTACTTTATGATTGCTAGTTTTGAGCATAAAAACAGGCAGTACATTTAAGTGCCTGCCTGCCTGCTTAATAGCTACTACTAAGAGCCATCGGTTGGTTCTTACAGAGCTTTTTTAGTTGGTACCACGCTTAATACCAAACTCTTACTTTAGAACATGTAGCAAGTATGGGCATTAACTCCCATCTTGTCAGTATTTATAGCTGCCTAATCAAAAAGAAATTACAAGACCTGTGGTGCTGGCTCTGGTGCTGTTGGTGGTGCTGGCGCATTATGGACACTATCGGACTGACTTGTAAAAGTCTCTAAATCACAGAGGTTATAGAGTTTTTTCGGGGTGCTTGCACTGACGAAGGGATGAAGCAGGATATGTAGTGTGTATGCATGGGTGATGTGGGGATAGCTTGCAAAGATAGGACGGTGGTGGTCTGGCAGGCTGGTGGGATGGCGGGCTGGCCGCTTGTTTTGTGTTAAAGGGCCAAAATCAGGTAAAGATTTTGGCCCCCTATTAGCTAACGAGAAGCGTTCTTAATCTTGTATTTGTTGATAGTTTCTTTGATGATTTTAATCTTCTCTTGTAAGGTTTTGCTAATGGAGTTAGTTTCATGAATAACTTTTAATAAGTCATCAGTTGTAAGGTCGGTCTTATGCTCAACAAAACTAATTTCAATAGCGTCTTTAACTACAGACTCAATGTCGGCACCGTTAAAGCCTTCGGTTTTGCTGGCTAATTTAGCTAAATCGATAGAGCTATTAAACTTTTTGCGCTTTTGCAGGTGAATCTTAATAATGCTTTCTCTTTCAGCAGGATTAGGCAAATCGACAAAAAACAATTCATCAAAACGTCCCTTGCGCAAAAGCTCTGGTGGCAAGTTAGAGATATCATTGGCCGTAGCCACGATAAACACAGGACTTTCTTTTTCCTGCATCCAAGTTAAGAATTGACCAAATAAACGTGTGGTAATATCGCTGGCACCACCAATAGAACCAATACCGCTAAAGGCCTTTTCCAGCTCATCAATCCACAAGACACAAGGACTAATACCCTCAGCAAGGGCAAGAGCTCTACGCATATTGCCCTCAGATTCACCTACATATTTGCCTAATAAACGACCCACATCAAGGCGTACTAAAGGCACTTTAAATAAATCGGCAGTAGCTTTGGCGCTCAGTGATTTACCACAGCCAGGCATACCAATAATCATTACACCTTTAGGAACATCCACGCCATACTTGATGGCCTTATCAAGGTTCTTAAAAATTTCTGCTTTACGTCTTAACCAGAATTTGAGCTCTTCTAAGCCACCAATATCATTAATGTTTTCCTTAAAACGTATGGATTCAAGCATGGAAGATTTTTTAAGGAATTGCTCTTTTTCTTTAAGAATGATTTCAGTATCACTTCTAGACAACTCTCCATCATGGAAAAAGGCAAGATTAAGAATTTGCGAAATTTGACACTCATTAAGGCCCTTAAATGAAATGGCAATTTCATCTAAAGTCTGCTTATCAATAGGAGAATCTGCGCTTTGAGCATACTCTTGGATCTGTGTTTTTATTTCGTTGATTGATGGAAGGGGAATTTCTAAGATAGTGATGTAGTCTTCAATTTCTCTAGGAATTTCTAAAGTATTTGACAAAATAAAGACAGTGCACTCATAGCCTTCGCTATAAAGTACATTCTCAGCAATTCTGCGTAAATATGCGACTACAGAAGGTTTGTGCAAGAGTTCGTGAACATCTTTTAACACCAGTATAGTTGGAGTAGAAAAACCCTCGTTAACCATTAAGTCTAAAAACTTAATTAAGTTTTCCTCACCGTTTAAACCATGGGTATACGCAAGTTGGCTGTTAACACGTGAGCCAGTCTTAAAATTTACTAAGCCAAGAGCATTGTTAAACTCGTAGCATTCATAGCCATTGGCAATAGATTTAATGGCTGCATCAATTGCATTAAAATCATAATGATTAACATAGATGATAGGATGCAATGTTTCCATATACATGGTTAGATTTTGCTGAAACTCGTTGTTGATTGCCATTGATACTATTCCTTATGCAATAGTGTAATGAGATTAATAAGTAGGAGCCTAATAATAGCCAAGAGCCAGTAAATACTAATGAGGCTCAATCTTTGAGTGTATAGGATAGTTGCTGTAATGGCTAACTGTTAAAGCCTGAAAGCAGAAAGAACGGAATAAAGAAAATTATAGTTTGAGTTGATTAAAATTAAGCGCAATTATTAACTCTTGCGAACCATACTAATAATAGCACTTAGTCAAGTGAGTTAAAAGATTTATAAAAAAGGCCTTTAAATGCTGATTTAAAGGCCCTTGAGGAGGCTTTTGCCTACCCTATTCTTTGTCTTTTTCCTTTTCCTTTTTAAGGATTTTAGCTAATTCCTCAATTTCTTGAGGATCAAGCTCTACATAGTAGAACTTAAAGCTATTGTACTCATAGCGTCCTACCATGGTATTAACTACACTCTCATCTAAGAGCTTCATGGAGCCTAGAGGCAAGTCTAAACGCACCTCAGCGCTGAGCTTCTGGCTCATTTCCTTGTCGTAGTTGTTCTCAAAGTTGACTGAGGTAGTGTAGTCAATTAATAAGATCTTCTTGGCTGCTGGGTTGTTGTATAAGGTATAGAGATCACGGCCTACACCTACTTGTACTTTAATGTTGCGCAACCATTGTTTTAAGAGTAAATCAGGAGTATTTCTTAAAACATCATGTAAGGCAGAAATTAAGAAGATACGCTTAACAGACATATTGTGAACATTTAAGATAAGGTTTCTTGGAGCTTCACAAATATGCATATCAAGTGAGTCGAGTTCTTCTAAAGCTGTTAGCAAGAGCTGGTCTAAGTACTCGTCTACTACGCTACCCTCACATAATGACCACTTCATAAAGCAGCGTAAACTTGGCTTGTAGTTTAGTAATGCAATCAATGCTAGTGGAGCATTTTCATAGAGCTGGCAGCAGAAATTATAAAAATCGTACTCCAGAACCTTATAAAACTGGTCTACTAATTGAGCGATATTACTGTTAATCACAGTGATATCGTTAGGGTGAGCTAGAATTTCATGCTTGAGCTCATGGTAACCATCTAAATAGAGATCTACTGGAGTTGGCACATTATTCATATCATTAAGATACTCGTAGCCATCCAGTTCCACATAAGCCAAGGTTAAAGGATCATCTTTACTAGAGTGCTTGACCATAATAGCATTCCAACCTGTGGCTACATGGAAACACTCTAAGTCAGCACCTAGCATGTTGTTTTCAATTTGATGGAACAGACCAGTATTTACCGCTGGAGCATTAGAGTAAACCAGCAAGCACTCATTACGGTGCTCTGGTTCTTGCACGTACTTGGTGGTAACTCCTAGCTCAGGGTATAAGCAAAAGCGAATGTTCTCGTAATTATTGAGAATTAGGTCTTTGTCAGTCTTTTTAATGACATCTTTAAAAGCCTGGGCCATAAACTTAGTCTTTAGCCCTTCACTACGGACAGCCTTAAATACCGCTAAAGCTTTTTCCTCAACTTCGTTAACTGGATGCTTAAATGCAGTATACAGTCTTTCATTTAAAGTAGTAATTACCGTACGATGGTGAAAGTTGTGCTGAGGCACTAAGTACTTATGACATGCTTTATTGTTTAATAAAGCTAGCAAGGCTGGTCGAGCATTCTTATAAAGATCAACAAACAAAGAATCAAAGCTCATATCGAGCAAACGGGTGTAATCTGAGCTTAGACGATTAATAAGGCGCTTGAGCTCATCTACATTATCTTTATTTTGTTTGATTTGCTCTACGAGAGTTTCATACCCCCGCAGGTATTCATCAAAATCACTGTCATGATCGGCCAAGAGTTGATCATCAGTAAGGTCGAGATCGGTTGCTTCGGTAAAAGTATCCACAGAGACTGATCCTTTGTTGTTAATAAAAGTCTAATCACTAGCATTGTAAGCTAATGCTAATTGGACTTAATATTTTAATGATTATTGTCCTGATGTCATTATGCATCAATTTGCCATTTGATGCATCTCACAAAAGAACTAGCTCACACATGGGGTTAAAGTGTTTGTTTATTACCAAAGTGGGGCAAAATAGCACTAAAAAGGCACTGCTCTGGTACTTTAGGTAGCAGCAAATGCGATCTGGTTCATATAATTTAATAAATCATGCTTGCTACATGCTAAAAATAGGCAAAAACTAACTAGGATCCAAGCTCGTTTTGTAGAATCCATCCGTACATTTGGCCACCGCTACTTGCATTTTTCGTATTACTTAGCACAAAGCTGTGCTTCTGATGGTGGTTAAAGCTTTGTAATTATTAACGATTAGGATTGTCATGGAAAAGGTCAGTTTGAAACTTGATTTTGAGGGCTTTATTAAAGAGGCTCAAGAGACGTTTAAAGATCGTGTTTATACCGACTTTTTACGCCGCTTTGCTTATGGAACTGATGCCTCTTGCTACCGCTATGTGCCAAGAGTAGTAATTCGTGCTTTTGATGAAGCCGAAATTAGAGAAATTTACAGCTTAGCCAATAAGTATGAAACCCCAGTTACTTTTAGAGCCGCAGGTACATCCTTAAGCGGCCAGGCCTGTAGTGATAGCGTCTTAGTGCTAAGCAATGCTCGTTGGCAAAAAATTAAGATTAGCGATGATAAGAGCTCTATCTTCCTTGATTGCGGTGTAATTGGTTGCGAAGCTAATGAAGCCTTAAAACCTTATGCTAAGAAGATTGGCCCTGATCCAGCAACCATCAATAATGCCATGATTGGCGGTATCTTTAATAATAATTCTAGTGGTATGTGCTGCGGCGTTAAGCAAAACAGCTACAACACTATTAAGTCTATCCGTGTAATCTTACGAGATGGTTATGTATTAGATACTTCTTCACGTGCTGCCCCTAGCGAAGATGTCGATAATTTTGCTAAGAAACATCCTGATATTGTCCAAGGCTTGATGAACTTGCGTTCTCAAATTCTTGAAGACAAGGATTTGTGTGAGCTCATTAAGCGTAAATTTGCCATTAAGAATACTACAGGCTATAGCATTAATAGCTTGGTTGATTTTGCTGACTTAAAAGACATCTTAAACCACCTATTCGTAGGCTCAGAAGGTACCTTGGGCTTTACCTCACGTGTTGAGTATGAGTGTATCGAAGATAGCGCCTTTAAATCATGCGCCCTACTCCACTACCCTACTTTAGACCAAGCTGCTGTAGCAGTTAAGATTTTAGCTAACAACCAAGATAAGGTTAGCTCAGCTGAAATTATGGACTACGCTTGCTTAAAATCAGCCAAAGACATTGAGGGAGCCCCTGCTGAATTACAAACAGCTGTGGAAGGTCAATGCGCTTTATTAGTCCAATTAGAGGATAGCACTCAAGAGTCTTTAGACAGTAAGATTGCCTATATTAGTAAGCTCCTAGAGGAAGCCCCATCTTTATTTGGCACCCACTTTGACTCAGATCCAGTTAAGATGGCATCCAACTGGATGATTCGTAAGTCTATCTTGCCTTTATCAGCATCACTACGCCCATCAGGCACAGTAGTAATCACAGAGGATGTGTGCTATCCAACTGACAATTTTGCTAAGGGCATTAGTGAAATTACTGAGCTCTTTAAGGAATATAAATTTGAAGGCTCAATCTTTGGTCATGCTTTAGCTGGTAATGTTCACTTCATTATTACCCCTAACCTTTCAGACGAGGCTGAATCAGAGCGCTTTGGTGCCTTTATGGAAGCCCTGGTTGAATCTGTATGCAAGCTTGGTGGTAGTACCAAAGCTGAGCATGGTACAGGACGCATGGTAGCTCCTTTTGTGGAGCGTGAATGGGGCAGTAAGGCATATAGTGTTAACTGTGCTATTAAAGAGCTTTTTGACCCTAAGTACCTAATTAACCCTGATGTCATCATTACTGATGATCAGAACATGCATACCAAAAACTTTAAAGGCTCTGCTCAAGTAGAAGACTTTATTGATAAGTGCATGGAATGTGGTTTCTGCGAAAAGGTCTGCCCAAGCCGTGAGCTTACTTTAACTCCTCGCCAACGTATTGCTGTACGCAGGGAAATTGTTCGTCTTGAGAGCATGAACCACAGAACAGAGCAAGAGGATAAAGAACTTGCAGAGCTTAAGCATGGCTATGAGTATTTTGGCATTGAAACCTGCGCTACCTGCTCTATGTGTTCTACCTTATGCCCATTAGAGATTGATACTGCTAAGATTGCCTTAAGTCTCAAACCTTTAATGCGTGGCCCATTTAGAAAGACACTAGCAGCCACTTCATCTCATGTATATGGTTCTACCCTGGGTTTAGCCAAAGCATCGTTGGTTGGAGCCAATGCTGGTATGGCTGTTTTAGGTAATGAGCGCTTAAGTGCCCTTACTAAAAAGCTTAATGACAAAATGGGTATTCCATTTGTTCCAAAGACCATGCCAAAGCCTAACAGTCATGTCTTTGAGAATAAGACTAACAGCCAAAACACGCTTAAGGTGCTCTACTTTACTAGCTGTATTAATCGTGTTTTTGCCCCACGTGATCCATCATTAGATCAGCGCCCTATTCAAGAGGTTTTCGAAACTCTTTGTGCAAAGGCCAAGATCGATGTAATTTACCCTAATAAGGTAAAATCACTTTGCTGCGGTAAGTCCTATAAGGATTACCCAAAGGTTGAGCAATCTAAGGCAGCTCAATTACAAAAAGTAATTAAAGAGATGGTGGGCAGTGATGAAAACTATGTTGTAGTCTGCGACCACTCAGCTTGCTCTTATGAAATCTTAAAGAAGCTCAAAGAAAGTGATAGCTCCATTAAGTTCTATGATATGCCTGTCTTTATTGAAAAGGTCTTATTAGACCGCCTCACTATTAATAAGTGCGATGAGGATGTAGCTGTATATCCAATGTGCTCTACTGTTAAGGGCAAATGGGATGGCTCATTAAAGGCTGTTGCTCAGGCATGTACTACAGGCAAGGTATATGTCCATGAGCGTACCAAGTGTTGCGGCTTTGCTGGTAATAAAGGCTTTAACTGCCCAGATCTTAATGACAGCGCCTTACGCCTCTTTAATGAGTACTACAATGAGCAGCAACAGCAAAACAAGAAGCTCAAGAAAGGCTACTCCAGCTCCAGCACCTGTGAGATAGGTTTAAACTCCCACAGCGATATTGCCTGGCAAAACCTACTCTACTTAGTAGACAAAGTTGCCTCAGATGCCCCTACTCCACTTACTCAAGAGCCACTCCAAGTAAATGGCGTAAATGGCAATGACAACAGTAATGGTGATGGTGATAGTAATGGCGACCAGGCTCCAGCTCAAACAGAGGCAAAAGCCGACAACTAAGCAACAACTGCTCAGGATGCTTAGGCTACCCCCTATTGGCTTATAAAAGGTTAATCATATAATGCAGCTTGAAATATCCAGGCTGCATTTTTTCTTGGCCTTTAAATACTTAGCCAAACTCCCTATTCAAGAAAAAGCTATATGTCTCAACAACACATAATCTTATTATGTTAAATTAATTT
>NZ_JALKIM010000077.1 GCF_023050945.1 Anaerobiospirillum sp. NML120448 | reverse complement strand
TAGATACAACATTTTGGCAAAAAAATGGATCAAAACGATCCAAATTTTCACACTAAATTTTTAGGTTTTTCTTTAAGCACCAATCGATACCTATCAATAATGCCGGGCTATGGTTTTCAATTTAACCTCCAGGTAAGCTTAATTTGCTTAGCTAAAATTAGGCTTGGGGCTTACAAAGACGACGAATTAGCTCATTGCGCAATTGCAAAGCTTGCAATGAACTATGGGCTAGCGTTGCGGTAAGCTTATCGTCGCCATTTATGACTTTTATTTCATTACGGGCACAACCAAGCGCATCTAACAACTCACTAGGAGAAAGAGTTTCACTAGGCGGTACCAATAAAGCCATACGATCACACATAGAGCCTCTAAAAGCCAAAATGGAAGCTAAGTTCAGCTCATCTTGTTGTAACTTAAAGCGAGTACGATTAAAGTAAGAAATCATATTGTTCGAATAGCTATAAGCCATCTGAGGCTCAATTTTGCTAATAATAAATTCCATTATGGCCTTTAAATCCTTGCTAAAAGCACGCTCTTTAAAATCGTACTCTTGTAAATCTTGCCATTGAGCATGATAGTCACAAGGATCTTTAAGCCTACGTAAAAACTTATCCGTTACCTTTTGTCCCTCTTCAAAATTATCATCAAATAAAAAGCCCTCTTCACTCTCCTCACTTTGCTCACCAGTTTCGTCCTGTTCGTCTGGCTCACAAAGATCATTGTTGCTACTGTCATCAATTGCCTCAGCCCAAATATCACTATTGCTTGCACTGTCTTGGTCTAAGATCTCCTCAGTGTCCCAATCATAAGATGATTGCTCTGATTCAAGACCGATATTAGGGCTAACAAAAGCAGCTAATAAATTATTGAGTAGGACTTCAAAATCACGGTTGAAATGTACTAAATAGGCCGCACTGAGCAGCTTTAGTACCCTCTCATGAGCACTAGGTGCATAAAGACGCATCTTGGCATAATAGCGCTCTAAAAGTATTACCTCCTCCAGTTCCTGCTGTTCAAGGAAGCCAATTAGCTCCTGACAGCCTTTAGTTAAGGCGGCTACCTGATTTACCCCTAAATAGCTCTTATTATGAACCCTTTCGACATTAACAGAATTTAGCTCATTATTCTTATTGGCCTGTATCTTTAGGTTACTTAATGACTCTAAAGGACAACAATGAGTAATGTCAGCAACTAAAGCTATCAGCTCATAAGAGGAACTTAACTCTAATAAAGGACTTTGCTCTACCATTAAATCTTGTAATAGCTTTAAAACCTCTACTACAAAATCATCAGACAAAGCTGCTATAACTACTCTATCTTGGATAGTTAGCACCTTTTGATAATCAAACAAACCAACTTGTAGGCGCTGGTGAGCTTTATTAAGATAAGCACTAACTTGTAGTACTTTCAAGATAAGATAGCGCTGCTGCTCTTTAGGCAATAAGCGCTCTAGCTTTTCGCAATCGAGCTCATAAGCATAGCCTCTGCGACAGCCAAAGCCATGTTCAGCCCCGCCCTCTAACTGCCCATTGCCAGCACAATCCCAACTTTGCTCTGCAGCTAAAGCAGTAGTCGCATCCTCAGTTGATCTATCACCATCCCCTTTAACCAACTCACCCCCAGCACTTGCCCTAGCGCTGGCCCCTGCTCTTGCGCTGGAACTGGCACTGACACTGGTGCTAGTCCCAGTATTGGCACTAGCACCTGCATTGGTATTAGCACTGGTGTTAGCACTGATGCCTGCAAGAGTATCTGCACTGCTGTTAAGATGGTGCTTAGCACCATCGCTGGCACTATCTTGTGCCAGGGTATGGCCACTAGGTAGTGCACAATGGAGCATCTTTTGAGCCTGTGGGGCTTGGAAGCTTGATAACTGGGCTTGTTGCTCTGGAGTTAAATGTAATTTTCTAAGGTTAAGCTCAGCTTGCTCCGAGTTTAGCTTAGTCTGTAGGCTATGTTGGGCACTTTCTTGGGAAAAATAGCGCTCATAGCCATAAACAGTCTGCTTACGCTTATTAATAGAGCTAGTACTTTGCTGTACATTTGAAATATCAGCACTATCTGATTTTGCTACCACTAACAGCAAATTAGTGATGAAATTGATAGCAGCATGCTCCAAAGGACTAAATAATTGCTCCTGACAATAACTAATCACAGCTCGATAATTGGTTTGGGCATGGGAGTACTTTACTGCCTTCATAAGCTCATAATAATTACGCTCGATAAAAGAGAAGGTAGCTTGACGCTTAAATTGGGCATTGAGAGCCCTCCAAACCAATGACTCTAAAGAGCTAGTAGCACATGAGGTTTTAATGGGATCAGATAAGTGACGTAAGATAAAATCAGTCCACGATAAAATATGATTACGTGATGACATAATCAAATTACTAGGACAATCTTTCTTAAGTACCGCCTTAGTCGCAGTATATTGATCCTGAGAATAGTCTTTTAACCTAAAGATGTTATAGCGCTGATCTAAATTAGGGATAAAGCTTTCAATATGCTGCAAATAAGCTCCCATACCCTCAATATAGTTGTTATACGATGACACCTTAACTACATCGATAGAGCCCATACCATGTGGAGCAATGGCACAAAGTAATTGCAAAGCTTCATTTTGCTTACTATAAACCTCTTTTAAGCGCTCTTGCTTATGAGCTTGCGAGTCTAAATTATTATTAGCCTCCCCAAAAGCCAACTCATGAGTAAAGATCTTAGACCCATTGCTACTAGCTTCCTGGTCATGCTCTAAGCCTTTGGCATCAAGTTCTAACTGTAGCGCTTGATTGGTGCTAAGAGTTCTAATATCACCTTCATAAAGGGCGCTATCTTTAGCCTTTAAACTAGCTTTGTTCGTGCTCTTAGAATAAACAAAATCACCCAAATCGTTATTAAGTTCATAGGCATGGACATAATCAATACTATTGTCCTTAAGCTCCCTAGTCTCACCCCTAGCAACTCTTGTGGTAGTGTCTGTACCCACAGAACTTGCTCTAAAAGTCTCACCAGCACTAGCACCAGCAGCGCCAGCGCCTGCACCAGCTCTGGCACCAGCACTAGCGCTTGCGCAGCCCTTGCTATCATCCCTAGTAGCTACCTTAGCCTTTACCTGCCCATTGAAGAGCTGACCAGTGCCCATACTATGGTTATGGCTATTTTCAGCAGATGCTCCAAAAGCACCAGTACCAGAGCCCAATTCTGCGGCTGAGCCCGAGCATGGGGCTACTCCATGAGCACTACTTTGCAAAGTGTTACTTGTTACCTGGCCATTATGGTTATCTTGACCATTATGGGGCTGACCTGGCAACACATTGAGCTTGAAATTGCGCCAATAGCGCTTAGCCAATTGATTAATAGTAGGCTTAGGTGGCTGTACTTCGTTTTCAAAAAACTCATCGTCAAATAATACAGAAGACAGGTCATAGCCTGATGGCATAGCAAATAAGTTATTGCTTTGAGCAGCATCTTCCAGGCTAATGTTATTAACATCAACTTTATCTTTGCTTAAAACAATTTGTTGAGCTTTTGCACGAGCCTCAGTTATGGCTTTTTCCTTATCAAAGGCCACACCATCCATGTCATCATCAGCATAATCACCCTCCATAAACCCAAAAGAACTTACACCTTCAATTGGAGCTTGTTCCAGGCCATGGCCATAGCCCTGACCTGTGTCTTTGCCTTGGCCTTGGCCTTGGGCATGCCCATGGCTATGTGGCTGGCCATCAGCTTGAGCATGAGCATCCTCTAAAGACAATGCTCCCTGGGTTGGCTCTTGATGTGGCTTAAGAGCAGTTGACACCTGAGCTGCAAGCTTATTAGCTTGATATTCCTCACCATCAAATTCCTGAGCCTGCACGAGGTTTGGAACTTCAAGTGAAGTTAATTGGCTGGCTGGCACTGGGTCTAATGATTGGGTAGCGGCTGCACTTTGCTCCAAGGAGTTTTGGTCTTGGTCAAGCTCTTGTTCTAAATCTTGGTCAAATTCAAAAGCTTGTTCTACTAAAGCAGCATTATCTAAATTATTAGACTGCTGAGCAGATAAGTTGATAATGGCATTAAATTCATCATCTAATGACTGCTTACTATTAACTTTTGATGCAAGATTATTGCTCTCTGCCTGTTCAAACTCAAAATCCCAGTCGTCGCCATCTTGTACCTCATTTAGTTGTGGCACATCACCTAAAGAGGTATCACCTGATACAGCAGATGGTAATGGAGGCAATTGCGGCATAGCAGTGCCGCTATCGCTGTGCTGTACGCTATTAGGAAATAAACTTGAGTCTAAGTCCTGGGCAAAACCATTATCAAGCAAGCTATCGCTAGCTAGCTCTGGTTGTAGTTGTGGCTCTACCCTTTTTGCTCTTACAACTTGTTTAGTCTTAACCTTAACAGGATAAGAGAGGCCGACACGAGCTTTAGTAGTGCTAGCTTTATGGCCTGATAACTGCCCCATATTTAAGCTTACATTCGGGCCTGGTAATGGGCCTGATCCTAGGCCTGTACTTATGGCCAAGCGTTTCATGCCGCAGCTGCGCAAGGCGCTATTAACATTATCCATACCTACGTGATAAGGACGTACATATGTTATAAGATCATGGTCAGGAAGTTTTTCCTTAATCTGGGCAGGGACGGTACAAACAATATTACTTGTCAGGGCCTTTGATAATACTTCTTTATTAGCGCTTAACTCCTTTTGGTAGTTAAAAGCTGCCAAAGGCTGATGGTTAGCCCACAGATTAACCTCATAATGGCTACAAGCTAAGGAGAGCTGATATTTATAGTTAATATCACCCTGATTATTGTATGTTGCACGCAGCGCACTAACATCATGGTTTTGCCATGAGGTGTTATTTAAAAGCGCATTACTTACCAGATCTTGTAGTTGTTCAAGACTATAGCCCCTCTCCACCCAATCATTAATAAAAGGTGCTAGGAAATAATTGTAACCATAAGCCTGAGGCTCAATGGTATTAGTAAATCCCAATTCATAGGCGGCACCATCAAGAGCAAAGCACAATTTTTCAAGCTTATCATGGCCAAGATTAGCTCTAATTTGGTCGCTAAAATGACCAAAATGATAGCCAGGTTTGCTATTTACAATTTCATATAATACTCGGTTGCTAGCAAGCCTCTGCCCCCAATCCTCTACTACCTGCCAAGATGCATAGTACCAAGGCGCAAAATCATAATCAGCCTGCACTAATTTAAACTGTTTAATAAGAGCATCACTAGCCCCTTTTAAAGCAAAAGGATAAATATCAACCTTAGTACTAGCATCCTTACTTTGCCCCTTAAGTCCCTGTTCTTGATTTAGGACATAAGAACTAAGAGTTAGCAAATAGCGCTCTTGATTTGAGAGTTGCTTAATATCTTTAGCACTTAAGTGCCAATCTTGCTCATAAGCTCCCAGCTCATAGCCCCATTGAGAGCCATAAGTATGTAAAAAGTACTTTAGCGCAGCCTCAGCCACAGATGCTACTTCATCAGATGCTGCCGCATCTGAGCTACTATCCGAGGCTAAAACTACAGCAGCGCCCCTAGCAGATACTAAGGCCATAGGCATGGCCGTGGCTGAGGCTAAGTCTAAAGCCGTAGCCATAGCCGCATTTGAGGTATTAGTACTACCATTAGTATTAGGCTGCTGTTCTAGCCATGAACCTCCTAAAACAAGATTTTGCTCTTCTGGGTATGTTTCCTTGGTAACATCGTGGTCACTTAATTTATGAGTTAAGTTCTGGCCTTTAATTTTGTGGATAACGGCTGAATTAAAGATATGGCCATAATTGGCAGCAAAGCTATAGTGTTGCTGCATATTCTCATCAAAAGCATCTAAAGCTTGATAAGCATAGTAGCCAGAGACCATGCTAAATGACCAATCTAAATTATTAAGCTCAATCTGTGAGACACTAAACTCCCTATTAACCTCACTTACTAATTGGGATGCAGCATCACAAGTGCTAGTGGCGCTAGTAGTTACATTAGCCTCTAACTTAAAGCTTGACTCCTGTGATAGCACCTGTTGCAAGGCAGGAGCATATTGGATCAAACTTAAAGAACCCCTAGCAAGATCACTATCTTGAGGGCGTGTCAGTACTGAGGGCTGCAATTGCACATAATGAGCACTATGCCATACTTTGCCTAAGCGACAAGCCATTAGCTCCGCTAAGGCACGCTCAACCTTCTTTAACAGTTCAGGACTATTAAGCTTAAGCTGAGCGCAGGCTCTCGAGACAAAACTACCACCAAAGCTATCACTAGCACCAGCGCTAGCGCTAGCACCTGCTATTGCTCCTGTTTTTGTAACAGTTGCTACTTGAGCCTTGCTAGCAGTCATTTCAGGTACAGGTACAGGCACTACATTTAAAAGCTTATCCACTTGCTCTAAAGAGTTGCCCATAATAATTTTTTGGGTACCAAGCTGTGGCTCCCAGTGTAGGCTTTGTCCAAGAATTACTTGTTGAGCCAATACTGTTTGATGCAATTGTTCCCAAGTAAGTAAAGTACTTAACTCGCCTAAGCTAATACCTCGTTGCAAGAAATAGGACATGAGCTGCTGCTCTAAAGTAGCTAGCAGCTTATTGCTATCAACACCTGTGATAGCGTCAGCGTCTGCGCCTGCGCCTGAAACAGTGCTGTTGCCAGTGCCTGTTTCTGTGTCTGTGGCGGTAATATCATCACTTTTAACAGTGCTTGCCCCTATTTGAGCAGCGCTAACTGTGCAGGCTGTGCTAGCAGAGTCTACAGTAGCTCCAGGGACAGCAGTGCTGGCCTGGCTGGCGCTGTTGCATGCTTTAAGGGTACGGGAAAAGATTTGGCTTAAGCTATTGGTGCTAATTTTGCCCATGCTTAATAAACATAGGGCTTGTAATTTATAGCTATCAAAAGAACTTAAAGCGTTAAAAGATAAAGCCTGAGCAATAGCATCTTGATATATATCTTGGCTGGTAACTGCACTGTCGACCTTGCTAGAGCTATTAATAGCGTTATTAATAGGTGATGTCTGCTGTGATTGAGCCTGATTTTTAAGGGCTTGGGCATAGCAGAGCATGTCAATGCGCAAGTTTTGATCTATAACTTGAAATTGGCTTTCTTCATGATTAGGAGCTAGGCGTGAACTAATATCATGCTGTTTAGTCCATAAGGAAGTAAACTTATAACAAGAGCTGAGCACTAAAGGTGAAGTTTGATAGTTGAGCGATAATAAACGCAATGACATTAAAGATTGCGCACGCATTTCACGCTCTACCTTGAGTTTTTCATACTCAGTTAGCCACAAGTCCTCAAATTTTTGAACAAAAGAAGAAAATATACGATTAGCCTTAAAGCTACGATAGCCATTGGCTTCATGCTTATTAAGCTCAAAACCAAAACGACGATTAAGGTAGACTTGCATTGAACCATAGCCCAAAGCAAAGGATTTAAAAACAGGAATATCCATTTGCAAACTGAGCGCACACAGCTTTGGCAAGTCAAAAAACTCACCTTGGTCAAAATTATAGTTATCTACCTCCCTACGCTTAAAGCCCATTTTGAGCAATAGCTCAACGTAGCTAAAAGGACGTGGGCCTCTTTTACCTAAAACAGTTGTACTATCATCCCCAGTCTTATTATTAGAGCCCATATCCTGCACGGCATAAGAGCTATGGTTCAGCCCCATATCATCACCATAACCTTTAACATTGCCCATCGCTGCGTCTATATCTTGCACGCTTATTGGAGATTGAAGATACTGCTGCTCATAAGCAAGTGGCGCTTCATCCATTGGGCTTGAGTTTGAGCTTAAGCTTGGGCTTGAGCTTGGGCTTGATAGAAGCGGAATAATGCCTGATAAGGTGTCCTTATCCAAGGCAAATTGTGAGCTTAGATAATTAAACTGTAAATTGAGGCTCTCTAAGCGCCATTGCTGAGGATAGACTAAAGATAGAGCTTTTAGGCCACTGTCTAAATTGGAACTAAAAAGAGTATGCCCCTGACCATGATAGCGCTCATGCCATACCCCTAAAGGATACATTCCCCAATTAACTGAGCGCTCATAACTCTCTTGCAAGATGCGCTCTTGGCTCTTAGGATCAAGCCACTGCTTTACTTGCTCTAAAGAATTAAGGTCACCAGCAAGAGCAGGTCTTTGTTCTTTGGCCTTTTCTTGGCTCAAAATATTTTTTTGTTCTAAAACATAATAGAGATTATTAATAATTTCATCTATTTGTGCTTTAGGATAAAAACACTCTAAATAGGCTAAGGCCTCATCAATCATGACTGTGCTATCAGGAGCTAAATACTCCTGACCAATCTGTTTTAGAGACTTGGCTGCCTTTTTATGAGCTAATTGATATTGATAAAAAGGATAATTAGCTCGTGCTTTAGCATAAGAGAGTACTTGTAACTCTAAATCAGAGTAAATAGGTAAATAGCCTTGAGCTAAAAGGTCTTCATAAGGCTGTTGGCAGCGACGTAAAGCAAAAGCTTCTAACTTGCTACCATCGACAAAAATAGTGCAATAAGCAAATTGGTAATTAGTAGTAAGAGCATAGAGTTTCCACTGCAACATAACCTGAGCATCATCAATTAAGACAATGTCAAATTCCTTAGGATTGCATGGTAAATTATTGAGATCACAAATGACAAAGTCACTTAACTCAAGCACAGCCATATGCTCTTGCAAGGCCTGTAAATAACTGCCCTCAAGCGAGGATAAGCCATGACAAATTAGGACTTTTACTCTCTTGTGCTTCTCCTGCTGCTTTAGCTTAGTGTAAAGATAGACGGCACGCTCTACAACAAGCGCTACGCTTTTAGCACCCACTACACTATCTACTACTAAAAAGCGCTCCTCACTAGTAACAATAGCCCTTTGCTCAGGACTAAAAGTCACCATATTCAATGAACGCTCAAGCCATGGCAATTGCTTGCTAATTTGCAAATTAACATGAAACTCTTTGCTAGAGTAGCTATTAACACGATTAACAATCAAGCCAATTTGAGCATTAACAGGCACTTCATTACTATCTTTACGGGATACAATCTCACCAATAACACGTTTACGTGATTTAGGCAGAGTATGAGCCTTACTCTCTTTTGCGTGCTCTTGATCTTCTTGTAAATGCAGCGCATCTTGTAATCGCCCCATCCCCTGCTCATCAAGCACACTTTGACCACCAACAGCAGCCATCCCCGCCTTACCCTTATCCAGGCCCTTGCCCTTAACAGCACCAGCATCAGCATCAGCACCAGCACAACCAACAGCGCTACTAGCTGCGCTAGTAAGCACACTGCTAGCAGCACTAGTATCTGTACTGTTAGAGGCAGTCATTGGCTCTACTGTTTGTGCTACTGCTGTTGAGGCTAAGCCCACATCTTGCTTGTTCTTAGCCTGCTGACGATCTTTAGAGCTCTTAGAGGCAGGTCTCTTAGTCTTAACCACCTCTTTAGCTTGAGCGCTGGAATGAGCTAAATCCTTATCCAATAAGGACTCATCATTGATCTCATCTTTCTTATGGCTAGCACTTACTTTAAGCTTAGCCTCTGGTGCAGCTTTAGTATTCTTGCTCTTACGCTGCTGTGCCTTAACACCAACAGCCTCAGCCCCTACCATAGCAGCGGCCTCAGACCTTGCCTCAGTCTTTGTCTCAGCTTCTGCACTAGCATTGGCATTAGCATTAGCACGAGCATTAGCTTTTGCTGGTGCTTTATCTTTTGCATTGGCTTTAGCTTTAGCACCAGCACTGACGCTAGCGCTAGCGCTGGCGCTAGCAGCCACAGCTATAGGGGATGGGACTTTGGTAGTTTCATCCTTATGGGTATCTTTACTGCTGTCATTTTTGGCGGACAAAGACGCACTCTTAGTGGCTTTTGAGGTCTTAGTATTAGCCAATGACAGGTCGTCCCCTGTTAAATTAGCCAACAAATCGCCTTGGATAGCTTGGCTAGTAGGGTCTACAGCAAGGGTAGTAGCTTTTGCACTCTCCTTACGGCTAGTGCGCTTGGTCTTAACTCCTTTATCTGCATTTTCCATGGAGCTATCTTGCTTGCGGGCTTTAACTTTAGGATTAGCTTTACTACCAGCTTTTTTCTTTAATTTAGTCGCTGTAATGTTTTCTTCTTTTAGTTCAGTAGCTTTTTGTAAAGACATAGCAAAACTTTCCTTAAACTAAAGATTTTTCCCTACCGCCCTAAAAACTAAAAAGGGCTCGATAGCAAAACTATAATATAAGACTATCAACACTTGCCCCTTAAACACTAGCTGTAAAAACCTAAGTGCTTAAGCGCATGACCCTATGGTCTAATAGCAAGAATTTCAACAAAATAGTATATATGACGATTACGCCTTGCCAAAAGCACCAATACTAACACACCATCAAAGCTCATCCCAAATTGTTAAAGCTCAATACTATAAAGCTTAGCACAGGAACTGTTACCACCAACTAAGCCCTCTCCTACCAAGCCTTTACACTGTCAAACTTACAGCCCAGAACCAGGCCCAGACTCAGTCCAGCTCATGCCCCTACCTGACCTATCATGGCTTTTAACTTTCAACGGCTCATATCATGGCCCCCTCAAGATCCTGGCCAGAGCTATGGTCATAGCCCTAGCCCTAGCCTGGGCTTATAACCATGCCCATTTAAGGCCATGGCCTTATCGAGGCTTTACACAGCCTTACAGATGACTTCAAAGGCTTGTAAATGCCCTGTATGGGCGTTGTAGTAGTAGTAGCAGTATGTGCAATCACTATCAAAAAGCAGAGCTCATAAGTAAACTTACAAAGGAGCGACAACTTTTGCAATAGCCATGGCACTGGCATTGGCGCAAGCTAGAGCCCTTGGCAGAGCCATTGTAAGGGAGCTAGCCCTAGTCATGGCCCCTGTATGGGCTCTGGCCCTAGCTAAGAGCTTAAGTTGGTAAGCTTAACTCTTAGTACGGCGCTGACGTTCTTGATGGCGCTTGAATGATTGGTCTAAAGATACCACTTTATCTTTGCTACGAGATTGAGCAATCGACTTTTGATAGACTGCTTGTCTTTTAACAAAATCGCTCTCCATTTCCCATATGTGATCATAACTTGCTTGCTCAAAGTACTTATAAACTTTGCTAAAGAAGTACCTATCATTAAGGGCATCTTGACCAACAAAATCAACGCTGTTATCCCATGTACCATCTGCATAGGAAAGCTCTTGAGTAAAATTAGCTGCTTTTATAAGCTGTTCATTTAGTTCGTTATGGTTATCAAAACGCTCTTGAGCATTTAAGGCATAAGAAAGACTATGCTTCATTAAATAGCTCTCAACCTCACTCTCACCCAAACGCTTTAGTTGCTCAGCGCTAAGCTTAGCTAGCATGGCATTATGTCTATCTAAAGAGGCTATGTGCTCGGCTTGCTCCTGAGCATGCTTAACAAAGTATTGCCCATTGGCAAAAGCTAAAGCTCCACGTGCCCTGTTTAATAAACCTTGCGCTTGAAAACTGGCCCAGGCACGAGCTTTGGCCTCATACTTACTAAGCAAATTAATATGCTCTAAAACCTTAGGATAATGGGCTCTCATAATATCACGAGCACCATCTAAAGCTTGTTGCTCATAATGCTTTTGCAAGACTAATAATTTAAGCTCACCCTCTTTAGGAAAGCAATCGTGTTTTAGGTTGTACAGCATAGCCAGTAACGAGCTTACTAGTCCTTGATCAATCTTTAGCCTTAAGTTGAGGCCCAGCATATTAAACAAGTACTGCTCATCAGAGCTATCTTGAGCAAAGCCTGACTGTCTAAAATCACACTTAAAAGGGGCTAAAGGTAGCCATTTAGTTGTATCATCTCCTAAACGCCCCCAGCTCTCGCCTAAGCTTTGCCCCTGCTCATAGCCATACCTACAACCACGGTCTAGGCCTAGATCAGGCCCCTGGTCTGGTCCCAGGTCTGGGCCTGGGCCTATGCGTGGGCCTAGCTCAGCTGCACAGCTCAAGTCTTCGTTATGCTTTGAACATTGATATTGGTCATTACTGTAAGTAGCAAGATCGCTACCTACCAGCTCTATATCATCGTAAGGCATACTTTCATATGAGGCTAAGATCTCAAGACTATGCTGCCAAGCTGCTATTTGGTCAGAACAAAGATTAGCCAAGTGTACACTCAATTGCTTAATACTATCTTTTGCCTCACTGTCCCAAGCACAAGCTTGTCCCATAGCAGCGCTATAGCGCTTATGTAAATATCCATAGCCAAGACTATCCCATAAACGCTCATAATACTCATTACTACTCTCAGGACGAAACTCAAATTTAGCACCAAACCCTTGTTCGTAATATGCACTAAGCTTATTACCATCCGTTAAGTTGGCAAAAGTCGAATTTATCTTTAGCTCATCCTCTTGGTAAGAGGCCTTATGTTGAGAAAATAAAGAAGCCTCAAAATACCCCACATCATCGCTCTTGTTAATTGAGGATTGGGGTGCAGGGGCTGCACTTAAAGAAATTTCATAAAGTGGCTGTTGCCGCTCTGCTTTTAAGAACTCAGCTAAGCTATATGGGTCAACATCACTTAAGCACAGATTGTCCTCTTCCATATGAGTGAGCACTCTATGGATTTGCATAAAGAATTGATAGTCTAACTCGTGACTATGCAAAGTCTGGTCACAGTAATCTTTAAAAGAAGATAACTGCACTAGCGCAAAAATGTCTTTATCCAAATGAGCAGGTAATTGCTTTTCATTTAAATAAGCTTGATAAATTTCAAATTGCTGAGCAAAGTCAAAATCAGGATAAATTAACAGATAGTTGTCAATTTGCTTATTAAGCTCAACTAGTTGCTCTCTTAAAGTCTGCATTTGCTCAACAGTAGAGGTCATACGCTCCTCTAAAGTGTTAACCAAATCTTCAGCAGGACAATTATCAAAAATAATACCTTGGTAAATAAGTCTTGGTATAGCTCTAATTAACTTGTTGTTTTCTTGAGGCAAGATGGTACGAGACCAATAATGTAATAAATTACGGGCCGCAGTTTTTACCTGATTAACATAGGATAGGAAGTTGTGCTCTTTATCGTTCTTATCTAGCAAAGTTTCCAAAGAGGCAGAACATAAGGACACTAATAGTACTTGTCCACTAGGAGAGCCAATCACTAATGGAAGATATTGATTTCCTACCATGACATCTTTTAGTACTACATCATTAGCATTAAGAAAACGACCTAAATAGGCATATAACTTAAAAGCGTCATAGGAGCCCCAGTAACTCTCCTGAGGCATGCTTAAAACAGGAATGTTGTTTTGGTATTCAATGTTGAGATAGGCTAAAAATTTTGCTTTTTGGTTAAAGCTTTCTTTTAATCTATTGTTAGCTTTATTAAGCGCATAGTGTCCAGGTAAAGGATCATAGTTTTTATCAAACACACTTACAGCATCGATCAATAAACAATCTTCTAACTGCCCCCTAAAACCACAAAGGTCAGTGTCAGATAACAACTGATTATCCTTAATGGTAAGGCTTAAAGGCTCAGGTAGAAAAACATCTAAATTAGAAACTTGGGACGCAATTTTACTATCAGTCTGAGCTCTTTTACTCAGTCCTTTTTCTAAACCAACTAAGCCAACGAGCTTAACCTCATGCCAAAGAGAGGCATAAAATGAATTACCCATCAGAGCACTATTGGCATAAATATCCATAGTACATCCCTGACGGTTAAGGTAATTAACCTTATCACAAACAATCTGCCATTTGATGCGCTTAGCTGCCACAATACTTACATGACTAGCAGTCGCTCTCTTACCTTGCTTGTTACCATCGCTCTTAGCATCGCCTATAAGCTGAGCTTTAAGCTGTGCACCTGTACTTAAGCCAAAAGCACCCTCTGCTGAACTATAAGTGATATTACTCTCCCCTGGAGAGGAACCATATGGGTAGCCCTTATCCTCCCAAGAATCCCTTAGCATCCCATGCATAAGCAAGGTTAGGTCATCTAAATTCTTGGCTAGCAAATCAAGATCGCACTCAACTGAAAAACCATTAAAGCTCACTAAAACACTGCTATCATTATTAAAATAAGCCGATAAAGGGCACTCATAGCGCTCATCAATAAGGCTATATACCCAATCCTGCCCCTTTAAGGCTTTTCTTTTACCAAGCTTTACACTTACATGGCTAGTGTAATAGGAGCTAAGTGCCGTGCTACTATCATAATCACCATAACTAGAGCCCCAAAAACCATGCTCTTTAGCTACTTTAGTATCACCCTGCTCTAGCAATTGAAAATGCTGCTTAAAATGCTCACTTGCTCCTACCAAAGCTCTAAGCTTAGGAGCCTCACTATTAAATTCACCTAAGGCAGGTAAATAAAACTCATAATCAAGGCTACCAAGCTCCACCCCAATCCAATCCTCAGGCGCACTAGTATCTGCAAGCCTTTGAGCCTGAGCCTGAGTTCTATTGCCATCCATATTTGCTAATGGGCCTTGCTCATCGCCACCAAGTCGATGCCCACAATTATCAGTAATATTAGATTCACTACTAGCGGCTGCCTGTTCTTGGTTAAACTTAAGATAATGGGCAATGAGCTGGTAGTTATCCTTGCTAAATAACAGAGGAGATAAGTAATATGCTTTATCTTGAGCCTTGTCCATAGCTTCTTTCCTTACCCAAAAATCTCAGCTTACCAACGTATATGCTATCTGCCATTACTTTTGCCATTGCCATTGCCCTTTATGGCAGTGGCGCAAAAGAGTAGCACTATGCCTACTTTCTTTTAAAAAACTTTGGCCTTTACCCATATAGTTTATACCAATAATAAAGCCCCCTAGAGCAAAAACTTTAGAGGGCTTTAAGGATAATAGCAAATAATCGCTTGTTTGATTGTAAGTTAATCTGTTAACTGTTGTGCAACTTCTGCTTTAAGTACTTTTGTAACTTTTCTAAGGTTCCTAAAGTTTGATCTGTAGAGCGTAAGAATAAAGCTGGATTATGTCTAAAATAATCTAAAGTATTCAGCACATAAGCTTCAACATTAGGATTATCAATTAGCCACTGAACATCATCAGTTGGCTTGTAATCGTGTTGTAAAGCGCGATAAATACCGTTATAGCTTGCTCCTACACATAAATTACGGTTCATGTCATTTTTATAGCGATCATTAATGTGAGGGTAATTATTTACCTGACATCCTTTGAGCATGGTAGTAGCCCAGCTAGCAGAAATCATACAAATTTGCGCTGGAGTAAAGGTTGCTGAACGGTTTGAGTACATCAAAATAGCACTAATGTGGTCAAAGCATTGCACAGGGTGCACATCAGAGCTGGTAAAGGCTGATGAAAAGTCCATACCGCCTTTTTTACCACGTGATGTTAAAGCGTAAAAGTCAGTCTTGTTATAAAGCTTTCTAAAACCCACTAACTCTTGTGGGCTAGGAATAGCAAAACGTGTGGTCTTATATTTGTGAACTAAGGAGAAGAAGATGCCAAAACCTACCAAGATAATAATCTGGGTAATAATATGTGCAGCTAAACCTACTCCCGCTATTTTCATAATGAAAAAGAAGACGATATTCACCAAAATGAGGATCGCCAAATATACCCATTGCATTAAAAATAAGCTCCTACACTATCGCTATTACAAGCCTGCCACAAAATAATAAAAGGTCAAACCTTAGAACAATTAAGCCTATCTATGATGTTCTCATCCGTATTTAACGCATATTGCCTTTAAAATGAGCTAAGCATATACGATTTAACTATTTTAATTGCAAAGCATTAAATACCTTGCGAGCACGATCCCACAAAATATTTCTTTTCTGTTAGTTATCTTACTAAAACCAACATGTTGGTAAGACCTAGACTTAGGTGATTGTCCTTTTGCAATTGTCTTGCCTAGATGATTTTTGACATGATAAAACTAGTAGCTAATCTGTGATGCACCACCCTTAAAGCAAAAGACTAATACAAGCCTTTTCCCACCACATCACAACCCCCTACAACCGTTTGCCAACCCCTACCTGATAAAATTTATTATCAAGCTCATCCCAGACCATCCTAGCCTAACCTAGCCTAGCCTAGCCTTTACAGCTCTCATGGCCCTAAATGCCCTAAATGCCCTAAATGCCCTCATCCAGGCTTAAAGCCACCAGCTAAGCCAAGAACCTATATCAATCAATCAATCAATCAATCAATCAAAAGAGCTTCCCAACAGCAACTATTACCATGGCCTATCCACCACAATAGCAATGCCAATGGATATGTGGCAACGACAATGGCAATGACACTCTAGAGAAGCAAAGTTAGCCACTTTATTAATATCTATTTTTCTACAATTTAAACCTTAACTTCGAGGTTATTTGCTATATTTTCATATCTATAAATACCTTGTTTGTGGCTTATTTAAGCCCTTTTAGGAGTAGTAGTTAAATATTTAAATTCATCTCCCGTTAAAGAAATATATGCAGTAAACAATACACATGCTTATAGAGGTAATTATTATGGCAGTTTACGTAAATACCAACGTATCTTCATTAAATGGTAGAAGATACCTAAATAATGTACAAAATCAGCTGACTACCACCTACCAGCGCCTAAGCTCTGGAATGCGCATTAATTCCGCAAAAGATGATGCAGCTGGCTTACAAATTGCCGACCGTTTAACCACCCAAATTAATGGATTAAATCAGGGTAACCGCAATACTAATGACGGTATTGCCTTAGCTCAGACCATTGAAGGCGCTCTAGACGAGACCTCATCAATGCTCCAAAAGATCCGTACTTTAGCTGTACAGGCCGCTAACGGAACAAATACCTCCGATGACCGTAAGGCTCTTAAGACTGAAGGTGACTCATTAGTTGCTGAAATTACTCGTATTGCTAACCAAACTAAGTTTGGTGGCAAGACTGTTTTAGTAGGTGTTACCAAAGGCGCTATATTTAATACAGCAGGTCAAAATCCATCAAATAAAGCTGGCAAGCTCACCTTACAAGTTGGTGCTAATAATGGTGATGAGATTTCCTTTGATGTTGGTAACTTCAGATTCTCTCACATTTTATGTGCTGCTGATACTGGTAATAAGAAGGCTTGGTCAGCTGCTAAAGGTATTCAACTTAGCACCGCTTCTGGCGCAAAAGAAGTAATTAGCCTTATGGATAAGATGATTGGCCATGTTGATAGCCAGCGTTCAGGCTTAGGTGCCATCCAAAACCGACTTGAATCCTCTATCCGCAACCAATCTAACGTTGCAGCTAACCAGGCTGATGCACGTTCACGTATTCGTGATGCTGATTTTGCTGAGGAGTCTGCTGCTTTAAGCCAGCAATCAATTATCCAACAGGCTGCCACCTCTATGCTTATGCAGGCTAACAGCCGTCCACAATTAGCCCTCTCTATGCTTGGCTAATTAATTTTTACTGAAATTTACCAACTGCTAATAATTTACTTACTATAGGGCTCTTAGTTTTTAAGAGCCTTATATGTGTTAGCAGCTGTATTAATCGACGCTCATCAAAACATATATAGGGGCTTAATTATGGCAGTTTACGTAAATACCAACGTATCTTCATTAAATGATGGGGTATACTTGTCTTCATAGAAAAACATGGCGGGAGCAGCTTTTATGCTGCGACCGCCTATAATACAGGAGACATAGTATGCCGTCAAATACTAAATTCAATCGATCGAAATTGACT
>NZ_JALKIM010000076.1 GCF_023050945.1 Anaerobiospirillum sp. NML120448 | reverse complement strand
GTATTAACAGATACGTTTAGCATATCAGAAACTATCTTTCTACCACCATGGCCATAACTTTCACAAAGAAATCCATAAAAAATTCGTCTCTGCTTTTCATCAAAATTGCTTACTTCCATCAATTTTTCGATGCTTTCTTTTGATAGAGTAACTTGAATAGTGTTTTCCATAAATCACCTCACTTTTAGGTTATTATGATATCATAAGATTAAGATCAATTTAATTAGCTACAGTTCCTTAGAGCCGACTCTTCCAACGCTGAAAATGATTCTGCTTTCTTATACGCTGATTTAAAAAGAGTATGCGACAGAATGCAAGAGCGCATGCTTAGAAACGCTCGCATATTGATCAAGCAAGATATAGAGGCTAGATTAGCTTCCATTATTAACGAGAATAATGAGACAAAAGCAAAGCTTGATAAAGCCCTTGCTCTATTAAGAGCTAATAATATTGATTTTGACCCTAATGAGTTTGCTTTAGGGGAGTCTACTGCTAATAAGCTTGATGCAGCCTTAAACAATGCTTGCCTTTGTGAGGATAGCGACTGTAATTGTATTGCGGACAAAAGCAAACAAGCTTTAAATGCTGTATTAAAGAACGTTGTCCCTGACTTAGATCAATCTGTAGATAAGATTCTTAAGGACTTATCGAGCACAACAGCTGAGATAGCACCTAAATCAGTAGGTAAGGCTGATAAGCTACCAAGTAAGCAAGCAAGCCTCATGGCGATGCCAGCAAAGGGGCAAGAGCCATCTACAGAGGCAATTAAGGCCCTTGATAGCTCAGACAATAAGCCTAGGGCTGCCTTACCTGAGCAGGCAGGTATGCTAATCTACAAGCAAAAGTCTGACGATAATGAGCAGCTGCTAATTAGGGTGTTCAGCTAAAAACTGAGACAGGCTGTCAAAGTATTCGCACTTTGCCTCATCGTTCATTACCCCAACAGGCTTCATACCACGCTCTGGGGTATAAATCATACAAATGGCCTTGAGATAGTCGTTACTACGAGCATTTTCAGGATCTGGATATTGAAAGCAACAATCCTTACATTGAGTGCATCCTCCTAATGGAGTAATACCAATAGGGCCACCAAACTTAGGATTATCAGACAGATCAACGGGTTTTCTGCTCATACAAAATTCCTTAAATTCACCTAACAGATAATAATTATCATAAAGATTCAGCCATCTAAATTAAACCACAGTAGATCACATCTTGGCAAAAAAAGTTGCAACCAGCTATTAGAGTTTGTTGCCTGAGCAAAGCTGCTAACGACTAAGCTTTGCAAGTAACAATGGCCAGCTAGAGATTACACTATGTGGGTAAAAGCAATATTACTTGCGCTAGTGCTTGGCTTGTCATGAGCACTTTAACAGCCTGGAGTGGTGGGCAAGGCAAGAGTTAAGTAATAGAAGGCAAGGATTAGTGGGCTGCGCTGGGCTGGTTTGGTGGTTAGGAGGCAATGATAGCTTGATGCTTGCTCTAAAGGATTGGGTATTAGCCTTTTTATTGGTCAGATGGGTGTTATGCTCAGGCTTAAGCGTGGTTGGAGCGGAGCCTGAGCAAGGTTTTAAACTCTTTAGAGTAAGCGTAGAGCTAATTGAGCGCAAGCTTGAGCATCAGAAAGAGCGTGGTGATGGTTGAGGCTGATCTTGTAGTAAGAAGCCAGGGTATCAAGAGTATGATTTGGTAAGTTTGGTAGTTGTCTTTTGGCAGCCTGACATGTGCATAAGTACTCATGGTCAGGATGAGGCATGCCATAATAATCGCAAACTTTAAACAAGCAAGAGCGGTCAAAGGACATATTGTGAGCCACTAATGGTAGTCCTGCCACTTTAGGCTCAATCTTAGCCCATACTTGAGGGAATAGAGGGGCATTCTCTACTTGAAAAGGCAAAATGCCGTGAACATCAATGCATCTTTGCTCAAAGTGACTAGGGGCGGGCTTAATGTATTCGTAAATTTCATCGACCTTGATGCCATCTTGGTAAATCACTACACCTACTGAGCAAACACTAGAGCGATTAAAGTTGGCGGTCTCAAAGTCTATAGCTGCAAAATTATTCATAATTCTTCTACAAAAAAACAAAAGGCTACTAATACTAACGATATCTATCATAGCATGATCTAGGATGGGATAAGATTGGCTTTTGTATAAATAATGTAAGCAAGAGCAGGGCGATAGATTCCAAATGTTAGGGGTTTAAGTAAGGGTTCAAACAGTCTGCTGTGCTTATCAAGTTTGTTGTGATTGCTATGGTAGGTAAGGCGATAAAGGTGGTGCTTAAGTTGGTATTGCTTGAGGTGGTCTTGCTTTACTTAAATAAGGGCTAGGGGCGAGTAAATTAGCTTGTTGCTAACAAAAGCTTTATTAGCTTAAATCTGGTAGAGAAGCATGGCAAAGCATAGGGCTGCTCCCAAACATTACCCAGCATCATCAAGATGTTTTTAATTCGGAGCTTAACTTAAGGCTGGCGCGTTTGTATTTTGCAATTGCTCTTGTGGTTGCAATTGTGATTGCAGTTGTGGCCGTAGTGATTGTTTAGCGTGGGTAGTAATGGTGCATAAGCAAACTTGACGCTCAACTAACAAATGAATTTGCTAGAATTAGCTGCCATTCTAGTGTCTGTTTGAAGAACCATGTACATTGGGCTGTATATTTAGTACAAGCTTAATATAGTTAGTTGGTCTGGGTGCCAAAATTAGCTGATGTTAGTGCTTGTAAGAGATATATAGAGCCAAGTAGGCTTTACAACGTATGCTTATTCCTAAGTTACTACTCCTTAAGGGGGTATTTGGTGTTTCTCTAAGAGATTAGCTTAATCTTGAGAGGGGACAACTTTATAAGAGTAGGTAAGGGTGCGTAATCATGAGTTTTTCTAAAAGATCTAGAAAAAGCTCAAGCGCAAGCTTGAGTTGCTGGGCAGTTTTTTTTGTCTTTAAAAAATTGCTGTGAGTGGCTGTAATGAGTAGAGATATGCTCTATGTGCTGTACTTTATGGCGCAATGCCGTGCTATGAAGCTAAGTTTATGATTATTGAGCTTAGCTAAGTTGGTATGGGCGGGCGGTAGATCGTGCTCTGGTGTGCTCATTAAAGTTGTAATTGTTGTTGAGGCGTTAGTAAATGCTAATTCGAGGTTTAATTGCTCTGGCCTTTGGAACTTTAGGTCTGGGTATTGCTGAATATGTTGCTATGGGATTGCTTCCATATTGGGCATCTGATTTTAATGTTTCTATTGCTCAGAGTGGTCACGCCATTTCTGCTTATGCTTTAGGCGTAGCTATTGGTGCTTTCTTTATCATCTTTATGCGTACCTTAAAGCTAAAGACTATTTTGATCTTATTAATCTTGGTACATATTTTAGGTAATGTCCTAACTGCTTTTGCTCCAACTTTTGAGACTATGCTAGGAGCTCGTTTCATTGCAGGTCTGCCTCATGGTGCTTATTTTGGTGTAGGCTCAATTATCGCTCAAAGATTAGCTACCAAAGGTAAGGGAACCAGTGCTGTTTCTATCATGGTAGCAGGTATGACTGTATCCAATATCTTTGGTGTGCCTTTAGGTACTGCTCTAGCTCACAGCTTATCTTGGCGTACTATTTTCTATTTAGTAATTGTGTGGGGCATTATTGTTTTAGTCAGTGCCATCTTATGGGTACGTGATGTAGGTAAGATTGAGGATACAGGCTTTAAAGGTCAGTTTGTTTTCCTAAAGAATCCTGCTCCTTGGTTAGTATTAGGTGCAACCATGTTTGGTAATGCAGGTATCTTCTGTATGCACTCTTATATCAGTCCTCTACTTACTGATTATGCAGGTTTACCATTGCAATATGTTTCAGCAGTAATGGCTGCTATGGGTGTTTCCATGGTAATTGCTAATTTAGTCTCAGGACGCTTGTGCGATCGCTACACTCCTGGTAAAGTTGCTTTTGTCTGCCAATTTATCACTATCTTTGTACTTTTAGGTATAGCTGCCTTTGGCCAAAACCCAGTTGCTTGTATTGTCTTAGCTTGTATTGCAGCAGGTATGCTCTTTGCCATATCCTCACCCGAGCAAGTTGCTATCTTACACGTAGCCCCAGGTGGTCTATTGTTAGGTGCCTCTATGGTACAAGCTGCCTTTAACTTAGGTAATGCCGTTGGTGCTTATGTTGGTGGTATTCCTTTCGAGTTTGAGTTGCATCTAAGCTACGTTACTATTTTTGGCGCTATTTTAGCGGCCATTGGTGCTTGGTCTCTCTTTATCTACTTTAGAAAGCATGAGATGCTGTTTAAAGATACTGCGCATGACGATGACTCACAGCCAGAAGAGCAATCTAACAACCAAGCTCAAAGCGTTTAATTTCAAGATTAAGGCCATTGCCAAGCCAGCCAGCTAGCAAATAAACAAGCAAGCTTGCTTGCAAACAAGCTAGCCTAACAGCCATAGAGCCATTTAGCATCTTGCACAATGAATGCAGAGGGCAAAACACTACCAAGGCGGTGATTAGCTTAAAATGCTAAACAAAATAAGCTGAGGTAAGTTTGGGTTAGCTTAGGTTAGGTAGGTGGTGTGGCAACTTTTTTAATCCAGTCTATGTAAAGCAGGGCTGGTACTATCCTGCAAAGGATAAGAGAGGATAATAGATGATGGTAAGGCCGCTTCTTTTATCCTCTTTTTATTTTGTGGGGTCAATGCAGCTTGTTTATCAACTATCTGCTGACGGTGTAAGGGTATTTGGGCGGTGGGTAAAGGCAGTGAGGTGGCCTTTTGATGGGTGTGCAGCTTTCCATAAAGGTTTAATGCTGAGGGGCTCTTTTTATCTCATCTTATAGTTAACGGTATCTGACATAGGGGAGACATTCAATTATTTACGTTAAACTAACAGTTTTGTTGTATGTTGAGGGTCATTTATACGAATTTATTACCTTCCCAACGCAAAATCTAAGCAAAATTTGATAAATAACCAACTGTCTCCCCTATGTCTGTGGTATAGCCATTTAATTTTCACTTTTCTTTTCTTACTCTCTCTCATCTTTAGAGCTTTATCTTGGTTGAATGTATACGTAGCTAAGCTCGCTCATATAGGGGACTAGAGTTTTAGTGACAATGTGTGCGTGCACGTTTTGAGAGGTGATAGATGATCACTTTTGGGCGCTTAAGTTATTTTTTTGATAAAGATCACTTTTTTTAAAGGCGTTTTGTTAAAATTAGCGCTGATTTAAGAGGGCTGAAATTTCTGGCCCTTATTGCGCTTAAATATGGTCAAATTAAGCTTACTTGACTGATATTGTCATTTGCTTATCCATAGAATCCTGGTACAACAACAGCATGGAGCAAACTTGATTTTTAGCAGGAGCTTTATAATTTTTGTTGATTTTATTATCACAAAAATAGCCTTTGCTATTGGCCTTTAAATGAGGCTAATAGAGCGTAAATTTAAATCGTTTGTAAAGTAGTTTACTTTGTAGTGTACGTTTTTTGTTTTTTGGATTTTAATTAATATGAGCTATAAGGGTTTAATTGCTTTAGCTTTTGGTACCTTAGGTTTAGGTATTGCTGAGTTCGTAGCCATGGGCTTACTACCTTATTGGGCAGCGGATTTTAATATTAGCCTCTCACAAAGTGGTCATGGCGTATCTGCCTATGCTTTAGGTGTGGCCATTGGTGTGTTTTGCATTATCTTAATGAGGGCAGTTAAGCTTAAGACTATTTTGCTCTTAATGATTGTGATCCACATTGTAGGCAATACTCTAACTGGTTTTGCTAGCTCTTATGAGACTATGCTGGCAGCTCGCTTTATTGCAGGTCTTCCTCATGGTGCTTATTTCGGTGTTGGTTCTATTATTGCTCAGCGTCTGGCTAGCCGTGGTAAAGGTACTACCGCTATTGCGATTATGATCGCAGGTATGACCATCTCCAATATTTTTGGTGTGCCAGTAGGTACTGCTTTAGCACATAGCTTCACTTGGCGTATTATTTTCTACTTTATTGGTGCTTGGGGCATTATCGTATTATTAAGTGCTATCTTCTTTATACGTGATGTGGGTAAGATTGTGGATAATGGCTTTAAGAGCCAATTTGTCTTTTTAAAGCATCCTGCTCCTTGGTTAGTACTAAGTGCTACTGCTTTTGGTAATGCAGGTATTTTCTGCATGCAATCATACATTAGTCCTATTCTTACAGATTTTGCCTCTGTGCCTTTAGGTCAGGTATCCATTGTGATGGGTGCTATGGGCGTATGTATGGTAATTGCCAATTTAGTCTCTGGTAGACTTTGCGATCGCTACACTCCAGGCATTATTGCTACTATTTGCCAGGTAATTGCTGTATTGGCTTTATTAGGAGTAGCAGCTTTTGGTCAAAATACCATTGCTTGTTTAATCTTAGTTTGCCTTATTGCAGGTATGCTCTTTGCCGTAGGTTCTCCTGAGCAAGTGTCTATTTTAAGAACAGCTCCAGGCGGCTTATTATTAGGCGCTTCTATGATTCAGGCTGCCTTTAACTTAGGCAATGCTCTGGGTGCTTATGTAGGTGGTATTCCTTTAGATCACAACATGTCCATGAGCTATATCACTGTATTTGGAGCCATGCTCACTACTATTGGTGCTCTTTCCATGTACTGGTTCTATCGCAAGCATGAGCAGCACTTTAAAGATCTGACCCAAGAGCCTGAGCATCAAAATCCAAGCGCCAACAATGCAGCCCAATCATCTATGGCCACAGCTCAAGCCTAAAGATCTCAACTATCTAAAGACTTACTAAAAACCCAGCTTAGCCTAGCTCAAATTGCAAAAGCTTAGCTGGGTTTATCTATTTATGAATAGCGCCTGTTAGGCTTATTCAAATCTATCTGTTCAGATCGGGCCTGGCAAAGACTAGCAAGGCCTTGCAAGGCTAGGCCTTGCCTAACATGGCCATGCCTTGCATGGCCAGGGCTGCCAGGGCAGCCTGGCATGATTAGGCTTGGCTATTTTCTGGTTCTTTGAGGGAAAGGCCTAAATAGATGGTGCGGGCTTTGATTTTAATGTTTTCTGGCAATTTATTAGGGTCAAGCTCTGTAAAGCCCATCTTTTGGTAGAGACTAAGGGCAGATTGGTAAGTGGCAATGGTGCTTAAAATAATTTGCTGGCACTCTTGCTCTTTGGCAAAGCTAATGGCTTGTTCTAAAAGCTTAGTGGCGGCACCTTGATGGCGCTCTTGTGGACGAATGTAAACACGATTAATAAAGCAATAATGCTCTTGCTCTTGCTTGGCTTGTTCGTCCTTATGATCTTTGGCTGAATCTGAGCCATTTGAGTTATTGCCATCTTGTGATTGATCTTGGGCTTGGGCCTGCTCTAGGGCCTCTTGTTCTTGGGCTGCTTTTTGAGTATTGAGGGCATTGATTGCATCTAAAGTAGCTTGGGCAGCAGCAACCTTGGCCTTTAAGTCCTCAGAGGACATATGGTCGAACATGGAGTTGTGATTGGTGCTAGTGCTTAAGCTAGAAGGATCAGATAAAGCGGCCTTTTGATTGGTATCACTTGGGCCCTCTTCAGAGCTGTCAGTAGCGGAGGTAGGGTCTGCAATATTGGTAGTATCAGAGCTAGTATTCGTTTGAGCAAGGCTTGGGTTGAGAGCTGAGACGGCCTTAAAGTGTTCTGAGAGGTCAAAGTCGCCTTTAGAGGCTGATTGCATGGCTCCTTTGAGTGCAGTAATAGTAAGCATGGTGCTTTGCATGGCATCAATGCCGCTTTTAGGCTCATGAACAGGAATTTCTTTAATACTAAGGCTCAATAGTCCACATAAGGAACCCTCTGGAGGGTAGATCTTGGAGTTTTTGTTAACCTCAGGATTAAAGCACATAAATAAATGTGTGCCATTAAGATAATCTACTATAGTCTGATCAACCTTATCTTGCAGCTCTTCACTTAAGGGCTCATCACTTCCTATAGTATAGGTACCATAGCTCTTTAGCTCTGCGATTAAATCGTATAGGTGCTGATAGTGAGCATGGTTATTGTAAAGAGCGACTTCTAAATTACTATTAAGTCCGTGATTATGAGTTAAAGATTGATCTGTGTACATGGTAATAAAACAATATTTTCGATAATCTTATCTTTAATAAAACTAATTATTAAATCAGAACATACTACTAGTCCAGTATGACAACTAACCATACTATTTAATTAGCTTATCAGATTAAGCTTAGAAAATGGGCATAGATCACAAATAATGTGATCCTCTTAGCTTAATAGAATTTTTCTTGAGACGTTTTTAGCAGATTTGCTCTCTGGGCACAGCCTAAATTATTAATCAAGTGCATAATACTAAACACATTGAAATATATGGCTCCAGCTAGCCATCAAGAAAGCAAAACAAAGCAGCCAATTAGATAGCTAATTGGCTAAATGGCCAATGTGCTACTGGGCTTTTGGGCTATTTGTCTATTTGGCTGGCTAAAGGGCCAACAGGCAGGCTTTTTAGTGCAATGTAGTTGTTAGGCTTCCCTAAGCATATAGGAGCCAAATGTTCCTAGAATGAAATTATAGGACGAGGCTTACAAAGCTTGTCTAATAGGCTTGGGGCTTAATCTAAGGAATTGTAAGCCCATAAAACAAGCAAATAATCACTAAACCACCTGATGTTTCACAGTGTGATTGGATTGTAATCGTAGAAATTATTTAACTACAGTTCCTAAGCCGAGGCCTAGTCCTAGGCCTAAGCCCAAGCTCAGCTTAAGCCTTAGTTAAAAGCGATTGAAACTGTTGGAGCTGTTTGAACTGTGGCGGCTTATTAGCTACTAGCTACTAGCACTCGCCATAAGCCACTAGTTAGTGGCTAAGTGGTAGTACTCAATATTAGGATGGAGTTGTTAGTTGGGTAGTTGTTGGCTCTTGCTCTTGCTCTTGCTATTGCGCTTGCTTAACTAAAACCAAAAGAATCATCCTAGTGATAGTTTCTTTGTTGCTACAGACAGCAGCGTAGTGGCTGTTTGCTAATTAAATTAGGTTGTTAGTCATTAGTTTTTGGTACTTGGCTTACTTAACTTTAGTGCTTATCTATTTTGTGATGGTTGTTGTGAGATAAGTAGGGGGTAGCTAAGTATGTTTTATTGATGTAAGGTTTTTTTCTATGAAGATGTCAAAGTTAGCTTATGGTGTTGGTGCCTTATTGTTAAGCTGCTCTTTGGTTTCAGGTGCTTATGCCTCAGATAGTGCCAAGAATAGTGCTGCCGCAGCTGCTAAAGGAGCTCAAGCTGAGGTGCTTAACCCTATTGTTGAGGGTGTGACCAATAAAGAGTACAAAAAGGGCCCTGTAATTAAGGTTGCTTCTTACAATATGGGCGCAGCTCGTGTTTCCAATATTGATGAAGTGACTAACGCCATTAAGGCTTTAGGAGCTGACATTGTAGCTCTTAATGAAGTAGACAATAAGACAGAGCGATCAGGCAAGGTTGATCAAGCCCAGTATATTGCTAAACAATTAGGCCTTCACTATGCCTTTGGCCGTGCTATTGACTTTGAAGGTGGCCAATATGGTATTGCTATTGTCAGCAAATATCCTATTGAAAACTGGGAAGTAGTGGAATTGCCATCAGGTGAGCCAGGAGTAGACGAACAACGTATTGTGTTAGCTGCCGAAATTAAGCATGACAAGTTTGATAGTCCTATTATTGTGCTTAATACTCACTTAGATTACAAAGAAGATCACTCCATCCAAAAGCAACAAGTAGCACGTATTAATGATATTGCCGTAGCTAATGTTTCATTAAAGCAAATTAAGGATGCTACCACTAAGATTAAGATTTTAATGGGTGATTTTAACGATACTTACAACAGTGCTAATGTAGCTGAATTAGAGCGCTATTGGGATTTAGTCTCTGCTAAAGATAGCTATAAGATGCGCACTTGGCCAGCTGCCAACCCAATGGCTGATTTAGACCATATCTTTACCTCTCGTGGCCAGCGTTGGGAGCTCAAAGAAATTAAGGTACCAGGCGGCGACGATTTAGGCGTAGATTGGGATAGCGTCTCAGATCACTTACCTATCATTGCTACTATGAGACTAAAAGAGCGCTAAACTTACCCAGCCCTCATAGGGCTAAATTGCAATCCCTCATGCAGGCAATTTTGCCTGCCATTACCTTTATCAGCAGAGCGCAGCTCTGCTTTGCTCAGCTTAGCTCAGCTCAGCAAAGCAGGCCTGGTCATGGCTCTCGTGGCCTTTATTAAGCTAAGGCAAAAGCTTGCAAGGGTGCTGCTCAATCTGTTTATGCGACAGTGTTAATGCTGTCTATGCAGTACTTGCTGCTAAGGCAGATAATGATGCTGTTGTAATTGTAAAAGGGTAAGTAGGTGGATAAGGGCTCTTGCAAGTTTATGCTTTTGGCCTTTTTAAGAGGCATGGGAGGAAAAGCTATGAGTAAGGGGTTAATACACCATGCCTTTGAATTTTGGAGTGAGAGCAAACTATAGGCTATAAGCTTAAAGCTTGGTGAGGATGAGTTTTGGCCCCAATTGTTGAGAAAAAGTGCACTTTTTAGATTGCGTGAGGGGTCTTATATTTGCGATAAATAGGCCTATGGGGCGGCATCGCTTGTACTTTGTTTGTGAGATTGAGATAAATTGTATTATAATTAATCTTCGTTGTGCGTTTTAAAGCCATTATGTCAGGCCTAAAACGGCACTGTTTAGTGATAATAATACAGTGCAAAATTTACAAGATAATTAGTGGCTATTCTTGTAGTGTTGAGTATGGTGAAAACCAAACATGTTTGTGGCACTCATTTTTTAGTCTTTACTATCTTGTTTTATATATCTTTTTCCTAAAATTAATCTCTGTACGGTGCTAAGACCTTTAGGCAGCACTAGTTTGCCTAAGCTCATACTAACTACTACTTAGTGCTTAATAAATTAAGGGCAGGGAGTATGGGTAGGCTAAAGATTTTTTAATTGGTTTTGGTTTTTCTTTCTTAATTTACGAAAGACTTGGTTTTTAACTGAGGGTACATTTTTATGAGCTGGATTGATGACATTGCTAGAAAGTTTACAAAGAGCGACAACAGCAAGCATGAGATCCCAGAGGGCGTTTGGACTAAGTGTGAAGCTTGTGATCAGGTGCTCTATCGCTCTGAGCTAGAGCGTAATCTTAATGTGTGCCCAAAGTGTGGCCACCATATGCGTATTAAGGCTCGTGCTCGTATTGAGTCCTTCTTAGATGAAGGTGATCGTGTCGAGTTAGGTTCTGAGTTAGAGCCACATGATGTATTACGCTTCAAGGATTTAAAGCGCTATAAGGATCGTTACACTGCTGCTCAAAAGAGCACTGGTGAAAAAGAAGCCTTAGTAGTACAAAAGGGCACTTTAAAGGGCATTCCTGTAGTAGCTTGTGCTTTTGAGTTCAACTTCATGGCAGGCTCCATGGGCTCTGTTGTTGGTGCTCGTTTCTGCTTAGCAGCTCAAGAGTGTATTAAAGAGGGTCGTGCTTTAGTTTGCTTCTCCACCTCTGGTGGTGCTCGTATGCAAGAGTCCTTACTCTCCTTAATGCAAATGGCTAAGACTTCTGCTGTATTAGCAAAGATGTCTGATGCTCACTTACCATTTATTTCTGTAATGGCCGATCCTACCATGGGTGGTGTATCTGCCTCTTTAGCCATGTTAGGTGATGTTAATATTGCTGAGCCAAATGCTTTAATTGGCTTTGCTGGCCCTCGTGTTATTGAGCAAACCGTACGTGAGAAGTTACCTCAAGGTTTCCAAAGAGCAGAGTTCTTATTAGAAAAAGGCGCTATTGACATGATCGTAGCTCGTCACAAGATGCGTGATGAGATTGCAGAGTTAATTGCTAAGATGTTAGGTTACAGCCTTCAGGGCCAAACCTACATGCCAATTAATCAATTAGCTGCTGCCTCTGATGATCTCTTAGCTACTGCTCAAGAGCACCTTGCACTTGAAGGTACTGAGCAGCCTTTAGACTTTGAGAAAAATGAGGATCTCTCCAAAGGAGAGTCTGAGGAAAAGGCTAAGAAAACCTCTCGTCGTGCCTTAAATAAGTAATGAGAGTTTTACTCTAAGCTCACCTTAGAATCTTGCAGTTTACCCCTGCAAAATAGCCATGCAGCTATACCAATAAGCAGCCGCCTTTACCCATTAAAGTGAGGGACAAAATTAGCTAATCTCAAGCTTGCGCTAAAGCCAAGCATAAGCTTGGCTTTGAAGCTCAGGCCATGAGGCCTAAGCTCTTGGCTCAGGCTTGTAGCCACAGCTCTTGGCTAGGGCTTGTGACCAGGGCTCATAGTTCAGGCTTCTTAGCAATAGGCCTAAGGTTTTTATCTGAGACTATGAGGGCTAGAGCTTAGGAGGCTAATGGCCATAAGCTGGTGCTTAGGTCTTTGCAAGAGATGTAGGGCTGGTTCTTTTCAATTAAAGTAGTCTAAAGGTGTGATGTATTAGCCAAAAATTATATTTTGGCCAAGAATAATTAGCATAATTGACTAAAAGCTACAGTGCATCCTGTGGCTTTTTTTGTATTATTAGAGTGAAGAGACTTAATATAGTACTAACTAGTACTTGGTCTTAATTTTACCTGCCCTTAGTAGCATAGGGGATCTTTTGGGTCTTTAGATAGCTTTAGGACTCAAGCTTCTTTTTTGCTAGCAAAAGAGAAGTATTCTGTTTATTAGCTTTTAAAAAGGAGCAGAGTGTTTCCTCTTTGATTTTAATGAGGATCACACCTGATTATTGTTATGATCAAAACCGAAACTATTGGCGGACAAGCTGTACAACAAGATAGCAACGCTCTTTTTCAAGCCTTATTAGAGGCTAAAAATCAAGGTAATAGCTGGGATATTGCTCATTGGGAACAGTATTTAAATACTATTAACCCTGATCATATGGCCCTAGGTCTAGATAGAGTGCGTGAAGTGGCTTTTCGTCTCCATTTGTTTGAGGACTTGGTCAACAATGGTACCTATATTGTTAGTGTTGCTGGTACTAATGGTAAGGGCTCTACTTGTGCCTTAATTGCTCAAACCATGAGCAATTTAGATGTTAATGTGGGCATGTTTACCTCTCCGCACTTAAAGTCTTTTACTGAGCGTATTCAGCTCAATGGTGAAAAGATTGATGACCAATTATTAGCTAAGTGCTTTTCCGAGGTAGTAGCAGCACAATTTCCTGATGCTCAAATTGAATCCTTGATTGACCCTCAAGAAGAAAACTTTGCTCAGTTTAAGGATGAGGACTTTGAGGACGATAGCTCTTTAAGCTCAGATGAGCGCATTATGGCTATTGCTGAGCTCAATCAGGCTACTCGTGCCCAAGAATTAGGAGCTCCTCGCCTCATGGCTAATAAGCGTCCTTTAAAAGATGAGGTAATTGAGCTTACTTATTTTGAAATTGCTACTTTAGCTGCGGTACGTGCCTTTATGTATCAGCGCTGTGAGCTCTTAGTTTTAGAAGTTGGTCTAGGCGGTCGCTTAGATGCAGTTAATATCTTCTATAACGATATTGCTGTTATCACCTCTATTGGTAAAGACCATATGAAAATCTTGGGTGATAGCTCTACTCAAATTGCTCATGAAAAGGCAGGCATTATTAAGCCTTATGGTGAGGTAGTAGTAGGTAAGAATATTGACGAAGATGCTCGTTTAGAAATTTTAACTGTTGCTAAGACCAATGATGCCAAGACTTATTTAGAGGACTTTGCCTTTAAGGTTGATGTAGTAGCCAAGACCGATTGTGAGGGTAAGTCCTTTGCTCAGAGCCATGAAATTTGCTACCAAGATAAGGCAGTAAGCTTTGCTTTATACTTCCCTTATCCAAAAGTACCTGTAAGCTGTGTTGGTATTGCTCTTAATGTTATCTTTAAGCTCATTGATGCCTTAGGCTTTAAGAATAATTTTGAAACCTTAAGTGCCATTGAAGATGCTGTGGCTAATGTTTGCTTGCCTGGTCGTATGCAGCTGGCCTCTTATCAGCCAAATATCTATCTTGATGTAGCTCATAATGAACCAGCAGCTGCTCACTTAAAGGCTCATTTAGGTACTTATTTAAGCTCTAAAGGCCGTAAGGTAGCAGTTATTGCTATGCTTAAAGACAAAGATATTGAAGGCGTGCTTGCTACCTTAAAAGATAGCTTTGATGCCTTCTATGTAGCAACCTTAAATACTGCGCGTGGCGAGAGCCAAGAACGCTTATATAATTACCTCAATGATCATGTTGATCATGAGAAGGTACAACTTTATAAGTGTGATACTGTAGCTAAGGCCATTGATCAAGCTCAACATGATTGTGCTTGTGAAGATACCATTATTGTTATGGGTTCTTTTGTTACTGTAAGTGAAGCCTCTGATTTCTTACACGTAAATTAGTAATTATTAGCCCCAATAATAAGTAATGTTTAAGTACTTTTGGGGCAGGCTCTGAAAAGACGCATTTTTTTTAGTATTATTGACTTAGATTGAGCACATTGTTGAGCAGGAGCATAACGTTATGGTCATTAGTAAGAGTTTAAGAAATCGTCTGGTAGGTTTTGCTATTGTAGCCTCCTCCATTTTAATTTTCTTACCTGTGATCTTGTCTAAAGATGTGATTGTTAAGCAAAATCCAGATGCTGTGGCTGTAGACAGTAATGGTGCTGTGCTTAATCAAGAGGGCCAGCTTACCTATCAGCCTAGTGCCAATATGGAGCAGGCCCTTAATATCAATAATCAAAATGGTGTTCTTAACTTAACCCCAGAGCCTAACAATAATAATCTTGCACAGCAGCAGGAGTCTAATAACCAAGGTTCAGTTGATGTTGATAGCTCAGTTGAAATGCTTGAGTTTTCAAAGCCAAATAATGCCAATGCCAATGCTAATATCAATGGCACTGAAATCTTAACTGCTAATAACAATAAGGTTAATTCAGCACCAACCCAGGCACAACCAAACAAAACTCAAGAGCCAGAAATCTTAACTGCCTCTAAGCCTAGTGCTAATACCCCTGTTAAAAAGCCAGCAGTGGAGAAAAAAGAGCCTGAGATCTTAGTTGCTCAAAAGGCCCCATCCAAGCCGCAAGCAACTCCAGCTAGTGCCAAGAACAATGCAAATAGCAAAGATGATGTACTTGCAGGCACCAGACCTAATGAGCGCTTTGTAGTGCAAGTTGGTGTGTTCTCTAAGAAGGACAATGCCATGAACGTAGTAAATACCCTCAAAAAGGCAGGTATTTCTTACTACGCAGTAAAAGTCGTCAATGCTAATGGCTCCTCTTTCTATCGAGTTTACGGCGGTCGCTCCAACAACAAGGCTGAGCTTAGCTCCTTATCAGCCCGTATCGATAAGCTCTGCGGCACCAAATCTAAAGTGGTACCACTCTAAGACAAAGGCAAAGCAAAGCTAACAAAAATACAGCTTTAGCTAAATTAACCCCCAAACATAAGCAACCTAATAGAGCAAGCTTTTAGCTTGCTCTTTTGCTAATTACAGTAGCACCATGAATTTCTGCCAGGCATTTAGCAAGCCATTGGCAAGCCGCCCTCTGCCATTAGCCAGCTGTTAGCAAGCCGTTGGCTACCGTTGGCAAGCCATTGGCATCCGCTTATCAGGCTTTTGCCGTGCTTTTACTGAGCTTTGGCCAATCATAAGAGCCTATATGCTACCTAATAGTAGTGTCAGCAAAGTATAATGAATCTTGCTATTATTAAGAGAGCCCTTTGCTTAGGTGTAAACTAAGCTTTAACTTAGTTAAAATACCAAAGCTTAGCATGAGGTAAGCTTAGTGCTGTTATCAGCACTCATTCAAGCTATAGAAAAAGGCTCAAGCTCACGCTTGTTTCAAGCTTGCACTTGATATCCAAAACTATGCCCATAACAGTGACAGTTTTGACTGCCGACATGGTGCTAACGAATAAGATAGTGTGGGCATTAGAGAAAAAACAATTACCCGCTTTATTATCATGGAGTTTTTTTTATGAAGGTATCGGAGTTAACTACCTATTTAGATGAGCTTTTGGAGGCCCATGATTTTAAGGATGCATCCTATAATGGTTTACAAGTAGCAGGCCCTAAAGAGGTTAAAAAAATTGCTACTGCATGCACTGCATCCTTAGAGGCTATTGATACTGCTATTGAAGCTGGTGCAGATACATTAATTGTGCACCATGGTCTATTCTGGAAAGGAGCCGATCCTCGCTTAGTGGGTAATTATTTCTTGCGAGTAAAAGCTCTAGTTGAGGGTAAGCTTAATTTAGTAGCTTATCACCTCCCAATGGATGCTCATAAAGAATTTGGTAATAATGCCTTTTTAGCCCATATCTTAGGTGGTGATGTTGTTGATTACATTACCCCAGGTGATAAGAACTCTATTGGTATGAGAGTAAAGCTCTCTGAGCCTCTTACCGTAAAAGAGATTGCAGCTATCTTATGCCACCGCTTAGATACTAAAGTTAGCCTCTTAGGTAATATTACTGAGGATATGATGATTGATGACTTGGCTGTATGCTCAGGTTCTGGATCATCTTTATTAGACAATGATAAGCAGCCAACCTTCCAAGCCTTAATCACTGGCGATGCTAACGAGCAAACCTACCATATGGCCATGGAAACTGGCACCTTAGTATTTGTAGTAGGCCACCACGCCTCAGAGCAAGAGGCCATCAACCTTTTAGGTGAGCACTTAGCAGACAAGTTCAAGCTCAAGCATTGTCCAATCCACTTTGCCTACGAAAAGAGCGTCCCAACCTACTGCATCGACACCGACGAGGACTTCTAAGCCCCATCCCAGCAAGGCAAGGCAAGTCAATGCAAAGCAAGGCAAAGCAAAACTCTTGCATAGCGTGCTAATTAAAAAGGCTCTTACCTTAAGTGATAAGAGCCTTTTTTGAATGTTAATAGATAGATAGTTATAAATCTTTACTTAAGCTTAGCCAAGCATTGAAAGGGCTAATTGTGGACGGCTGTTAGCCTGCATAAGCATTGAAGTAGCAGCCTGCTGAATAATTGATTGCTGGCTTAGAGCAGCAGATTCCTCAGCGAAGTCAGCATCACGAATACGGCTACGTGCATCAGCCTGATTAGCTGCAACGTTAGCCTGATTGCGGATTGAGGATTCAAGTCGGTTTTGCAGGGCACCAAGGTCCGCACGCTTGCTATCAACCTGAGCAATAATCTTATCAATGTTCGCTAAAGTTGCTTTTGCACCCTCAGCTGTAGAAATAGTCCAGGTAGCATCAGTACCATTTTTGCTCTTAACAAGGCCAGTACCATTTTGACCAGCAGCATCTGCTGCTGTGTCTTTACCTTGAACGTTTGCCATATTTGCAATACCTGTAAGGGTAAATGCATCTTGACCGATGTTAAATTCGATTTGATCGCCGTTATTAGCGCCTACTTGGAAAGTAACCTTACCGTTAGCATCAATTAAAGAATTAGGATTCTTGCCTGCACCAGCTTCTAACTTACCATTTAATACAGTGTAGCCACCAAACTTGGTTTGCTTAGCAATACGGGTAACCTCAGAGGATAAGCTGTTTACTTCTTGCTGAAGTGCTTTGCGATCCTCGGCGCTATTGGTGCCGTTTGAAGCTTGAACGGCGAGGGTACGGATCTTTTGGAGCATGTTGGTGGTCTCATCAAGAGCACCTTCCATGGTTTGAGCTAATGCAATAGCATCGTTAGTATTGCGATTTCCCTGATTTAATCCATTGATTTGGGTGGTTAAACGGTCGGCAATTTGTAAGCCAGCAGCGTCATCTTTGGCAGAGTTAATGCGCATGCCAGAGCTTAAGCGCTGATACGTAGTGGTCAAAGAATTTTGTACATTGTTTAAATAGCGGCGACCATTCAAAGAGGAGATATTGGTATTTACATAAACTGCCATAATTACTAACCTCTGAGTTTGAAAAAGCATGTGAGTGGCAAAAAATTATTGGCCACCTTTAATTTCACCTAAAAGTACAAGGGATTGTATGAGTTTTTAAATTCGTACTCGGTATACTCAAATAATCGCTATTAAGAGCAAAAACTTTAATTAAGCACTTTGACCGTTAAAAAGATAAGATTGTCCAAGGATTCTTGCTATTTTTATAGATATTCTCAACATATATAAATAGCTCCAACAAAATTATTCAAAATAGGCAAAAATAAGCTTTTTTGCTGGTTTTTAGCATTTTTTAACCAAAATTCACTAAAAATGTAAAAAAATTTATCAAAATTGCCAAATTCCAGCCTCACCTTAGATAGCTCTGGATATTCTCGTTTTTCTTAATTGAGTTGCAATTTTATTGGTAGAAAGACCATATAGACCGACAATAGTATGATTTCCGTCTAAATTACCGAAACAAATCTGTAATCATCTATATGTATGTATAAAACCAAAATGTCAATATAGTATAGTTTCTTGTATCGATGCTATAATAGAATT
>NZ_JALKIM010000075.1 GCF_023050945.1 Anaerobiospirillum sp. NML120448 | reverse complement strand
TTTTTCAAGTCTTTATCCATAATTTTAGGTCGTCAAAACTTTTCCTAAAAATTATCGATTTCGAAAACATAAAATCCCATAAAATCAATGTTTTTAAACTTGATAATGTTCTCACGCGTAACTACTAAATTTTTTAGGGCGCTTTATTACCTTTCCCCGCTCCTAGCAAACTATTAGTCCCCTATTACCAAGCTAATTACTGCCTATCATATAGTCAGTCCATACGCCCATCCTGCCAAGTGCCTCTAAGAACCAAAAGCACTACAAGCAGCAATAAATTAATAGATTATTGGCTGTCACCCTAGCACCATATCACCCTATCACCTATCAACCTATTCCCTAATAACCTGGATTGCTAAAGGTCAGTTGCTAGCTTGATACCTGGCGTTTGGCTTATCGCTTGGTTAGTTTGTTATCTGGTTAATTGATTGATTGCTTAGCTAGCAGGTTGCTTTGCTGGAGAGCTGGCTTTGCTGAGGGATTATCTGGGGGCTTGCGCTTTAGCAAGTAAGGGGCAAGGGATTTTAGGAGGGGAGAGCTTGCTAAATGAAATAAAGCCAAGCTAGCGCTAACTAGACTTGGCCTTATTAGAGTTTAACTAAAACTTGTTAGTTAAAATTAATCGTCCATGTGCTGACGGACTAATGGCTTCTTTAAGTAGTTAAAGAGGTTTTCAGCAACCATGTTTAAAACCTCTTTAATAGAGCTTAACTCTGGATCGAACTGATTGATAAATACAGGCTCGCAATCTGGCTCGTAGTAGCAAACAGAAGAGAACACTGCATCAACATCAGTCTCAGATAAAGTTAAGGAGCAACGGAAATCCACAAAACGATCTACACCTGCCTGAGCAAGGAGTGGATCTCTCATAATCTTATGGAAGTTGATTACAGAAATATTACGATCATCTAAGAAGATATGATCAGGACGCACACCTGACTTTACCCAGTGCTCAGCTTTGTCAAAAGCACGCTCTAAAGGAGCCTCTGAGTGGAAGATGAAAGGAACTTCGTAATCAGAACCAGGAGGTGGAGCAATAGGATCGTTGCTCTTCTCTAAATCATCAGTATTATCTGACATTTTTGTCTCCTTTAATTATGCTTGAACCTTCTTGGTCTCACGCAATGCAACAGTTAAATTAAAGACAGGATTGTTCTGAGTAGAGTGCTTAGAATCTACACAGAAATAGCCTTCACGCTCGAACTGGAAGCTATCACCGACTTTAGCTTGCTGTAAAGAAGATTCTAAAGCAGCATGCTCAATAACTTCAACAGAGTTTTTATCAACACAGGCTAAGAAATCTTCAGCAGCACCTGGATTTGGATCGGTGAATAAACGCTGATACATCATAACCTTAGCATCAAAATAATTCTTGGCATCCACAAAGTGAATTACGCCTTTGGCCTTAAAGCCTTCAACATCACAACCTACAGAGTTTGGTACAGCCTCAACGTGAACACAAGTTACCTTGCCGTTTTCATCTTTTTCACAAGAGGTAGCCTTAACAATATAGCCATGACGTAAACGTACTAAACCACCTAACTTTAAGCGCTTATATTGCTTATTAGCCTCTTCTCTAAAGTCAGCCTCATCAATGAATAACTCATTAGAGAAGCTTATCTCACGGCTACCAAGCTCTGGCTTATCTGGGTGGTTAGGTACGGTAAAGGAAGTAGCAGTAACGCCTTCTTGACCGTAGTTATCAATTACTAAGCGTAATGGGTGTAATACTGCCATAGCACGAGGAGCATTAGCGTTTAAGTCCTCACGAATGCATGACTCTAAAGCGGTCATTTCTACAGTATTATCCTGCTTAGTAACACCAATACGACGGCAGAACTCTCTAATTGAGGCTGGAGTGTAGCCACGACGACGTAAACCAGAAATAGTGGTTAAACGTGGATCGTCCCAACCATCAACATAGCCTTCACTTACTAAGAGATTTAACTTACGCTTAGAGGTAATAGAATACTCTAAGTTTAAGCGGCTCATTTCATATTGATGTGGGTGGCAATCAATAGAAATATTGTCTAAAACCCAATCGTATAAACGGCGGTTATCTTGGAACTCTAAAGTACAAATAGAGTGAGTAATATGCTCGATGGCATCAGAAATACAGTGGGTAAAATCATACATAGGATAAATACACCACTTATCGCCAGTTATAGCATGGGTAGCAAAGCGCACACGGTAGATAACAGGATCACGCATACAAATAAATGGTGAAGCCATATCAATCTTAGCACGTAAGCAAGCCTTGCCCTCTTCAAACTCACCATTACGCATCTTCTCAAATAGTGCTAAGTTTTCCTCAACACTACGATCACGGTATGGGCTATTCTTGCCAGGCTCTTTTAAAGTGCCACGATACTCACGCATCTCATCAGCACTTAACTCATCTACATAAGCTAAGCCTTTTTTAATAAGCTCAACAGCGTATCCGTAAAGGCGCTCAAAGTAATCAGAAGAGTGTCTAACCTCTCCGTTCCATTGGAAACCTAACCATTGAACATCACGCTTAATGGAGTTGATGTACTCCATATCCTCTTTAACAGGATTGGTATCATCGAAACGTAAATTACAAGTACCGTTGTAATCACGAGCTAAACCAAAGTTTAAGCAAATACTCTTAGCATGACCAATATGCAAATAGCCATTTGGCTCAGGTGGAAAGCGAGTTGCTACATTGGTATGACGACCCTCTTTTAGATCATCATCAATAATATCAGTGATAAAGTTGCGTGGAATTTTCTCACAAGAGCCCATTGGGATCTCCAAATGAATTAATGCAGACTACTTAGCAATTAGTTAAACTCAACCTTTGTTAGTAGAGCTTAACTAATTACTAAGTTTTGCTGCTGTATAAAACTAATAAAACCTAGCTATCATAGCGATAAATTAAGTCCAAGTACAAATTTTCCGTACTTTTTCACCATAAATAGATAGGAGTATCTGATCGAATTTTAGCAAAGCATAGCGCTGGCCTCAAATTTTTTGTATAAAAGTGCTCTTTTAGTCTACTTTTCATTAAGATAATTCATGGTTTGCGCTAGCTAGCAAATTAATAATATATCTTTTCTAAATCAGTTAGCTATGCAAAAGCGATCTATACTAAAAAAACTGAGAACTAAAATTATCAAGCGCTTAGTTTTAGCTAAGTTTTAATGCAGCTTTTACACTGCCTAAAATGCCTTGTAATAATGGTTCTTTGCTTAATTTTAGTTGACAGTTTCGCTCAATGTATTAGAATAAGGCGCTATTTTATAATGTGCAAAAAGCTCTTATTTTAGCTTGATGCTAATCGAAAACGAAGTACAGTTAATCAGTTGCTTTGTGCCTGCTGACGAACGAACTTCTTATCTAGTTGAAAGGAAGTCTTTATGAGCTTTGAATCAGAAAAGCAATTCAATGATTTTCAACATTTTGCTCGCGGTATTCGCCGCTCAGGTGAGTTCTCAATTCGTGAAAGCGGCATCCTAGAAAAATGCGGCACTGCTATGATGGAGCTACACTTAGGCACCCGTAAGCCAGCTGACGAAACCGAAAAAGTATTCTTAGAGCAATTACATTCTGACGATGTAATCACCGATCCAAATGCTAAGATCTTTAAGAAGTATTTACAGGTTATTCAGCCTCGTCGCCTCCACCGCTTATGCTCTGTAGGTGCAGACGATGAGATGGGTGGTGATTTTGGTGGTTCAGGCGACGACAGCGCTATGGACTAATACGCAATTGCGCTTAGTTAATCACACTTAAGGTTTATTTAACCTAAGACAATTGGGGAGCTTATGGCTCCCTAATTTGTTTCTAGCATCCCCACCCATCATATCCTACCAACTTTCAATCTCCCCTTCTTGCGCTTAGGCGCACGTACCAGTTTCTTAACCTCCAAGCTATAGACTATAGGCTACAACCTTCAGCTCCAATCAACAGCCCAATTTCAAGCTACAGCTCTAGCTTCAGCTCAAGAGCAATAACATGCTAAGAGGCATGCCCTTTTGACTGCCTGTGGTATTTGGCACGCTCATACACTTAAGAATGCCTTTGCTTTTTTGCACACTCTTGACCATATGCTGGTGCATAATCTCAGCGAACCTATGCTCTTGCTCACATCCATAGCCTTATGCAAGCTAAAGGCTAAGGCCAGGGCTGAGCCTTGGTCTGAGCCAGGGCCAGGGCCTGGGCCTGGGCCTGGGCCTGGACTGGCCGTATTGGGCAGTTCATTGGTGTGTTAAAGCCAATTAAGGGCTGGAGCTCAATTTAGAGGAGCTTATATTATTGCGCTGCTATTTCTTTAAGCAAGGATTGTCAGGATGGTAAGTAATAAGGGCAGCTAATAATATGGCGCAATGGGATAAGGTGCGGTGGGATGAGGGATTGCGTATTAGCAAAAAGCCCTCATGTGAGGGCTTTTTGTTGGCTAGAAAACACCTTCGCAGCCTGTTCCTATGAGAGTACATGAATCTCTCATTAGGGCATTGATAGCAATAGTAAAGTTAATCATAAAGGCATCTAGACTGACTAACAAAATAAATAAGCCTACAGTCATAGACACGGCAAAGCCCATAGAGAACACGTTTAATTGTGGCGCAGCACGAGTCATAACACCGAAGGTAAAGTTAACTACCAATAAGGTACAAATAGCTGCAATAGAGGTAGATAAAGCACATTGGAACATGGTAGCGCCAAAGTAAATAATGGCCTCCAAACTAGGTGGAGTAAAGATACCAGGGCCTACAGGTAAAGTCTCAAAGCTTAGTAATAACAATCTAATAAAGACTAAATGGCCATCTACAGCAAAGAACACTAAAGTACAAAGTACAGTAAAGAACTGACCTACTACAGGAGCATTAGTACCAGATACAGGGTCAACTAAGGAAGCAAAGCCCAAACCTGTTTGCATAGCAATAGCCTGACCAGCCAGAACAAAGCTAGCAATCAGATATTGCGTCATAAAACCTAAGCCTGCACCTATTAATACCTGAGAAATGGTGGTGATAATACCAAGGCCTGAAAATGCCTCTAAATTACTATCAATTGCAGGAATATTAGGTAAGAAGCATACAGTAACTGCTAGAGCTAATAAGGCACGTACATTACGAGGAACAGATGAACCTGAAAAGGTAACAAAAGTCATCATAAAGCCACCCACTCGACATAAAGGCCACATAATCGAGTCTAGGCCGTCTAGCAAAATGGGTTCTAAAAAATTAATGCCCATATTGATACCTTTGGTTAATGTTTAGGCAACTACTGCTGGGATAGAGTGCACTAATTCATAAAAGAACTCAGTTAACTTACTAAGGCCCCAATGAGCGCCCCACATCAGACCCAAAATAGTAACAATCAAACGTGGTAAGAAAGATAAAGTTTGCTCATTAATAGAGGTAGCAGCTTGGAAAACAGCTACTATTAAACCTACTACCAACGATGGCAAAATTGAGGCAGTTACTAATACCGCAACTAGTGATAGGGCGTGTCGTACCACTTCAACGAATACTTCTGGTTCCACACTTCACCTCACTTTAAAAAAGAGAAAAGACTATACTGTTTTGCCCATAAAAAATTCATTAACTTTATGTAGGCACACCTATACCAAACGATGCGAGCAAAGATCCCATAATCAAGGTCCAGCCATCTACCAACACAAAGAGCATTAACTTAAACGGCAGCGATACAATCATAGGCGAGAGCATCATCATACCCATGGCCATCAAAATCGAAGCTACTACTAAGTCAATAATTAGGAATGGTAAGAAGAGCATAAAGCCAATTTGGAAGGCAGTTTTAAGCTCTGAAACAATAAAGGCTGGAATTAAAACGTGCAAAGGTACATCCTCAGCACGAGCTACTTGAATGCCAGCATAATCAATAAAGGCATTAAGATCAGACATACGTGTCTGCTCACGCATAAATTGATGCAAAGGTCTTTGACCAACTACAATAGCCTCTCTAGCCTGCATTTCATCATTTAAATAAGGAACAATAGCCTCATTGTAAATGGCGTTAAGTACTGGAGTCATAATGTAAATGGTCATAAAGAAGGCCAAACCAATCAAAATTTGGTTAGATGGAGAGGTTTGTAAACCCATGGCCTGTCTTAAAATTGCCAGCACAATGATAATACGCACAAATGAAGTAGTCATAATGATAATTGACGGTAAAAAGGTCAATAAGGTCATTAACATTACTACTTGTAAAGACAGTGAGTAATCTTGGGTTCCATCAGGATTTGTCTTCACGGTAAAAGCTGTCATATCTAAATCAGCAGCTTGTGCGCTCGAACAAAAATATAATATTAATCCTGAGATCACGCTTAAGCTAAAAGCGATCATAAAAACCCGCTTTAACCCGCGTAGCTGTAGAGTACGATCTACTGGGATCGCTTTTGGATTATGATCAGCTGCGATCATGGTTATCTCCTGTCTTAAATTGCAGACTAAAAATTTCTTGCCTTTGAGTTGCGACCTTTACGCTTAGAGCCTTTAACATACTTAGAGTTGTTAACAGGCTCGCTCTTGTTAGCATCGTGATTAATATCGCTATCTTCTTTAATAGGCTCAGCCTCATCATTAATCATATTGACCTGATTGGCATCAGTAGTCTCTTCAAAAGAAGAACTCTTGATAGGCTTACTATTTTCAACAGCTTCATCAATGGCTAGCAAGACATCAACTTCAACCTCATTGTTATCAATTGACTTGTCCTTGGAGCACTCATCACTATCTAACTCGTGGTTTTCTTTATTTGGCTCTAAAGTAGTAACCGATCCACTTGGAGTTGTGCTTAGTTCCTGATGTTTAGCTAAATCAGCCTCGGAGACCTCTTGCACTATAGTACCCTGCTCCATTTCAGGACTATTTAAATTGTTTTGCGGAACAATAGGATCGATATTGAGCTTTTCTTGAGCCTGATCATAAGCCTGGTTAAAAATAGTACCAAAATCGTCGTTGCCAAATTTTTGTTCCATCTTACGGCTTTGAGCTAGATCTATTTTAGCCCTTTTAGCTCTTTGTTTTAAAACATCGTCGTTAGGCATTGCGTAATAGTCATTACCTAAAGGATTACGGCGACTTAATCTGCGACGAGCTTTGGCGGCAGCTAAATGCTCTTTATACAAAGCATCTAATTCTTGCTCAGTAAAGTCATCATAGGCATCTGAATCAAAATGACCTGCTCTTAGAGCTGCCTCTCTTGAGTGTTCATGAGGCTGCTGGTTGATATCAAAATTATGACCTTCGTGGTAATCAAGCTCACTTTCAAACCAATATCCTAAGTTTTCTAATTGCTCTTTGGTATAACGACCATTGTTAGGACGATAAGCCTCTTGATCCTTACCGTCTAAATGCTTAGAGAATACAGGGTCATCCCAATAGGCCTCAAGAGAGCTGGTTTCATTAGAGTTATCTTGATTTAAGTTGGAGTTTACTTCGTTCCCATTAATACTATTATCTTGAGCAAACAGACGCTCTTTTTGAGCCCTTAAAGATGCTTGATTAAGAAACTCTTGCTTGGTGCCCTTCTCTTTGGAGCGTTTCTCTTTAACTTGAGGCTCTTTGGCAAAATCTGAGCTTAAATCGGCCACCAAATTAACATTTTGCGAGGTTACACCTAAGAGCAAATAGCGCTCACCTACTTTAATTTGCACTAAACGCTCTTTTGGACCAACGGCCATTTGTCCTATTAAAGTCATAGATGAACCAGTAGTACGTTGTACTAGACGTGACTTTTTAAGAACATAAGCTAAAACAAAAATAATACCTAAAATAGCAACAGTCGATAGTAGCCACTTGATAAGACCAGCAGTAGAGGTTACCCCACCACCTGCTAAAGCTCCTGAACGAGTATTGGTATTGATAATTTTAATATTATCATCAATTAACGAACCTTTAGCCCCATTGTTTGGCACCTCTTTGCCAAGCGCAGCATTACCAGCACTAAGCTCACTATTCTCTGTAGCACCATCACTATTGGCAGCTTCTAACTGCTTACTTTGTTTTTGCTTAAGTACAAATTCATGTTCAGGATTACTGTTAGCATCAATATTCTTTGGTGCTGGCAATAAGCCTTCCTCATCAGCCATGAGTTGCGCATTATTGAGATCATTGTTAGATAAGGCTTGAGAGGAATTAGAAAAGGCAACAGTAGGAAAGGATAAAAGCAATAAAGAGCTAATTGCTAATACAGGCAAGGAAAATTTATTCAAGCAAGGTACAGTACTAAAGAATGGAAGAGACTTAAAACCAAGACACGCCTTTATATGATGTGCTCGTGAAAATGACTGCATAAGACATCACCTTGCAAAATAACAATTAACTGATCTTTTTACCAATAATTGGTTAATTCTACCAAAAAAAATAACATCAATGCCCCAAGGCTCGCTTATCTTAAAGATTAGCTATTATTTTTTCACAATCCATAAACACAAAGTGTCAGACTTAGCTGACACTTTGCAAGAATAATATCTTAGGGTAAAGACAACTAGTCTACTGAAGCTTCTTAATACGCTCAACCTGACTAATAACATCGGTAAGACGAATACCGAATTTGTCATTAACTACCACAACTTCACCGTGAGCAATCAAAGTACCATTAACTAAAACGTCTAATGGCTCACCAGCTAAACGCTCGAGCTCAATAACGGAACCTTGGTTTAATTGTAGGAGGTTACGAATGGAAATCTTAGCATGACCTACTTCCATGGTAATGGTAACAGGAATATCTAAGATAGCATCTAACTTCTTACGCTCTTCACGAGATAATGGAGCCTTGCTCTTAGTTGGATCCTCAAAATGCTCCAACTCAGCAGCATTCATATCATCCATACCATCAGTTGAAGGTAAGCCATCAGTCCAATCGGTGTTGCCACCTAAGTTATCCATATCTGACATTCTATGGAGTCTCCGTCTTGAGCTGCGCTAACTAGAGCGCATGCACACTCGAAAATTAAAACCTGATAATTCCTGCTTAAGGCAAGAATTTTGGGCAACTAACATAGCTACCCCCTAAATAAAAGCCTTTGAGACTTCTAATCCTAGGGCTCAGAATTAATTTAATAACTTCCCCCACCAAGGGGGTCTCTCTCTTTATATTTAAAAAAATTAATTTATCTGAGCACAAAAAGTCGCCTATTTTAATTAGGCTGCCCTAGGATTAGTCATCATCAAACTCTTCTAGATCATCATCATCCTCAATGTTAATACCAGAGCCCTTGAGGAAGGATAGGTCGCTCTTCATTGAAGGAGGACGCTTCAAGATGTCTGAAATCTTAATAGCAAGCTTATCTTTGGTACGACCAAGTTTAGCGTGATAGCTTGGCAAGTCTTCGATGTAAACTAACAAGTTATCTGGCATCTCAACATTGAGTACATCACCCACTTTAAGATCCATAACTTGTCCTAGGCTTAATACGAGGTCAAGCATTTTTACGCGCATATCAACTTGCACGTCCATAACTTCTTCACGTAAAGCCTTGTTCCAGCGAACGTCAGTATCACCCTTATCAGACTGCACACCAGCATCGAGCAATTCTCTAATTGGCTCAATCATAGAGTATGGGAAGGCAATATGCATATCGCCACCGCCACCATCTAAGTCGATGTGGAATTGGTTTACTACCAACATTTCTGATGGGCTAACAATATTAGCCATTGCTGGGTTTACTTCAGAGTCGAGATATTCAAACTCTACGTCCATTACTGGAGCCCAAGCCTCTTTATAGTCCTCAAAAACCATTTTGAGTAGTTTTTGAATAATACGACGCTCAGTTGGAGTGAACTCACGACCTTCAATTTTGGCACGGAAACGACCTTCACCACCGAAGAAGTTTTCCACCAAAATAAATACTAAACGTGCCTCTAAAGTTACTAGGGCAGTACCCTTTAAAGGACGGAAGCGCACCATGTTTAAAGAGGTAGGTACATACAAGGTCTGTACATACTCACCAAACTTCATCATTTTTACGCCGATCCAAGTAACCTCAGCACTATGACGCATCATGTTGAAAAGACTGATACGCATATGACGAGCAAAACGCTCATCTACCAACTCCAAGGTTGGCATACGACCACGTACGATACGCTCTTGGGAACCGAAGTCGAACGGTTTGACACCTTGACTATCATCAAACTGTTCTGGCTCTATATCACCTTCGCCATGTAATAGAGCGTCGATCTCATCCTGCGTTAAAAACTCAGTCATGCTAGTCTAATCCCCATCGCATTACTGCATTACAAAATTAGTAAAGAGAACTTGTTCCACTAATGGCTGATTTACCACGCCAGTTAGCTTGGTTCTAATACCATCGAGCAGCAAACGCTTAAAGCGTTGTCTTCCAGATGGGCTGGCAAGACTTTCATAATCTTGCTGTGAGCAAATTTCAGAGATGGTGGAACTAATTAAAGGAAGGTGTTGACGTGCTAGATCAGCATTAGCAACACCGTGAACCACAAGCACTGGTTCAACTTGAACCATATGACCACGCTTGGTCTTACCTGGTAAGTTAAAGGTAAATGCTACGTCAAAACGAATATATTGGTCGGAAAGATCAACCTGAGCGCTTTGACCAGCCATTTTGCCTGCAATATCAGTGGCGTTCTCTTGCTCAAACTCTGAGAATGGCCATAAATGGTGTAAATAAGCGTAGGTGCCATAACCACCAGTGCCAAGGATAAACAATAGCACTACAGCAATAAGCATAATAAGCTTTTTACGTGACTTAGTTCCGCTTCCTAAATCTTCAGTATCTGACATGACCTTCTCTCCTGAAAAATTAGCCTTAATGCTACCTTGGTTTGAGCAAACTATTATGGCATACAAGATGAGCATGAACTAAGAATAGAAATCTTAATCAGGCTCAAATTTATAAATCTTTATTAAGCTCGTTCGTATAGCTAATAACATGCGCTATTTTATAGATTGAAACTTACTAAATAAAGTGCGCTATTAATCTTTATTAAAATTATTGCTTATGGTAAGTCCCAATATCCTAATAAGAGCGATATTCTATAGCTTACCGAACTCACTATCTTAGTCTAGATATTATGGCTCAAAAAGAGAAATAAAACATTCTCTAAGCTGTCAAATAATCAGCAAGAAAGTGACTGACTTGTCTAAGTGCAAAGAGTGTGCCCACTCCCTAAAAAAACTTGCTTGGGCCCCGTTGTAAAGTAAAAAAAGGCTTTATTATCATGAAAATTACTATTGCCATGGACTCTTTTAAAGGCAGCTGTAGCTCTGAACAAGCTTGTAGTGCTATAGCCAATGGCATTAAAGAAGTGTTTCCTGACTGCCATATTATCAGCGCCCCTATTTCAGATGGTGGAGATGGCTTTTTAGACTGTCTCTATCCTATGTTAAAACAGCAAGGCTTTATTAAAGATAGCTGTGAAGTCATAGGGCCTTATTTTAATAAGGTAAAAGCTAATTTTCTTTATAAAGACAATCAAGCCATACTTGAGATGGCTCAATGCTCAGGTATTACCTTAGCTCCTAAAGGACAGCTTAATGGTGCAAGAGCTACTACCTATGGTTTGGGCCAATTAGTTGATCATGTAATTAAACTAGGCTGCAACCACATTATGATAGGTCTAGGAGGAAGTGCTACTAATGATGCAGGAGTGGGCTTTGCTCAGGCTTTAGGAGCTAAGTTCTATGATCAAGATGGCAATTTGTTAGAAGACATTTTATGCGCCGACCAACTATCATCAATAGCTGCTATTGATAGCAGTGTTTTGGATGCTAAGCTAACCAAGGTTACTATTGAGGGCACCTGCGATGTCAACAATCCTTTATGCGGCCCTAATGGTGCTACCTTTATCTTTGGCCCTCAAAAAGGCATAGCAGCTGACAAGCTCGCAACCATTGACCATAAGCTGAAATCTTTTGCCAAAATTATCAATAGCCACTACCAATGCGATGCCCTTAATGTCCCAGGAGCAGGAGCGGCAGGCGGAATGGGAGCAGCCTTATTGTGGTTTACCAAAGGCAAGTTAAGCCCAGGTATTGATGTAGTAATGAAGCTACTCTTACTTGAAGAGCACATTAAAGATAGTGATTTAGTAATTGTAGGCGAGGGCAGAATGGACGGCCAAAGCTTGCAAGGAAAGGCTCCTTTAGGAGTAGCTAAACTTGCAGCCTCATTGAATGTTCCTGTAATTGCTTTATGCGGTAGCATAGGCCCACAATCACAGCTCTTATACGACCATCACATCCATGCTATGTTTTCCATTTGCAATGGCCCCATGTCCCTAGACTACTCTATGGAACATGTCAAAGAACTGCTACAAAGCACCACCGTTAATATCATGCGCCTCCTGGCCCTAAAATCACAGTAAGCCTACCGCCAACCAATCTGAATGCTCTTGCCTGCGCCAAAGACAATTGGCCCCATGTCCCTTGGCCAAAGGCTACGGCCCAGAACGGGGCCATGCCCAGAGCCTAGGCATTAGCCTGGGCCTGGTGGCCTGGCTCTTCTTGCATAGCACTAAGGGTCTTGCAAAAAGCACAAAGCGCTAACAGCTTAGCTATTAGCGCTTTGATAAAGGGCATTGCCCTAAAGAGCTCCCATGAGCCAAGCTCATGGAAGTACTAAACCAAAGAAAATAATCTATTACTTATTACTAAGCACGACCTTTGCTAAAGGCAGCCAAGGTCTCTTGGGCGCTGGCTAAGCTTAAGTTTTCGCTAGCAGAATCCATCTTAACTGAGCCTATAGCGCTTAAATCTTGGCGATCTTGTGCGGTTAAAGACTTGGAAGATGCAACTAAAGAGTCAAAAGATACTTCATCCATCTGGTTAGGAGCTACATTGACTTGATCACGCTTAGCCGCAGCTGACTTAGTAATGGAGCTTAAAGCTACCTGCTCTTGAGTATTGGCTGTTAATACAGCCTCAGGCTCATCAGAGTTAATATCAGATACTTGAGCCTCAGTAGTAATGTTTTGTGAAGCTAGGATGTCTCTTAACTTTGGTAAAGCCTTAGCTAGAATTTCACGAGTTTGTGGATTAGCCGCAGCCAAGGAAACACTAACAGCTTCATTATCCTCACTTAGGCTAATTGAGATTTTCATCTTGCCTAATTCATTTGGAGACAACTCTACAGATAACTGCTTTAAGTTACGTGCAGCCATTTGCATTACCTTGTCGTGAATGTCATTAGCATCCTGAGTTTCATTACCGCTTGGAGCAAAGTGAGTTAATTCTTGAGGAAGGACATTATTATTGCCCTGAGCTACATTAGTAGTATTTTGCATGGAAGCGGCAAAAGCAGCACTGTGTTCATCAGAATCACTATTTTGTTCAAAGTCCATACTATTATCATTGGACATTGGATCAAGCTCTTGCTCCTCATTGAACATAGAGGCATATAAAGAGCTATTAGCATAATTGGTAGTAGTGCTGATCTTTGACTGAGCTGCGCCCTGCTTTAATGAAGAAATAGCTGCACCTAAGGTTGAGGAGCTATTTTGTGGGCTTAAAGCCTCATCAGCTAATAAAGCGTTGCGTGCACTAAGTTCAGCCATGGAGTTGTGCTTAGTAGCGCCTAATTGCTCTTGAGCTAAACGCATTAAAGCCTCTTGAGCGTTATTAGCCTTTGCCTGAGTATTGGCAGTATTTTGCTCTGCTAAAGCGTGACTGGTTCTAGTATTAAGTGCCTTAGTAGCGTTTTTATCTTGCATAGCAGCATCAGTAGCATTATTGCTCAAAGCGCTCTTAGCTGTATTTAAAGAATTAGATGCTGCCTGATCACTAATCTTATTAGTGCTGGCACGTAAACCATTGCTTGCAATAGCAGCACGAGAACCTAAGCTCTCAGAACCATGACTTTGCTTTTGAGCCTGAGCGCTCTTAATTAAGGACTCAGAACTTAACTCTTGGGTGCCTACAGCATTAACTCTTTGTGAGCCAGTAGTATCTGCTGCTGTTGCTACACTACCACCTACATTTTGACCACTTGATACCTGACCACCAGCTTGTAATTGAGCATTACCAGATAAGGTATTTAATAAATTACCTTGGGCCTCTTTGCTAGCAGTTAAATTAGCAATCTTATCTTGAGAGGTTGGCATGTCAGCTAAAGCCTTAGCTGTAGCCTTCTCCTGAGCAACTAATTGAGGATTAGTCATTTGTAGACTAAGCTTGCTAACATTAGACTCACGGGCTAACACATCTAAGTTCTGACGTAATTCATTATTGTTTAAATTAGAGAGCTTTTGGGCATTTTGAGCATCACTATCTGGATCGGTGCTATTTAAAGATCCCAAATTAGAACGGTTGATATTGTTTAAATTGTCCTCAATCTCAACATCACTTTCAACATGAGCAACTCTCATCATACTTTGTGCTGCACGGGCACTATCAGACATTGGCTCAAGACCATAGCCAGCAGGAGCTGCTGAGCTAGAACCATTAGATGAATTACCCATATTAGAGTTATTGGAGGTAGAAAAACCTACTCCCTCACCTAAACCATTATTAAAAGCTGTTGCGCTACCACTTGCACTATTAGTAGCAGTAGCATTAACAGTAGCATTAGCATTGCCTGAATTAGTAGCGCTAGTAACATTAGCAACAGAGGCGTTAACGCTATTTGTTGTTGAACTGCCAGCATTATTAGATGAAGAGGTCATAGAGGCAGCCAAAATATCAGAAGGACGCATGCTCTTTGACATTTGCTCAGCTTTCATAGAGGCATCGTGATCGGCCTTATGAGCGGCCACCTCCATGGTAGTAATAGCCTGTAGCTCATGAGCTTCTATATTAAAGTCCTGCACATCCTTTAGCTGCTGGGCCTTTTTGTTATCGCTCTTTTTACGATCTTCTTCTTCGTTGAGCTTTTCATTATTGATGTTATTGAACTCATCAACGGCCTTTTTATTAGAGGCCATAATATTATCAAAGGTCTTTAAGCCACCTTTGTTTTCACCACCAAAAGCAGAGCCAAACTTAGATTTTAAGCCAGACAAAACGGAGGCAAACTTAGCGTGTTGCCCCTTATCTTCGATGCGATTAAAACGATCGAACAAGTTTTCAGTAGAGTTATTGTTAACTACACGATCGCCAGAGGCGGATTGATTGTGGTTAACATTATTAAGATTTTGCATGGCCTGACCTCTTGTAAATATAGCTCTAACTAGCCTGATAATCAGTGCCGTCAAGGCAACATTGATCATAAACAGCCAAAAAGCGCTATTTTACGCAAATTTTTCACGATTAATAGCCATTGTTACGCAATTTTTATACCAGCCATCAAAGTTGCTAAAAAGATGATGTTTTTGCCCTTTGATGCACCAAAGCTCACATTATTTCAATAATTTTTTTCGTTTTATTGCCATACCAGCTTTATCTGTTTAGAGTAGATTGGCTTTGTTGCTTGCGATATCTTTCAGGTTTCTTACTTAAGCAAAAAAATTGCGTCTTAAGTCACATTTTGCAGGTTAGCTTGGAACTTTTTACGCTCGCAAAGCTCTAATAAGACATTGTGGCAAGCTATTCTCTTCGGTTTTAGTAGAATTTAGCTTTGGCAAGTATTTGCCTCTTCTTATATTTTTGACATGAGCTTTATCTCATGTAAGCAAGGCTTAATCTTTGGTTAGCAAGATTGAGTTTCTCGGAGTATTTATGATCACTTTATTCGCTGCTGTATTTGTTCTCTGTGTTGTTGCTTCCTCTTTATTTTTCGTATTAAAGCCAGTAGAACCTGCCAGCGAAAACCAACAAAGCCAAGCTTAATGCTTCTCCTCTAAAGTGCATCATTGCACCAACCCTTGCAAAAAATTATAAACAGCGCCTGCCCTTAGTAGGCGTTTGTTTTTTCTACGCTCTCTCCCCATCCTTCCCCTTTGAAAAGTAAGCTCTAACCCTATCTCCAACAGCCAATCCTCTACAAAGTCCCCTATTGCACTATCGCTAGTGCTAGCGCCAGCGCCAGTGCTAGCATTGGAACTTTCCTCCCTTTATCTTATTTCCTTGCCCTGACCTGCATAAAGCTTATGGCTGGTATATATTGGCCGCTCTAGCAACAGCAACCAAAAGCACCATAAAAACTTTACAGGCCGTGAGCACCCAAATGCGTATCAAGCTAAGCTCAGGCATTGGCTTTGGCCTGGCCAGGTCCAGCCAAATACTGGACAGGATTGGCCAGGCTTGGGCTGGGGACTGGCGATAAAAAATGCCGAGGCAGTGATTGCTTTCGGCATTTTTAGAGTTGAGGCAAGCTATAGAGCGCCTAGTTTTAAACTTTTTTGAGTCTAAAAGTTAAAGACCTTTGTATTAGGCACCAGCCTTCTTAAGGGCAGCATCCACGATTTCGGTTGCTTCTTTCTCGATTTGCTTGATGTGCTCTTCGCCCTTGAAGGACTCCATGTAAATCTTGTAGATGTTCTCAGTACCTGATGGACGAGCTGCAAACCAGCCGTTTTCGGTAACTACCTTTAAGCCGCCGATTTCAGCGCCATTGCCAGCTGCGGTAGTAAGCTTCTCAACAATAGCTTCACCAGCTAAAGTAGAGGCCTCAACAGCAGATGGATCAAGCTTCTTTAAAATAGCCTTTTGCTTGGAGCTAGCAGGAGCATCAACACGGTTGTAAACTGGGTTGCCATACTTCTGAGTAAGCTCAGCATAGTGCTCTGATGGATCCTTGCCAGTAACAGCCAACATTTCAGCTGATAAGAGGGCAGCAATAATACCGTCCTTATCAGTAGTCCATACTGAGCCGTCCTTACGTAAGAAAGAAGCACCAGCACTTTCCTCACAGCCAAAAGCTAAGGACTTATCAAATAAGCCTGGAACGAACCACTTAAAGCCTACTGGAACCTCATAAGCCTTGCGACCTAAGCCAGCAGCAACACGATTCATCATAGAGGAGGAAACTACAGTCTTACCTACCATAGCATCCTTAGGCCATAAGTCACGGTGAGTGTAAATATAGTTAATAGCAGCTGATAAATAGTGGTTTGGATTCATTAAACCAGAGTGGCAAACAATACCGTGACGGTCATAGTCAGGATCATTACCAAAGGCGATATCAAAATCATCCTTAAGAGCAATTAAGCCTGCCATAGCATACTTAGAGGAGCAGTCCATACGGATCTTGCCATCCTTATCTAAGCACATGAAAGAGAAGGTTGGGTCAACTTTGTAGTTAACTACCTTAATATTTAACTTGTACTTATCAGCAATACGATCCCAATAGAACAAGCCAGAGCCGCCTAATGGGTCAACACCAATCTTAAGTCCAGCCTTAGCAATAGCCTCAAGATCGATAACATTGCATAAATCATCAACATACTCACTGAGCATGTCATATTCTTTAACATTATCTAGCTTTAAAGCCTTGTCGTAACTTACACGCTTAACTTCCTTAAGGCCATTGCGAATAATGTCATTAGCACGATTTTGTACCCAAGAGGTAATTTCAGTACCAGCAGGACCACCATCAGTTGGGTTGTACTTAAAGCCACCATCAGTTGGTGGGTTGTGGGATGGAGTAATTACGATACCGTCAGCTAAAGCAGAGCCACTCTTACCCTTGTTATAGGTCAAAATAGCATGGGAAATAGTTGGAGTTGGAGTGTAGCCATGATCTTTTTCAATACGTACTTCAACACCATTAGCACCTAAAACTTCCACTGCACTAGCTAATGCGGCTTCAGATAGAGCATGGGTATCCATACCTAAGAATAATGGACCACAAATATTCTCTTTAACACGATACTCAGCAATAGCTTGAGAGATAGCTAAAATATGGGTCTCAGTAAAAGAACCATTTAAAGAGGTACCACGGTGGCCAGAGGTGCCAAAGCTTACCATTTCATCAGGATTTTCAACATTTGGTCTGTTTAAATAGTAAGCAGCCATTAAACGAGGAATATTAACTAAATCAGCATCTAATGCTTTAGTACCTGCACGCTCATGAATTGCCATAAATATTTTTATCCTTACCAACAACTAATAAGAAATATAAGACTTCTTACTAGTTAACTTAGAACTATGTTACCTAGTCTGTACACTATTGAAAGCAATCAGACTCAATGCTAATACTGATTGCTCAACAACAACAATCTTAACAAAGCAAAACAAATTTCAAATTAAGCATTAAACACATAATGAGTGTATCGACTAGCAAAGTAGTTGCCTTACCTAGCTAATGACTAATGAAATTTTTAATAAAATTAGCACCTTAAGACAATAAGCTCTATTGTAGGTGATTTTGTTTAGCTTTAATACCTAAGCATAGTGAACTACTCCCTCCAAACCTTGCGATTATGGAGGGAGCTTCTTGGGTTGGTTACTAGGTTCCCTTTTATGAGACCTCCTTACTCACTCTTAGGTTACCATAATTATTAAGTTCCCTTAATAACCTCGCCAAAT
>NZ_JALKIM010000074.1 GCF_023050945.1 Anaerobiospirillum sp. NML120448 | reverse complement strand
AGTGCTGAAGCTTCCTATAAACTACTTGGACATACCTGCACATAAGAGTACCACATGCTAATGGATAGCTACAAGGTACCCAAAACATCATATAATGATACCCCACATTTTTTTGCGGGGATGTAGGATTTATACATAACCTGATCTATAACAAAATGAATGTTACTGCGTAACGTAAAAAGCGTGACTCAAATCAATAGAGATAAAAATCTCGTACAATTGTCAATTAAAGAGCTAGCTTTATCATATTGATCTTCACTAATGTCAGGGGCAAGATTTTGTAAAATTTCTTTTTCTACGCTAACAAATTCAGCCCAAAATTTCTTTACTCGATCGGCAAATGGCTCTTTAATTTCAGGAAAAGATAGCTTATCTCTAACAGCATCAAGATGCTCCTTGATAAGCTCTACTAACCCACTATCCTCTGGCGAAAATTTGGCTTCCGAGCTTATTGTTAATGCATTTTGAAAATAAAAATAAGCAAGCTGATATACCCCTTTTTCCTCAAACATCAACCCATAATAGAAGGTATATCTAACATCATGCTGAAACTCATTTGCTAAGCCCTCAAATACCATAAAACCTTTGTAAATTAAAGTGTCCCTTAAGCTTACAGGAGTACCATCGGGCATATAGATCTCAGATCCATCCTCGCCTCTACCAACGGTGGTATCCTTAGGATCTATACTTAAGGCGGTATGGAAATTGGCTATAGCGTACTCTAATAAGCTCTGCGCCGTCATGTCCTGTTCAGGATTCTGCTCAAAAAGCTCAATTACCTGGGCAAATTTTCCTTGCCTATTCCAACGCTCAAACTTTTTCCCTAACTCCATATTACTTCTACCTTGATGAAAGCTACTTATCCTGGTCTTTGAGTGTAATCACCTACTTTGTAGCGACCATTTTTAGTGATCTCTAGATTTCAAGGCTCAGCTATTTACTTCCCAGTGCATAAAATGACAGCCACTGTTTGACTAAAGCTCAACTTAAGGATTACCTAGCAAGCCGTACCAAGAACAAAGAACCCAGAACCAAGAACATGTTGTTTGTTTGTTAAATCGATAGGTCTATTGTAATTTGTTGTATGAACTAGAAATGTTGTCTATGTCTTACTATTAATATATTTGTTCTTACTGCTATGACACATTGCTCGGCTCAAGCCTTAGGCTAAGGCTTAGCTTGAGCTCAGCTTAAGCTCAGCTTGAGCTTCGCTTTAGCTGCTACTTTGTATCGACCAGCCTTACTTGCATGAATAATAAAGCCCAGCCTAAAGTGCTTAAGCTGGGCTTTTTAGTTAAAATTTAGAGGAAAAACCAGGTTTTTCTAATGCTTTAATAGTAATGAACCTGGTGTCAGGTCGCATTACCCTAACTGCAATCCATGGATCTTTTTCCTGCTGGAAATACTTATTAAGAGCTTCCATAGTAGCTCTAAAATCAAAAGACAAAACATTAAGGTAAACAAACTGGGTTCCCAATGCTGAGCCTATAGTTTGGTTTTGGTACGGCAAAGTGCCCTGTAAAGCTCCCAAAATACGATTGTGAAGCCATTGCAATAATGCATCGGTAGGCACATTACTATCAAAGCTTGCTCTTAGAAAACAGATCTCAAAAGGCACACAACCCTCAATTACCATCTCATCGCTAAGCTTATAGTAGTCGTTAAGAAACTCTGCTGTTAAGTCAGGCATTAAAGTTAATGCAAACTCAATATCCCTAAGATCAGGTTCTTGAACCTCAGCACAATACTCTTTTGAATTATAAGGGGTAGTACAAGCAACCCAGTGTTGCTTTACATCTTGTATCTCCTCTAAGCCATACATCTGTAATACCTTAAAGTCGGCTAAGTCTTTGAACAGCATATCCTCTACGATTAATTCAACATTAGCCTCTGTATTTTGCAGTACGTTGCTTTCTTCTACTGACTTTAAGAGCCTAAAATCCATTACGTAGGTGCAGTAATTGAGCTCACCAATGACGCTCAGACAATAATCTCTAAGAGTCTTAATTGCTTGTTCATACTGCTCATGAGTTAATGTCGGTGATTGCAAATAATCAGCTAGCTTTTCACAATACACCCCTAATATGAGCATGTTTGAGGAGATCTTTTGTTGTTTAGCCACCCATACCCTAAGATCATTGCTATTAAAAGAAATACCCTCTAAACATCCTACCTTGTCATAGTCAGGCACAAAACCAATGCTAAAGCGCCATTTAGGCAGACTATCAACGGGCATGATATTAACTAAATAATGAAGTGCAAAAACTCTATATTCTTTGTCGTCCATGGACAAATGAACAGTAAAAATACCATCAAGCTCATCGATCTGATATTTAACAGCAAAACCTAAAGCTTCCAAACACTGATCCATAAGCTTATAAGCTAATTCATGCTGTTCTTGAGAGGCACTATTAGCTAAATTAATCCTAAGGTCGGTCTCTTTAGCTACAAATTCTGACCAAAATTGTTGCACCTTTTGCGCCATGGTAGGCTGAGGATCAGGATAGGTAATAGCTGTGGTCATAATCTCATAGCGCTCAGCAATGTTCTTCTTAATCTTTTCCTCAGCTGTTGTGAGCGGCTTATCCTTAAACATCATCATTGCTTTTTGATAAACAATAAAAGCCATGCTGTATTTTTTCTGAACGTCTAGAGTCATGCCAAAGAATTGGTGAAAGCGAATGTCTTCTTTAAACATTAAGCAGTTCTCTAAAAAGAGATTCTCAGCAGAGTTAATGAAAACATCAAAGCCCTCTAAAGGTTTACCTTTTTTATCGCAAACTAATGAGCCATCATCATTTTTAAAATAAACTTGATGATTTTTAAAGGCCATGGCTTTAAAAAAATAGGCAATACCTAATTCAACTTGAATGTGCGGAGTGCGCTCCTCCTTAGACAAGGCCTGTACAGTATCAATTACCTGCTCGTATTTGCCTTCAAAATTCAAATTGATAAGCTGCTGTACTAAGTCCATAGGTGTCTCCTAAAACAAAAACATATAAGAGTAATTGGAGTGGCCCATCATAAGGATCTATGCCCTATAGTCTGGCTCTATCGTGGTTCAACCTTCGATTAAAGAAGCTCTTATTAAAGCAAACCCATCCTTATTTGATTGATCTTCTTTGCTTTAGACAGTAGGTTAGCCCTTAAGGCGTATCTTTTAGTATTCTAATTTACCTTTAGTCTAAAAAATGTTATCTATATCTGATTCTTGCAACAAGTAATACCCTCACTCCCCCTATCACTTATGCGCTCACGCCCCTCCTGCTCCCACGCTTGCGCTAGCCCCTACGCCAGCCCCTGAGCAGGCATGTTTGCATGCTCCTGTGTTGACTATCTTGCTATCCACCTGCGTTGGCTTGCACACTTATGCCTGTGCTTGCGCCAGCGCTAGCGCCAGTTCCTGCGATAGCGCCTGCGAGGTATCGATGCCTTGGACTGTGATGGGGCTATGACCTTAATAGTGGGGATAATATTGTTGCTTTGCTAAGCTTGAACTAAGGTTGGTATGATATGTTGTAAGGTTGGCTTGGCTAATAGTTTTGTTTTTTGGGGCAAAAAACTGTATTGCTTTTGTTCCATGGTATTATTGTTGGCCTTACAAAGACAATCTTTTCACTGATGCTAAGAAAAGGATGAGATAAGTGCCTATTACTCATATTGTTGTCCTTGCCCTATTGCAAGGCTTAACTGAATTTTTGCCTGTATCCTCTAGTGCTCACTTAATTTTCCCAAGCCAATTACTAGGTTGGGAAGACCAAGGCTTAGCTTTTGACGTAGCCGTGCATCTTGGAACTTTACTAGCAGTCATCATTTACTACATGTCTGATCTGGTACAAATTGGCACTCATACCATTGAATCTGCTATTAAGCGCAAGCAAACACCTTTAAGCCGTATTGGTTGGTTCATTATTATTGCTACTATTCCAGCTGCGGTTGCTGGTCTGTTGTTAGAGCCATATATTGCTACTGTAGCCCGCTCTATTCATGTTATTGCCTATACCACTATTGGCTTTGGTATCTTACTTGGTATTGCCTCTTATATTAATCGCAAGATTAATTGGTCTACCATTGTTAATATCCAAGGTCGCCGCTCTGATAGCTTACGTGGTATGACTATTCACCAAGCCATTATTATTGGTTTTGCTCAGGCCTTAGCTTTAGTTCCAGGCACCTCACGTTCAGGTATTACTTTAACCGCTGGCCTATTCTTAGGTATGCGCCCAGAGGCTGCTGCTCGCTTTAGCTTCTTGCTCTCCATCCCAATCATCTTAGCTTCTGCTTTATTAGAGGGTATAAAGCTCTTTAACAATGAAACTATTGGTGCTAATCCAATTGAAATGCTCATTGGCGGTGTCATTTCTTTTGTAACCAGCATTATCGTAATTTCACTATTTATGCGTTATATCTCCAAGTCTGGCATGGCCGTCTTTGTGGTGTACCGTGTACTCTTAGGTGTAGCGCTACTTTACTTCTTTTCTTAGTAATTAAGCATCACCTATTGCAAAAAAAGTCCCTATCCAATTTTTTGGTATAGGGACTTTTTGTATTATTGCTCTACAGTCTCCGCAGGCGGCTGACTATTAGCGCTATTGTCAATTTCTGTTCTTGGTATAGTTTTTAAGAAAGTATCAATTAACTCGACCCTACGCTCAAACATAGCTTGTTTGATGGCTATACCTTTTAGTCCTTGAGCAACAAACTCTTTAGCTGTTACTGTCTGACAAATAACAAACATTTCATTTAAGTAATCAGCTCGAGGGAAAGGTCGATTTTCAAAGCCTTTACGGCCTAAAAAGTCACACTTACAACATAAAATCCACGGCTTAATGCGCTCAGGTCGTCTCCAAGCATCTAAATGATCTAACAAAGTAACAATGCCACGAGCACCATCTTCATATAAATAATGAATGTAGGTGTGGTAATAAACTACAATCTTGGCAAAATCATGATACTCATTAGGTACTTTAAGGCGCTTACACAATTGCTCTAAAGGCTCTAAACCAGTAACATTGTGATCCTTGTGATGAGGCCATAATTCTTTAGGAGTAAGACCTTTACCTAAGTCATGACAGAGCATGGCAAATCTAGCTACAGGATCTTTGGACTCTAAAGCAATTCTATGTAAAGTCATCATAGTATGCACTAAAGTATCAATTTCTGGATGCCAGCGCTTTGGCCCAGGTACTCCCGAGAGCTTCTCTACCTCAGGCAAAACAACTTGCAAAGCCCCTACATAATGCAAGATCTCAATAAAAACCTCAGGATTATTAGTTTTTAAGGACTTATGTAGTTCTATCCAAACACGCTCAGGAGTAAGAGACTCAAGCTCCCCAGAGCGAGTAATTTCTTTCATCAGATCTAAAGTTTCTGGTGCTACCTTAAAGCCTAAATGATGGAAGCGAGCAGCAAAACGAGCCACTCTTAAGACACGCAAAGGATCTTCTACAAAAGCAGGAGACACATGGCGTAACACCTTATTCTTTAAATCATCTAAACCATGATAAGGGTCAATGAGATTACCATTTTCATCTTGAGCAATGGCATTAATGGTTAAATCACGGCGCAGTAAATCTTCTTCTAAAGTGGTATTTTCATTAAAGGAAAAAGCAAATCCCTTATAGCCATGACCACTTTTACGCTCAGTACGGGCAAGAGCGTATTCTTCTTTAGTTTCAGGATGTAAAAATACAGGAAAATCTTGACCTACTTGTTGGTAGCCTAATGAGAGCATTTGTTCAATAGTTGAACCTACTACCACATAGTCATTATCAGCTCCATCCAGGTTTAAGAGCCTATCACGTACGGCACCACCTACCAAATACACTTGCATTGTGCCATCTCCTAAATATCCCCTATCCTGACTCTATCAAAGAACACCAAAGGCCAAGACTCAGGTTCACACTCACTATACAAATTGCACTTCAAAGTTAGACAATATCATTTCTAGTTAACCTCAACACAGCCAAGATGCCGAAATCTTTATTAGCCTTATAAGCAACCTACATAGGCTTTGCTAGATTTTAATGAAGCTATTCTTGCAAATTTGAGCCTGTATAGTGCTGCTTATGACTTATTAAATTAACAATTAGCTTGTTTTAGACCAGCTAAAAACATCTTTTCTATGAGATTACCAGTGCAATCACACACTTTTATTTTTTAAATCATTATAGCCCACAATTGTGAGCTACGCATTAGTTAAAATCAGCCTAGGCTAACTCTCTTAAGCAAGTGAATTTGTTTATCATTGCTCCACAAAATTTAGCCCACATACGCCCTGCTGTAGCCACAGATGTGGTCTAAGCCAAAGGCTTGTGCCATGGGCTTGTCCTTGACTGTAACGCGTGCCATAGCCATGGCCCAGGGCATAGCCTTAGCATATGTCATAGACATGGGCATGACTACAGTCCTGCACGTGGGCATTGCCTTAGCCTGTTACAGGGGACAGTGACAAGAACCCAGGACAAGGGCCTGGGAAACAGGCCTGGGAAACAGGCCTGGGCTTGTTTTGACCATATTCGCATCTCCACTACGATCCTGCCTACTTTTGTGATTGTGGATTGGAAGTGTTCCTACTAAGGGGTGTGATTTACGTCTGGGAATGAAATGGAATGGAATGGAATGTGGTTGAGATTTGATATTGGGAGAGAAGTGGTTGCTGGCTATAGCTTGGCACGGCTTGGGCAAGCCAAACTTGGTTTAGCTTGGGCCAGCCAAGCTAAGCGTTGGCTTAGCTAAGCTGAGCTAAGCCAACCTTGGGTAGGATGGCTTAGCTTGGCTTGGCTTGGCTTGGAGAAAAAACAGGCTATAGCTTTGGGGGCTATAGCCTGCTTTTTATAAGATAGACGATATCTTATTAGTGGCCCATTACGGCACCAGCAGCAGCGGCAGCGCCTGCAGCTCCTTCTTTAAGAGCAGCGCCCACCTGAGCAGCATGGTGAATGTCACCAGAAATAATTAAACCAGCATCAATCATGACTTGGGTCATGGAAGGTAAAATGAACCAAGTGCCAATTAAACCTACAATAGTTAATACAATAGTGTAAGGTAAGGCCATCCACATCATACGTAAGTAGTTTAAACGAATGAGTGGAGATAAGGCAGAGGTTAATAAGAACAAGAATGCAGCCTGACCATTAGGGGTAGCAACAGAAGGTAAGTTGGTACCAGCGTTAATGGCAATAGCTAAGTGGTCAAATTGCTCACCAGTAATAATGCCGTTTAACATAGCATTGTAAACTTCTTGAATATAGATAGTTGCTACGAACACATTATCAGAAACTGAAGAAAGCACACCATTAGCTAAGTAGAAAATTGGTAACTGTGCCTCAGGAGGAGTAGACAGTACCCAAGTAATTAATGGCTTAAAGAGCTCTTGTTGTGAAATAACAGTAACTACAGTGAAGAATACACATAATAAAGCGCAGAAAGGTAGAGACTCAGTAAAGGACTTACCAATTTCTTCCTCAGAGGTTACACCACAAAAACCAGTAGCTAAAATAATGATAGAAAGACCAATTAAACCTACAGCAGCTAAGTGAAGAGCTAAACCAATTACTAACCAAATGCAGCATAATAATTGGATTACTAAACGAATACGATCACGACGGCTTAAAGTCTCGGAGTTATGGCGGTCTTGCTCTACCAACATTTGATGCACAGACTCTGGCATTTGGATACCAAAACCAAAGAGCTTAGTTTTTTCAAGTACAAAGCAAGTTGCAAAACCAAAAACAACTACAGGCATAGAAACAGGGGCTACACGAATAGCAAACTCTACGAAGTTCCAACCTGCGATATTACCAATAATAATGTTCTGTGGCTCACCAACAATAGTACATACACCACCGATGGCAGTACCAACAGCAGCGTGCATTAAAATTGAGCGTAAGAAAGCACGGAATTGCTCTAAATCAGCCTTATACTCATCTTTTACATATTGGTCATTGGAAAGACGTGCAGTAGCGGCATCACCAGAAATTAAGTCGTGGTAATAACGATATACACCCATAGAGATGGTGATAACTACAGCTAATACAGTTAAAGCGTCTAAGAAGGCTGATAGGAAGGCACCTAAGAAGCAGAAAATCATAGCTAGTGCGGTATGAGAGCGTACTTTTACCATCAACTTAGTAAAGGTAAAGAGCAATACGTCACGCACAAAGTGAATACCTGCCACCATGAACATTAATAATAAGATAACCTCAAGGTTAGCTCCAATTTCATGGCGGACATTTTCCATGTCACATAGGCCAATAAAGGCAGCTTCAATTGCTAAGAAGCCACCTGGAATGAGTGGGTAGCAATTAAGAGCCATAGCCAAGGTGAAAATGAACTCACCTACTAATACCCATCCTGCTAGGACAGGAGAAATCATAGCCAAAATTGGATTGATAATAAGACAACCCAAAATAAAGATTTTATACCAACCTGGGGCAGTACCCATAAAGTTGAGGGCAAAAGCCTTACCATAAGTAATTTGCGGCATAGCATCCACTCATTTTCATAGTATTTAAAGCACCAACACCAACTCTAATCTAAAACCACCACACTAAGGTTTTATTATGATTAAAGCGGTTATTGTGGCGCTATAAATAACATAAATTTAAATATCCACCTTTACATCCACCTGCAAGACTGGCCTTGGAAAGTTTCTTTAAGCTAAGAAATTTTCCAAAGACAACATTACATGGCTGTAAATATCTATACGATATTTTTGATGTATTGTTGGAAACAATCCTAAACTATATAGTTGGTTTGACCTTATGTATAAGGCAGTTGCAAAACCAACGCTATAGCCCTAAACGATGATAGTATATACGTTGTGATAAAATTTTGCAGTATCTTGCAAGGATCCTAGCATACTAAAGCGGGCTAAAATACCTTATAAGTCGGCTTAACCGTGCAAAAACACCCGTATGTTATATCAACAAAAACAATTATATCTAATGGTTTATTTTTGGATGTGACGTGATGCATGTTCTTAAGATTATCACTAGCAGAGATCTTGAGATTTGACTACAAGCTCAAGCTTTTAGTACCTAAATTTTGCTCTATTAGTTATCTAAAAATCCTATTAACAATAGCCCTGCCCATACTCAAGCTAGCTGCCCCCTTACCCCAATCATCCTAATTTTGTGGGTCTTACTTTGATTAAGAGTACCAATTGAACGACTGTGACAGCATAAACACGACTCTAGTTCACAGTAGCCTATCAAGGCTATTTATGGCTAAAAACAAGATAAATTAGCCAAAAAACTACCATTCTAGTAAAGGGTGGTTCCTAATTAAAACTCTTAAGAAAATATATCACCTTCATAAACTAACAAGCCCCTGAGGATTGAACCTAAGGGGCTTGTTAGCTTTTTTTCTGTAAGCTTTAACTAAAGATTGCTAACTCTTTTAAAGAGCCTTGCTCTAGTTGGCTCAAGCAAGGCTAAGTTAATCAATTTAGCTAAAGGAGATCTCTAATGATTAGAGCATTGGGGCAATAACGAAGCCTAAACCTACAGAAATAAAGATACAGAGAATGCAAGGTAGCAACATAGAGTGGTTGAAGATGTACTTACCAATGCGGGTAGAACCAGTATCATCCATTTGTACAGCACCTAATAAGGTAGGATATGTAGGAAGAATGAATAAACCACTAACAGCTGCGAAAGAGGCTACTAAGATGTAAGCTAAGTCTGGGTTAGCGTCAATACCTAAAGCTACAATAACTACAGGGATTAAAGCCTTAGCAGTAGCTGCCTGAGAGTATAACAATGCAGAGATAAAGAATAATACTACAGACAATACACCAGGGTACTCACTAATGATAGCCTTAGAGAACTCTTGAAGCTGCTCGCTATAGCCAGCAACGAAAGTATTACCTAACCATGCTACACCAAGCACACAGATACATGCAGTCATACCAGACTTAAAGGTTGGGGTATCCGCAAGCTCACCTGTGTTAATCTTGCACTTAAGAACAATAAAAGTTGCAATTAAGAGCATGAAAGACATGATAGCGCCGTCACGAGCTAACTTTAAAGGCTCAAGAACAGATAATAAAGCTGCTGAAATTACGCTACCGCCATTATCTACATTAGCCTGTAAGTACTGAGTGAAAGGAACACGAATCACATCAGAGATAAAGGTGGCATAAAGAACAACGAATAATACGCCAGTTAAGAAGATAATTACAGAGCTCTTAGCAGTCTCAGGTAAGGAGGCACGCTCTTTAACACCAACAGGAGCAGTTAAACCAGCCTCTACACGATCACGATAGATTGGATCCTCGCTGAGTTTGCCCTTATTAAAGAAGGTAGACATGATAAAGGCAGCAATCATACAGCCGACATAGGTGGTTAATAACCAAACAATTAATAATGCAGGGTAAGACCAACCATATGGCTCAAGCACGCCAGTCATATAAACTACAGCAGCAGAAACTGGGGAGGCAGTAATAGCAACCTGACCAGAAACAACAGCCATGGATAATGGGCCTGCTGGCTTGATATCCTGCTCTTTAGCTACTTCTACGATAACTGGAATCATAGCAAAAGCAGTATGACCAGTACCTGCTAATACGGTAAGAACGTAAGTAACAGTTGGAGCTAAAAAGTTGATATGCTTTGGATTGTTTCTTAAAATTCTTTCAGCAATACGAACCATGTAGTCAAGACCACCAGCCTTTTGCAGAGCAGTAATAGCTGCAATTACTGACATAATGATCAAGATAACATCAGTAGGAATAGCACCTGCCTTCATTCCTAAGAAGACAGTTAAGACAATCACACCTAAGCCGCCAGTATAGCCAATGGCCATACCGCCCAAGCGAATACCCATAAAGATAACGCCAAAGAGCACCACTAGGCGCAAAATAAGCAATAGATCCATAGTTTCTCCTTAGCTTTCCTTTTTGTAAAAAAGGTCAGCCCAACACACCAACACAAAAGTAAAATAAGCACATTCACTTATGTTTTGGTTGACTTTGAAAGCACTAGGGCTTTGCAAAATCAGCAACAAAGAAATATATAAATAAGCTCATAAGCTAGAGTGATCTCTGATCTCACGATCAACTTAACTCTAACTGACAAGGTCTAACACCAACTATTTAGACCTGCTATTTCTTTAAAGATTGATAACTTTAAAGAAGGGATTGATCCTTGAGCACAGAACAAACCCAAACTGGTAACAGCTTTATGAAACTCAATTGCAATAAGGATTAATGCTCTTTAACTGTAATAAAATAATGATAAATCAACATAGATCCATACTTTTAATAATCTCCCCCTACTCAAATCCTAGCTATGAAGGCAAGAGCGTTTAAACTCTTGCCCTAGCTATTTCTTTGTTGGAATCAAGATCAACATTGCTAATACCATTGAGCTTTAATTAGTGCCCTTGTCCTTACTCGGGCTAATAGTTAAGCTAATTAAGCCTTTTATGGGTAGCTACATTGACGGGTTGATAATAACGGTTATCAGATTTGATATAAGAAAAGATAAGAAAGTAATATTGCATGTATAAAAGCTGCTTGGAACTAACAACTACTTTTAGATCCTAGTTCCAAGAACTTTTGTCAACTAAGGCCCCTAAACTAAGTTAGGAGCCTCAGTGTCAGCACGCTATTGTGTGCTGACTAAGTTTAAGTTAAAGAACATTACTTCTTTGCAAAGTGCTCACGAGACTCAGCAGAAAGTGCTGGGTTTAACATGTTCTTAGGGCTTAAGAGCTCATCTAATTGCTCTTCAGTTAATAAACCACGCTCTAGAGCAATGTCACGTACACGCTTGCCAGTTTTTAAGGACTCCTTAGCAATAGAGGCGCTGTTCTCGTAACCAATGTATGGGTTTAAAGCAGTTACGATACCAATAGAGTTAAGTACGAAGTCTAAGCATACCTTATCGTTAGTAGTAATACCGTCTACGCACTTCTCAGCTAAAGTACGGCAGGCGCGATCTAACATCTTAATGGACTTGAAGATCTCGTATGCAATAGCTGGCTCCATTACGTTGAGCTGTAATTGACCTGCCTCAGCAGCAAAGTTTACAGCAACGTCAGCACCAATTACGTGATAGCAAACTTGGTTTACTACCTCAGGAATAACTGGGTTTACCTTACCTGGCATAATGGATGAACCTGGCTGCATCTTAGGTAAGTTGATCTCATTGAGACCGCAGCGTGGGCCAGAGCCTAATAAACGTAAGTCGTTACAGGTCTTAGAAAGCTTAATTGCCATGCGCTTTAAAGTGCCCATAACGTGAACATAACCAGAGCAGTCTGGGGTAGCAGCGATTAAATCAGGACTGCTGGTGAAAGTATCGCCAGTAATTGCGCTTAAGTGCTTAACAACTACCTTGGAGAAATCAGGGTGAGCGTTAATACCAGTACCAATAGCTGTACCGCCGAGGTTAACCTCTAACATGAGTTTACGGGCTTCCTCAAGACGTACTAAGTCCTCGTCAAGCATAGTTGCAAAAGCGTGGAACTCTTGACCTACGGTCATTGGAACAGCGTCTTGTAACTGGGTACGACCCATCTTGATTACGTCCTTGAACTCTTCTGCCTTCTTAGCAAAGGAGTCACGTAATACCTTAATTGCCTCAAAGAGCTCACCTACGTAGTCGTAGATAGCAATCTTAATAGCAGTTGGATAAGAGTCGTTAGTGGACTGTGATAAGTTTACGTGGTCATTTGGGTGTAAATACTTGTACTCGCCCTTGTTATGACCCATTAAAGTTAAGCCAATGTTAGCAATAACTTCGTTGGAGTTCATATTAGTAGAAGTACCAGCGCCACCCTGGAGCATATCAACTACGAATTGATCGTTGTACTTGCCAGTTAAGATCTCATCACAAGCCTTGCAAATAAAGTCGCACTTTTCTTTATCGAGGAGGCTTAACTCGCAGTTGGTTAAGGCACAAGCCTTCTTAACCTTAGCATAACCATAAATAAAGGCTGGATAATCCTTTAAATGCTCACCAGTGATATCGAAGTTCTGCTTTGCGCGGAAAGTCTGCACACCGTAAAAAACATCATCAGCAATCTCTAACTCACCAATGAAATCGTGCTCGATACGCATTGAAACCTCCAAATAAACAATCTCAGTAAACAAAAAAACACATAGTTAGCAGCTATCTTTCTATATTTTCTGTTAGTTGCTTGAGCGATGATTTTTGAGCTGCACTTGTAAACCATTTTGATTAATGAACAGACTTGCAGCGTAAACATTCGTCCAGTTACTAATAGCCAAACCTTATTTGTAGCTACTTAACCCAACAAAGAAATTAATAAACGTTAAGCTACCTACAAACAAATAGACGCTTGATTGATAGACACAAATAGAAGCTATGTGACGGCCACCTGAAGCAAAGTTTTCTTTTTCGAAAACAAATTAAGCCTTAATCACGCTCAGGGGTTGTCTTTTAAAAAACTTGCAAAGTCCTAGAAAACTCTAGGGAAAGATTAAACACATAAAAACCGCTAGTTTGATACTTAGGTAGCCTTTAATGTGCACAAATACACTTGTTAGTTGTTTCATAAGATGGCAATCAAAAAAAATTTAGCCATCACAAATTTCACTCAACAAGTGATAAGTACATGTTAATCACTTGCTTGGTGCATTTTGCCAAAATTGAGCAAAATTGTGAAATAAAGCCTATTACAGCGCCTCTTTTTGTGAAAAAACTCACAATTCAAAGGCAAAACTACCCTGAATTTCAAAAACAACTTGCATAAATAACAAATATATGCATGTCACTTTTTACCTAGATAACCACCCTAGCCAAACAGCATAAACATAGGGTTTGATTACTTTTGGTGCATAACTTCTAAATTCACATAAATCAACAAGTTTGCCCCTTAACATCAGACCCAAGGTGTACTAGCTACATCCCCCTACCGTTATACGCTTGCTCATAACCCTCAAGAATCAAGATAAATAAATGATTGTTGCCTTATTACAAACGATTGCGAAACTTTTAAAATTACACTCAAATTTTAAAAAACAAGCTCACTTTTAGACTTGCAAAAAAATAGCAAAAAGCCCCAAAAGTTACCAAAATTTATGCACACAAATAGTGCAACAGCTTTTTAAACACATTGAATAGGCTAAATCGTATTTCTAAACAAGTATATGCACGTTTTCTTTAAATTTGCTTTTTTACCATCTAATTTTACTAACCGTGCACTGTGCGTGCCTTTTTCACTCCATAATACCAGATAAATATAAGCTTTTATCACAAATATAAGCGTGCTTTTTTATAAAATTCCACCCCATTGGAATAGTTTCACCTTAATAATCAGCTCCCCCAGTGCACGTAAAATTAAAACATGCTACCTATTTTCACTTTTATGTAGAGGGGATAAAAAATTTTGCTCTCTACAAAAAATTCTCTCTACTCCAAAATGCAAGATATATTGATATTTATTTGATTATTTTTCCTTAAATTTTTTGCCTTGATCTTATTATTGGTTTTCCGTCTTGCTAAGCTCTTTTAATTGTTTGCAAATTAAAGTAAATTAGCATTAGGCTTTGAGCCTAATACTTTTATTTTTGCTTGTTTATTTTAGGACTTAGCAGCTATGAGATTTTTCCTTCTCATTCAATCTCTGGCGCGACATCGTTTTGCGTGGATAATGTTGCTCTTATTGGGTATCGTTTTGGAAAGCTGTGGCTTATATTTCCAATATTCATTGCGCTTACCACCTTGTGTAAACTGCGTCTATGAACGTGCTTTTTATCTGTCCTTTATAGTTGCAGGTCTCATAGGTTTTCTCTGGCCAAGCAATTTCTTATTTAGAAACTTAGCCAACTTTACCTTTATGGCAGGCTCAGCAGGCGGTCTGTTGGTCGCATTTGATCATATGACCTCTGTTTATCAAACAGGCTTTGGCGCTTCTTGCAAATTAAAAGCATCTTTTCCATCCTTTATGCCTCTTGATGAGTGGCTCCCATGGATGTTCTCCCCAACCGCATCCTGCGCCCCATTAGACTGGTCATTATTAGGCTTTACTATGCCAGAGTGGATCTTAGCCTCATTTGCTACAGGTCTTACTGTATCCATACTATTTTTCATTAGCGAATTTTTCAAAAGAAAGCGTAACGACTATCTCAACTACTATCGCTAACTAAAAAAACAAACCTACTACCAACCAAACCCAACCCAACCCAACCCAACCAAGGCTCTGAAACCACCGCACCACCCCCTGACATCAGAGCCTTGTAAACCCCAGTCCTTCCCCATACCCATACACTTACCAAGCCACATAGGGATAAACACACCTTAACCTCAAAAAATCCTTATGACAGCAAATTTGCTGTTGTACTGACACCAATCTATATATGGAAGTTCTAAGCTCGTAATTATGAGCTAACTGTAGGTTTAGGCACTTTCATAATAAAGTGGAGCTACCAAAGTTGCGCCCTACTCTTACTGATATTGTTTTTGATAAATATAGATATATATCTTATTTGAGAAAAAATTTTTCTAGCTTTTATCTGGTAGTCTTTATGTATGGATCGCGATTTTTAGTTTGCTATGCTAACATGATAGCCTATGCGAGCTTTGTTAATTCGCTAGGGTGTGGTTTCGATGGAATTACGAAATTGCAATTACTTTAAGCTTTTTGTAATTGGATACATATATGAACGGGGATGTCGATTACGTATTTATAGACACCGCTAGCCAAGTTCTAGAGGTGTGCCATATCATTGATTCGTTAACAGCTGACGATATCATTGGCCTTGACACCGAGTTCATGAGAGTTACCTGCTACTACCCAGATTTCTCATTAATGCAGCTTGCTATTAAAGGCAAAAACTATCTTATTGATGTATGGATGCTAGAGGGTAAGGTTCAACCACTAATTGAATCTTTATGCCATACCGAGGCTATTGTTCTAGCCTTTGCTTGTAACGAAGATATTGAGCTCTTATCCCATGAGGCTCGTCGTATTAATTGCGATACTATCTTGCCAAAGCGTATTTATGACCTGCAATTAATGTTAGCTTTTTGCGGTCACAGTTATGGCCGTGGTTTAAACTTTGCCCTGCAAGAGTTTCTTGGTATTACCCTAGCTAAAGACTGCACTAGATCCAATTGGACTAATAGACCTTTATCCAATGAGCAATTAAATTATTCTGCTTTAGATGTAGAGTATTTAGAGCCTTTATACTTCAAGATAAAAGAAGTAATTAGTGAGCGTAATTTCAATTTCTTTATTGAGGAAATGGAATACATTCGCTCTCGCTATGTGGAAGACATTAATGAGAATGATGCTTATTTATCTATTCCAGCATCAGGCATGCTCAATGAAAAAGAACTAAATGTTTTACAGTACTTGGCAAGAGAGCGCCTAGAGTTAGCACGTAGTGAAAACCAAGCATTGAATAGAGTTATTACCTCCAAATCAATGTGGCAATTAGCACGTTTCTTACCTCGCTCCAAGCGTGAACTTGAGCATAGAGGCGTTAAGCATGGCACTATAAGACAATATGGCGATCTTATAGTTAAGTGGATTGCCCAGGCTAAAACAGCTCCTATTTATCCAAACCTTACTATTCCATATGACTATTTCTCACACCAAAGAGCCATGCAAGAGAACTTTGAGTGTTTGAAAAAAGCTATTAGTAAGGGTTTAGAAAATAGCAATATTTGTCCTCAAGTATTGCTCAAGAAACAATTATTGAATGACTATTTCCGTGCTAAAGCACTAGGCCAGACTCCATTGTTACAACAATCCTGGCGCTTAGAGCTCTTAGGCAAAATTGATATTCCTTTAGAGCCTATGCACCCTAATGATAATGAGCCTGTGCCAGACATGCCATCACCATATTTTGTTTCTAACTTTTTAAAGCTCAATCAACTAGGCGTAGTTGATGATAGCGAGGACGAATCACCTAACAGCTAAAGAGCTTCAAAGAAATCTTTAAAGGCCTGTATTCAGGCCTTTACTATTTCAAGCCCACCCAAAACACCCCAGCCCCATGCTCAGGCCAATGGCCAGGCCCTAGGCCTTGACCCAGCTCATGCCCCTGCTCTTTGCAGTGTTAATTTAACTGCTCCACAGCATGCGTCATATGCAATGCGCAATGCGCAATGCGTCATGCGTAGTGCGCCAACTCTCAATGCTCAGCTAACTCTAGCTTTACTTATGCATATGACAAGGCCCGTGGCCATTGCTAAAAGCTAATGGCCACAGGCCTATAAGACAGCACCAGACATTTAGGCTGGGCTGGTGCCATTTTTGATGCCTTGGAGGGCTAAATTAAGCCTGCGCAGGCCTCATCAATGGCTTGTAACTCTTCGGCAGTGAAAGAGGTGTTAGCAAGAGCCTTTAGATTATCGTCGATCTGACTTACTTTAGAGACACCTACTAATACTGAGGCTACAGCACCATCACGCAATACCCAAGCAAGAGCCATTTGAGCTAAGCTTTGGCCACGCTCCTTTGCAATTTGATTGAGCTTAACAATGCTTGCGTGATACTTCTTAACATCCTCTTCTGTTAAGAAACGACCATCGTGCTTAACACGGCTATCAGCATCAATGCCATTTAAATAGCGATCACTTAATAAGCCTTGAGCTAAAGGTGAGAAAGAAATAATGCCTTTTTTAAGCTCTTGAGCCTTGTCTTTAAGACCATTACGCTCAATGGTGCGATCATAAATTGAATAGCGGTTTTGGTTAATCACAAAAGGAGTATGAGTCTCTCTTAAAATCTCAGTTGCTCTTTGTAAGGTTGGGCCATCATAATTTGATAAGCCAACATACAAAGCCTTACCCTGTTGTACAGCAGAGGCTAAAGCACCCATAGTTTCTTCAAGATCAGTCTCTTCATCCATACGGTGAGAGTAGAAGATATCAACATACTCTAAACCCATACGCTTAAGGCTTTGGTCTAAAGAGGCTAATAAGTACTTTCTAGATCCAAAATCACCATATGGGCCATCCCACATGGTAAAGCCAGCCTTGGTAGAGATAATGAGCTCATCACGGTATGGACGTAAATAGTGCTTCATAATGAGACCAAAATTAGTCTCAGCAGCACCAGGCTCTGGGCCATAGTTATTGGCCAAATCAAAGTGAGTAATACCCTGATCAAAGCAATGGCATAAGATCTTAATCATGTCCTCTTGGCTATTTAAATAGCCAAAATTATGCCAAAGACCCATACTTACAGCAGGTAACTTTAAACCTGAATTGCCAAGACGATTGTAGACCATGTTGTCGTAGCGAGATGTATCAGCTAAATACATATTAACTCCTAAGTAAAATACAACTACAGCACGCTAATAGTAGTGAAAAACCAACTATTTTGCACCTAATTTAGAAATTCCGAGATTTTAATACGTATATGGCATATCAAAAATACCACGGCAACCGCAGGCAATGGCAATTTCTCGTTGCTTTTCAACCACCTCTCTGGTTATTAGAGCGCCATTAGACTTGCGTC
>NZ_JALKIM010000073.1 GCF_023050945.1 Anaerobiospirillum sp. NML120448 | reverse complement strand
GTGTAATTTCTTTAGAAAAAATTAACTTAGATGTGTATTTTCATTGTGTCTTTAATCTAAAGTATCATTTGTCTTAGTAACAATACATCGTAAAAAGATATTTACAGCGAAGTGCTTTCGATGCAGGTCAAGCTTTTAGATCTGGAAATATAAATGAAGGAGCTTGCTGATAGATGGAGGATATCTATCTTGGAATTTAATGGAGAGCAGGATTATGTTTATTTGCTTGTTGACATGAATCCTTCGATACTGCCAAGTAAATTTATCAAAAACCTCAAAACCATTAGCTCAAAACACATAAGAAAACACTAATCTGCTTATTTAAGGCAATTTTATTTGGGAACAAAGGCTAGGTGGTCAAGAGCTTACTGCCTAATTTCAGTTGGAGGTGCTCCTCTATCTGTTTTGAGAGAATATATAGAAAATCAAGATTGACCGCTATAATGTTATTAAGATGTAGGCTTACATCTCCACCTAAACTCTTCGAGTTATAGGTGGAGAATTACGCCTATTTGTTAAAAAGCTCTTGTTCAATTTCGTCCATGTAGTAAGGAATTTCACCAAACCATACAATATCAGGACGTAAGGTAGCTTTATGGCAGTGTGGGCAGAGGCTATCAGGGCTTGAGTTGTCCCAAAAAGTAAAGCGACGATTACAGCTTTCACAAAGCATACTATCAATTTGACCATGCATATGGATGATGTGTTTAGAGTTAGCTCTTTCATGCAGATCATCAATATTCTGGGTAATGATAGTGACCTTGCCACCTAAAGAGTCCATTTGCTCTTGTAGTTTAGTAATAGCTAAATGCGCTGAGTTTGGTTCTTTGTTTTTAATGTTTTGTCTTAAACCGTTGTAAAACTGATGAACCAGGGCTTTGTTTGAGTCAAAGCCAGCATAAGTAGCAACATCCTCAACTCTATGGTTTTCCCATAAACCATCTTCAGATCTAAAAACAGGAATACCAGATTCAGCTGAAATACCAGCTCCAGTTAATATTACTATATGGTGAAATTTCATAAACCAACTCCGAAAATCTAGCTTACCTATAAGTTCTTACAAAGCTTAATTTGGCCATTATAGCCCTTTAACAGACATAGGGGAGACAATTGGTTATTTATCAAAATGTTCGTAGCTTTAGTGGTTAAGCAGCCCCAATCCTCTATAAATGACCTCCAAGAGGCAAGCAAAGTTGCTTATTTAACGTAAATATGTGATTGTCTCCCCTATGTCTGCTTTAAACTTGTGCGTGTTGGTATTAGCGTAACAGCAAATCTTAGTCAGCTCCGAGCTTGCAAAGAAAAGAATGATGGGGCATATAAGGCTAACATCATCTGGTAGCTTTAGCGCCCCGTGGGCACTAAAGCTGCCAGATGGGCCCTAAAGCTGCCATATGGGCGCTAAAGTTTTTATCTTTAGCACCCGTGGGGCTAAGTTAGGGGCTTAATTAGTATTGAGCGCCTACTAGCCAGTGAGCTAAGGCATAGACAGTGTTACCTGTTGAGCCTGGAGCTAAATAAGGTGAGCTTTCGCCTTGGTAGGCATTGGATAAGTCAATGTGAGTCCATTTTTGCTCAGGTGAGACAAAGAAGGATAAGAAAGCAGCAGCTGTTGAAGAGCCAGGGGCACCATCACCATGGCTGGTGTTGCAAATATCAGCACGGCGAGAGGTAATATAACGCTTGTGATATTCTCTCATTGGTAATACCCAATACTCTTCTTTAGTGTAGTTAAAGGCTTGCTCTAATTGCTCGTCTATAACATTTTCACGGCATAAGATAGCGCACATATCACGACCTACTGCAATTTTGGCAGCGCCTGTTAAGGTGGCAGCATCAAGAATATATTTTGGCTTATCTTGAGCAGCTAAGAGCAGAGCATCAGCAAGAATGAGGCGACCTTCTGCATCGGTATTACCGATCTCAACGCTGACATTATTAGGATAGGTAATAATATCGCCTGGCACCATAGCATTGCCTGATACCATGTTCTCAGCACAAGGCATATAGCAGCGAATATGCTTATTAGCACCCATAGCAGCAGCTAGAGCAGTGGCAGCAGCTACATAAATTAAACCAGACTTATCAGTGCGCATAGTATCCATAAACTTAGCGCTCTTAATGTCATTACCGCCAGTATCAAAAGCAATACCCTTACCTACAAGAGCAATATCTACTACTTGCTCATCAGCATTAGGGCCCACATAATCAATCACGGCTAAGCAAGGCTCATGGCTGGAGCTTTTACCTACGGTTTGCAGACCAATGCAGTTATAGTCAAATAAAGAATCGCCTTTTTTGTAAAGTTCAAAGGAGAGCTTGCCTTGACCACCAAAGGTATTAAAGGCTTTTTCTAACTGCTGATAGTAGTTATTTACTAAGTCTACAGTGTGGTATTGATTATTAGCGCTATTGGCAAAAATACGAGCTAAAGTAATAAACTCAACATCACGGCGTACTGACTTTAAAATGGCATCATTAAGATCAAAAGCAATACTAATAGGGCTATTGCGGCATTGCTCTGAGTACATACCTAAGACAAATTGAGCGGCGCTGATGGCATCAAGCTTTACAGCGCTGTCTTGATCTAAAGTAACAATAACTTTCTTAATGCCTAATGCACCTACATTGCGACCTGCTTTTTGAATGCAGCGGTTATCGCTGTCATCTAAGAAAATATCAAAGCCACCTTGCTTATTAGGAATGCAGGCAGTCTTGTCGACAAAGCACTCAGGACAAGTGCCTTTAGTTAAGCAGACGGTTAAAAAAGAATCATCGGCTTGAGAAAGATTAAGAATTTCAATATTGGTCATAAAAAAAATCGCGCATCCAGAATAAACGCAACTCTCCATTTGCACAGTGAAAAATCTATAAACAAGGAACACTTTTTATGCTAAGTATAGCCTTATAATAATTGCCTATTAGTAATACGGATTAGCTTACAAACGTACTTTAGGATATTAATGTATAAGTGCTGGTAATGTTCTATCTTAGCCCTATTATTATAGGCCAGTTAGTAATTTAGTAAGGATAATTATGAAAGTTGCAATTATTGGAACAGGCTATGTGGGCTTGCCTACAGGTGTAGGATTAGCTGAGCTGGGACATCAAGTGATTTGCATTGATAATGATGAGAGCAAAATTGCTAAGTTGCGACATTCACAACTAACTATCTATGAGCATGGTTTACAAGAACTATTTGATAAACACGTCTCATTAGGTAATTTAACCTTTACTACTAGCATGAAAGAAGGCCTATCAGGCGCTCAATTAATTATCATTGCCGTAGGCACCCCGCCACATCCTATTACTAATGAAGCTGACTTAAGTTATCTTTATGAAGCCGCCGCACAAATAGCCCCTTGCTTAAATTCTTCTTATACTGTTGTTGCTACTAAATCTACTGTTCCTGTAGGTACGGGCGATGAGGTAGAGTCCATTATTAATCATATTAATCCCCACGCAAATTGTGACGTGATCTCTTTACCTGAGTTTTTACGTGAGGGTTATGCTATTTATGACTTTTTCCATCCTGATCGCATTGTGGTAGGCTCTGACTCTACTCAAGCTAAAAAACTAATTGCTAGCCTTTATGAGCCTTTATTGGCTTTGCATCCTCATTGCCAAATGCTTTATGTCTCACGTCGTTCTAGTGAAACCATTAAGTATGCAGCTAATTCATTATTAGCCACCAAAATTCATTTTATTAATGAAATGGCAGATTTTTGCGAACAATCTGGAGCTGACATTTATGAGGTAGCATCTGGCATAGGCTTAGATCAGCGTATTGGTAAAAGCTTTTTAAATCCTGGCCCTGGTTTTGGCGGCTCTTGTTTCCCTAAAGATACTATGGCCCTTGATTTGATGGCCCAAAAGTATGGGGTAAATTTATCTTTAGTACATGCTACTTTAGAGGGTAATAAGGAGCGCATCACCAGCATGGCTCAGAGAATTGTCCAAGTAGCTAAACAGCTCAATGATGGCCCAGCCGAGGCAAAAGCTAGGACAGCTGCAGCCGCAGGCGCTGGAACTGTAGCTGCTGCGGTTGGTGCTTGGGATGGGACGGGTGCGGTGGTGGGCATTTTAGGACTTGCCTTTAAGAATGGAACCGATGACTGCCGTTTTTCTCCTGCTATGCAAATAGTGGATCATATTCTAAAAGTTGCGCCTAATATTACTCTTAGAGTGTTTGATCCTAAGGCTATGGATAATGCTAAAAAAATTCTTAGTGGCTATAGCAAGCAAATTGTCTATGTTAACTCGGCCCAAGAGGTAAGCCATGGCGCTGATATTTTAGTTGTGCTTACCGAGTGGGGAGAGTTTAGTAATCTTGATCTTAACTATTGTGCGCTGCATATGCGCCATAAAGTGATTTTAGACTATCGTAATAAGCTCTCAATGCGTTTAGCTCACGAATTGGGCTTTAGTTATAGCGGCGTAGGATTGGGTACAGATGATTTGCATCACTAAGAGCTAAATTTGGTTCAAATAGCCGCCCAAATGATCTATTTGAACCTAAATTTAAGATAAAATGAAAGCTATTATGAGCGCCTTTTATCTGTTTTGATTGTAAGGAAATAGCATGCCTAAGATTCTCTGGATGTCACCTTTTAGTTTGCATGATTCCTCATCAGGGGCTGCGCTAAATTGTCGTTACATGCTTTCTAGCTTAGTAAGTCGTGGCTTTGAGGTGTGGGCTTGTTCTTCATTTATCTTTGATGCCCAACAAGCAGCTGCGCAAGCTTTTGGTGATATAAAAGAACTTTTTAAAGATAATGATAGTGAAATCCATAGTTTTGATGAGCAGGGGATACATTATCTTTATACAAGAGTCTCAAGCTGCCAAGAGACTGATATGACTTTATCTGAGTGTCAGCTCTTCTATCATACCTTTATCAAAGCTCTGAAAGATTTTAAGCCTGATGTAGTTATGGGCTATGGTACTGCTCCTGTAGTTATGAGTTGTTTTGCTGCGGCCAAACAACAAGGTATCAGTACTGCTTATATGCTTTCTAATGGCTCTTACTCTACTTATTTATTTCCTAATATTGATCTTATTATTACTGACTCTTACGCCGTATCTAAACTGTATGCCGAGCGTGATGAAATCAACACTGTACCTGTAGGGGCCTTTTTTAATATTCAAAATATTACTGCCCCAGAGCATCAAAAGCGTTTTGTAACCTTTATTAATCCTTCAGATTATAAGGGCGTAGCGATTTTTGCTAAGTTAGCCAAGCTCTGCCAAGAAAGAATGCCTGAGGCTAAGTTTTTAACTGTTAACACTCATCAGCGTTTTAATGAAGTAGTAAATAAACTTCATATCAAAGGGGACTTAAACAACCATCCTTATCAGCAAAATGATTTTCCTAATGTTTTTATGGTAGATCAGCAAGTTGATATGCGCTCTATTTATGCCATTAGCGCAGTAATTTTGGTGCCTTCTTTATGGTTTGAAGCTTGGGGTCGAGTAGCTAGTGAGGCTGTGTTTAACAATATTCCTGTTATTGCATCAAACTCTGGTGGCTTAGCTGAGGCCATTGGCGGTGGTGGTGTTTTAATTGATACCCCAGAGCATTGTCAGGAGGACTTTTACTCATTACCTACAGATGAGGAAATTGAGCCTTGGTTTAATGCCTTAAAAGTCTTATTAGCAGAAAACTTTGATCAAGAACTAGAAACCGCCCGCACCCGTCTATCACAAGATAGAGCGATCAATCGTTTAATTAGTGCCCTCAATCCTTTAATTAATAAAAGCCAGCATCAAGCACCAGATTTATCTGAGCTTTGCGATCAAATCAATGCTCTTCAAGATGACGATCTCAAGGATAATGGATTATGAAAAAAATCTTATGGATAAGCACTTGTTGTGTACATGATTTGGCCAGTGAGTCCATGCTACAAGTACGTAACATGATTGCCTCTTTAGTAGATCGCAGTGCCAGTTTAGTTTGTCTAAGCTCTACTATTAGATCCAACAATGATCCTAATTCCTTACACCCAGCAGCTCGTGAGTTAATCACCCACTCAGCCAACAAATTTCAATTTGCTGATGACAGGGTGCAATATATTTATACCATTACAGGTCAGCATCCTTTAGCCAGCATGACCACTTTAGAGCAAAGTCAGTTTTATAATGAAATGACTCCTATTATTTGTGGTTTTAAGCCTGATGTGGTGATCACCTCCTCTAGCGATATTGTCTCTATGGCTTGTCTTAATTTAGCCAAGCACTTAGACATTCCTACTGTGTTTGTTCTCTTAGAGCCTCCTGCTAGAGAGTTTAATTTTGCTGATGTTGATCTTATTGTTAGCTCTAGTGAATCTTTAACTAATGACTATGTCATAGCTCATGGTAAAAAAGCCTTACAAGTAGGCCCTTTTGTGTGCCCTAATGGCCCAATTATGGGAGCTTACTTACAAGCCAAGCATCAACATATGCAGGCTCTTAGACAAATGCAAGAGCAAAAGCACGAGCAAGAGCAAAAGCAAGGACTAGAGCAAGAGCAGAAGCAAGAGCAGCTCTCACACTTACAGAGCAAAGCATCGATTGACTGGGGCTCTTTACCTTTTCCAAATGTAGCACAGCGCTCATTAGTCTTAATGGTGTCACCTAATGTTGAGCATGGTTTGGGTATATTTTTGAGCATGGTACAAACATGCAGCCAAGATCCATTGTTCCAAAATTATGAGTTTGCGGTCTTAGAAACAGAAGAAAATCAGTTTTTGCTCAATATCAATTCCTATACCAACAAACAACAAGAGCTAAATGTCTTTACTCAAGAGACTATTAGTAAGGTTAAAGTATTTGGTATGGGACATGATATTAATGATTTGCTAGCTAAAAGTAGAGTCTTAATCATGCCTACTTTAAGCTTAGTTTCTAATAGTTCCTTAGGCTTACAATCATTAAGTCATGGTGTGCCTATTATTACTACTAGCCAAAACATTTTAAAAGAGCAGTTAAAAGATGCGGCTACTTATGTAGATGTAGATCAAGAGTTAATTGATAACCTCTATTTAGCTCCTGAGCATAAGCAAGTATCCCCTTGGGTAGAGGCTTTAAAGAATGAATTGCTCAATGACTTTGACCCTAATCGTATTTGGCTGGCGCTAGAGCACAGTGATTTTATTGGCAGCTGCCGCCGCTTAGCTTTAGGTTTAAAACCATTACTTGCTAAAAGAGCGGGCGATAATCCTCAATTACTAAGATTAGGTACTTTTAGCTTAAGAGCTATTATCCAATCAGAAATTGAGGCGCAAAAGAGAGAGGCTCAAAGAGTAGCTAATTTAGCCACTGAAAGCCAAACTTTAGATGAGGATAATAAAGAGCTCTCCAAAGCCATGGATACCTCCTCTTATAATTCTTTAACAAATAAGCGCAAACAAGCTTATTCAACTCAAGCACCTAACTCATTAAGTGCCTTATAAGCTAAAAAGCACTCTCAATACCAAAGCCAAACTATTCCCACCAAACAAGGCCCATCCTATCAAAGTCTTGATAGGATGGGCTTGATAGCAAGGCTGGCCAGGCAAGGGACAAGCCCAAGCTCAAGGCAAAGCCTTGGCTTGCCTTGGCTTGGCCTAGTCTTGCCTTGGCCTTAAGGAGCCTATTTTTGAGCTGAGGCCGTTTGGAGCTGAGGCTGGCAAAAGCTAATGTGCTTCATACAGTGATTGCAGCTTTGGCTAAATTTCAAAGGGTTCTTAAATAAGAACGGATTGCATACTAAGTTCATAGCTCCACAAGTACAGGTAAACATAAAAGCCTCTAATTGTTCCAAGGCCTCTAAGATATAAATAAAAGCCGTTAAGCTTGGAACCTTAGGTTGACGGGCGCTATTTCTATAGTAGTGATTGTTGTCATGCTTAGATGAAACCAATTGGCTAAAGGCATCTTGAATACCTAAACATAAGAAAAAATCTATAGAGCCACTATAGTTGTGAGTGTCATCGTTAAGATTGCTTAAAATCATGCAATCACGCTTATTGTAAATATTTTTGCTATCTACATTATTGACCTTTAAGCGCAGAAGATTGCTATCTAACAATTGCTGATAAGCCAAGGCTCGAGAGCAAAACTGAACATAAGTATTGTTCTGGTTAACAATCTTGGACAGATATACAGATTGTTTAATGGCTAAATGGTTGATTTTAAGGCGTTCAGGCTCGTCTTTTTTAGCTAAGTTATTGCTATTGTGGAAAGTATCTTTAAGGTTTAATACCTTGATAAAGTCACGAGCAACCTCACTTTTAGGTTGAGCTTGCCTATCAGTGCTAACAGATAACTTAGGAAAAATACCGTCAGGAATAGCAGACTTTTTAATAGAGTCTTGATAGCTTTCATCTAAGCTTTTAGAACGTCTTTTAAGATAGACATGCAGCTCAACATAGTCTTCATGTTGATCAATCTTAGTTAAGACAGGTTTGTGAGGTAAGACTCTATTAACTATAAGGGCGCATAAATCCATAACATTAGAGTTATCAGCACTTACTATAGGTAACTTATAGCTTTCATGGTACAAAAGCTCCCTATCTTCCATAATCTTAAAATACAAATGAATCATCTGCTCTAAGATAAATTTAGAGTAGTCATTAGTTAACAGCTGTTTAAGCGAATTTTCGTTAAGCTGTTGGTTAACACCAAATAGATTGTTATTTAAGTACGATAGCATATCGTTAAAGGAGCTTTTATTATTTTTAAGCTTCTTAATAAGCGCACTATAGGAATTAGTCTGCACTTCAATTTGATGGGCATAGAGCTCACTATCAGTAGTTTCCTCCGCCTCCTCTAAGTCCCTAGAAGATTCACTAAGGGCTTCATCCATCATATTGGCCCCATCAATTTCCTCCTCACTAAGGTCGCTACTAGCACAGCTATCCTCAGAGCTGCTAGCAAAGCAGTCAGCTAAGCTGCCTGCTGTGCTACCTGCTGCGCTGCCATCAGCAGCGCTGATGGCATCATCAGTTATTAGGGGTAATTCCTCGGCTATGAGGGTATCAAAGTTTAGCTCATAAGGACTAAGCTCAATTTCATTAAAGCAAGTTGGGTCAAGTTCATAATCCATAACCATAGCTGTGCTGGAGCCGTGAGTCTCATTAGTGCTCACCACCTCACAATCAAGGTTAGCTTTATTACTACGGCCCTTGCTACAAGCTGTGCTCTTAGCTTGCTTCGCTTTCTTAGCTTTGGTAGGGGAAGGCTCAGCGATAGCAGACGCAGCAGCTGGCGCTGCAGCGGGCGCAGCTGGCGCTGCTGAGGCAGTGGCAGCTGCCTCAGCTGCGGCTGCGGCGCTTAGCTGGGCTTTGAGAGTTTTGAGCTCTTGCCAGCTTTGGTCTTTAAAAGAGAGGTAATAATTAATTTCCTGCTTACAAAGGCCTTTGTGTGACATTACCATGGCTATTAAAAGCTTGGCTTGCTGCTGGTGAAAACAAGACTTATTAGGATCTAAGCTACCTAAATAGCAAGACTCTCTTAAATAGGCGCTTAATACATTGGTTGGGCAAGATACAGTAATAGCAAGATTACGAGGAGACTGTAAGGCGTTATTGAGCACTCTATTACTGACATTTTTAATTTTTAATAAGGTGTTATCAATTTTGCCTAAAACCTTAGCGCTCTTAGGGCTATCTTGTGCGCTAGGGTTGGTCTTGCCTGAGGTTAATTGTGCATGATCAAAAATAGGCTTAGCCACATTACGTTCTGAGGTAGCGTGGTAGAGATTACTCATATAATCTTTAAGGATAAAATGCAGCTCTTTACGACGCATAATATCCGATGCCTCTAAGTTATAACTAGAGTATTGGACAATAAGATCGCTAAGCTCTTGTTTAGTTAGACCAAACTCTTGGCTGATATTTTCAGCCTTCTCGTTGGTGTAGGTCATAAGGTAATTGTTCAAACAAGTAGTTTGATCAAAGGCACAATTGATTAGTGAGGTAAGATCGGGCTCGTTTTTAATGAGATTAGGATTATGAGCAACAATACTGTCATACATTTGGTTAATGCTATTAACCATAGGCAGTAATAAGTTAATCTCTTGAGAGTTTTTTAAGCAAGAAGACATTTCATATAAATACTTCAAAGCATTAGCCTTGGGAGTATAGTCAGCCTTAGTATATAAACAGTCCTCATCAGGCATACTGGATAAAGCCTTGTCGCTTTCTAAGATATTGTTCCAGCGCTCTTGAACTTCATCCCAGCATCCACCTTCATCAATTTTGGTAAAGATATTCAGGCCCTGCACATTTTTGCTGTTATTTCTTAAGGTAGCCATTTGCATAGCTGCTCGAGATTTGCAGGTAGTTACATTATTACCCTGAGTAGAATTATGGGCAGAGATCAAATCATTTTGATTAGAAATGAGCTCTAAACTAAAGGACTGCGGGATTACGTGGTCTTTTGAGTGATTTTTCATAAAAAGTTAGCATCTTTACGTATAAATAAGGCACAAATTTAAAGTAAAGATGCTCTCCGAATCAAAGAAAGCATGGATACAAGGATTAAGCTGCTAGGATAGGCACAGAGCAGCACTTGTAAGTAATGGATATAAGCAAAAAAATAAGTAGGGAAACTGCACCTTGGCGTATGTTAGTGAATCATGGCATACCATAGTGTACCCTGGTGTACCGTGGGGCCCAGGTTTGCCCTGGCCTACCTTGGTAGGCCTTGGCAAGCCAGAGGGTGGCTTTTGTTTCCCTAAACTAGTTTGGAGAAAATTAATTTACAAATACAACGGCTTTACCCTTGGATCAGAAAAAGCTGGGGGATTAACTTTTTCGATAAGATCGCAGATCTGGGTTAAGTTCTCTTTATGCTTACCCATAGCAAATGGTTTAAGCATGACATTTATGAACTTGCTTAGGCTGCTGTTAAATTGCTTATCAAAGTCATAGGAGCAAAAGTCGTAAACTATATTGGTATGAAAGATAGTAGTAGCTGGAGAGAGCTGTTTTAAAAATACCAACATCTTGTTGAGCTTGTAGTTAGTTTTATGGATGGTATCCAAGATTAAACAATCAGAGCTAGTATGTAGTTTATTTACCTTGTTGTAGTGCAATCTCTTAATCGGCTCTTCATTAGTATTTATTACTCTAACAGTATTAAATAAAGTAATTTGTTTACTACTTGGAACCTGCTCTTGTACTTTAGGCAAAGCATAAGATGGTATATGCCGCATGTTATAAGTAATATCAAATAAGGATGAGCCAATATCTTTGAGTGTCACTATTTTTAGCATTTCCTCCCTGTAGCGCTCGTAACTAGATTTTTTAGCAAGGGATAATTGGTGCAGGTGATCCAGTGCCACATGGTTGTGAGCCAAGAAGGCATTTAAAGTTTCGCTCTGATGCTTGTCTTCCATAGAGCAGATGCTCTTTAGATAATTAAACAAATGAAAAGCGCTATTTAAGAAATACTGGGTAGTATGAGCATTTCTATGAACTACTATTTCATCTACGAGAGGCTCAGTAGTAACTACCAAAGGTGCAGGCTCAGTATTTAATTGGGTGATGCTGTAGTCGGAACCTAAAGCGGCCATAGTTATATCTTCATCAGACAATTGATAGTCGTAGTCGCACTTGCCGCTTTCAAAGGCCTCAAACATTTCCTCATCGCAATCTTGCTCACACTCAAGTTCATAGTCCTCTTGCATAAGATCGAATTGCAGTTCGTCATAAAACTCGTCAGCGCATAGACGCTCATTAAGCTCATCATCAATACAATTGCTCAAGGCTTTTTCGTTTGAGCAAGGTAGCTCTTCAAACATTGAGGAGAGCTGGGAGAATAACTGGAGATGGTTACAGGCTTTTAAAAGTTTTTTCTTTTCAAAATTTCCTAATGAAAATTCTGACATATCAATAGTCGCAGACATATCAAACTCTCTTTGTATAAAAACAAAAAAGCCAAGGCAATGTCCCTAATTTAAAAGCATTATTTTGAGCAATAGTTATTCGCTAGCTAAGCATTACGCTTATCTAGAAAAAAGAATAACCAGTTTTGATGCATTTAAATTAGGAACCAAATCGCTTTGGCTTTAGGTAAGAAAAATTTATCTTTAATAAAGGCTAAGAATAGGCAATTAGCCCAATATTATTGACCTTAAGTTGTTGCAGCAGACATAGCAACTTAAGATGAATAAGCACTGTTTTAGTGGGGCGGGCGAGAGTAAACAGACGTGCGTCTCAGAAAAAGTGAGTGCTAATTTTCAAAATTTTTTAGGTACTTTTAGCAAACAATAGCCGTTTTGCAGCTTAATTGTGTTATCTAGCTTTGTGTATCTATCTAAAAAATTTGCAGGGATTTTATAGAAAAAGAATCGTGATAAGTGTGATATAGGTCACTAAATTCTAAATTTGTTGCAAATTTTTTGCAAAAACAGGAAGTTTTGAGCCGTTTTTTGTATAAAACATATTGTTAAGTAGAAATTTTCCAAAATTCATATCTAGTATTTGAATGAAAATCAGATAAATATCATAAATTTTATAATATAGCTATTTGGGCTGCAAAAAATACCCTAAAAGCTCAAGCTTCTGACATCAGCCTTTAGGGTATTGTTAATAAGAGTTTTTTACTCTTTAGATTAAGCTACCATTGCGCAACAATTGAGGGTTATTGCCTGCTCTCTTGTCAAACAATGGCTTTAAGATAGTGGCTAAGCGATTAGCTGAGAAGTTGATGTCATGGCGCTTAGTTACATTGACGCAGCGCTCAGTAAAGTCGTTATTTAATACGAGATCAAGACCTTTAACAAAGTTAGTCATGTTTTCAACAGAAATAACTTCGTTAGGGTTTGCAAGTAGTGCTGGAGGGATCTCTACTAAGACACCTGCATCACCAATAGATTCGGCAATACCTGTTTGGTTGGTGCCTAATACTGGAGTGCCATGGGCGATAGCCTCACGAGCAATATTAACAGTGCTTTCAAAAGATAAAGAAGGCACTAATAAAGCCTTACTTTCTTTTAAAACCTCACTAAGATTGCTATTAGGTGGAAGCACTTCAATAGACTTTAAGAACTTGTCATCAAAAGCGGCTTTATCTGAGTTGGCCTCATGAATTAAGGCAGCTTGCTCTAAAAACTGTCCTTCATAAGTTTCACACACAGTAAACTTGGTATTCTTAAGCTCTTTGCCTTGTAGTTGAGCTAAGCGTAAGAAAATACCTAGACCCTTGTTAATACTTGGGTTAACCATGGTAATACGCTTGCGCTCTACCTTAGCTTCGCTATCAGTATGGGCAACTACAGGAATAAAGGAACCAACCACTACTGAGTTGATTTTACGGTTGGTAGCATAGAGATGAGAGGTAGCATTGCTATCAGTAATTACTACATCAATGTTAGGGAAATTAAAGCGCTCAGGAGTGCCATCTAAGAGGGTATAGACAGTAGGAATGCCACGACGATGGGCCTCATCAAAGCACACCATAGAGAGCATATCACTGCCTGTGCCCATTACTACATCAGGACGGAAGGCATTGATAATAGCGCAAAACTTAGCATAGAAGTTACGCTGCTCTTGGGAGATCATGTCTCCTAGCTTTCTTGATTTAGTACGAATGTAGATAAAAGTAATATTGTTATCCTTAAGGTTGAAGGAAATATCTTCACCTTTGAGCTTTTCGTCTAAATCAGTAAACATGGAAGTGCCGCTTTCATGGAGAAAGTTTAAAGCACTTAGACCAACAATCTCAACGTCACGAGCCTTAAGAGACAACAGCATGTTACGCATTTGAGTTGCAGAGTTATTTGACGTATCGTGAACGCTTAAAGGGCTAACCCAAAGTAATTTAGGCATATTATTTTTTCCTGCAAAAAAGCATGACTTAACGGGCAATTTTAACTAAACAATGCCTGTTGTCTATTGACGATAAAAAAGTGGATTATCAGATGCTTTGCTGTTAAATAATGGCATAAAAGCATCCAAGGTACGCTCAGTAGAGCGCTCATTAGAGTGTTGGATTTTAGCTTTAGCAAATTGCTCGCTATAGTCAGTTTCCATAACTTTCTTTAAAGCATCAATCCAAGGTTGAATCTCTTCATCAGTAGGTATAGACCAGTGATCTTCTCTACAGTGCTCTGGTGCCTCTAAAACTTCACCACAACCTGCCATGGCCTCAGGAAGGCCGCCTGAATTAGAACAAACGACAGGAATTTCATTAAGTACAGCCTCAGTAGTGACACGTCCCCAAGACTCATACCATAAGGAAGGAGCCAAGAGAGCTTTTGTAACTTTAAAGACGGCTCTCATATCCTTTTGATTGCCTGTCATGTCGACATTAGGGAAATCATTGGCGCTAAAAGGATGGGTGTCTTTATTGTCCTTGTTATGAAGCATAGTAACAGTATGGGCAAAGTTACCACGGCTGTTAATCACTAAGAAACGCAGATCAGGCATTTGGGTTTGACAGACCTTGGCTAATTTAGCAAAGATTGCTAGTCCTTTAGCGCCCACTGGGTTTACAAAGGTGACATATTTAGGATCTTTTTCTGGGCTAATGACACGATCATGATTGATAAAGATGCCTGTAGTAGCAACATTGATATGATCACGCTTAGCATAAAGATCGGCTGTGGCCTGGGAGTCTGTAACTACCAAATCATAGTGAGAGAAAGAGAAATTACTATGGTTGCCATTTACTAATAAGTAAACTGTTTTAATGCCACGGCGACGAGCTTCAATATTGCATGCTAGTGGAGTCATAGCTGGGCAATAACCAAAGATCACATCTGGCTTGAACTCATCTAAAACATCTAAGAAAGTTTCATAGAGTAATTGGCCCTCTGCTAGAGTAAATTCCATTTCAGAGCGGCTATGGCAACGGGTATAAATATAGTGAATACCATTGTCATCAAGTATAAAGGTATTGTGCTTATCTTCTTGTAGCTTTTGCTCTAAATTACCAAACACCACTGTGCCTGAGACATTATCAAAGACAAAAGAAGAACAAGACCAAACCTCACATCCTTTTTTAACTAAGGATTCGAGCATATCTTTGGCTTGGATGGAAGCTCCTGAGGAGGTGTCATGCAAGCTGTATGGTGATAACCAAAGAATTTTAGGCATAGAAACATCCCAGATAGTAAAAATCTAGCTTTAGCTGGTAATTAAGCCTTAATAATTTGTACGATAGCGATCGAAGCTATCACACAAAGGAAGTAGTAACTTAACTAAATTAGCAGTTAAAACGTCTTTATTGATAGAAGCAATAGCTTTTTGTGTATTTTCTTCCCAATTGTTATTAAGTAGTTGCTCTAAAGCATCAAACCAAGGCTTAATTTCCTCATCACTTGGAATGCTTAAAGGATCTTTAAGGCAATGCTCAGGAGGGTCTAACAAAATACCTCCTTGGCCTATAACCTCGCTAAGAGCTCCTACATTACTAGCTAAAATAGGAATATTGTTTAATAAGGCCTCACTACCAACACGGCACCATGATTCATAGCGCAATAAAGGTAATGATAGTACTTTAGTCTTTTCATAAACTAAACGCATATCAAAGGTAGCATCGGCCATTAGCACATTAGCAAAATCTTTAGCCCTATAAGGATGACTATTAATATCCCCTTTGTCATGAAGTTTAGTAATTTGTTCAACAAAGTTAAATTGTGAATTGATTACTAAAAACTTTAGCTCAGGGCGAGCCTTACTACAGTAATGAGCAAGCTTTGAAAAAATAGCTAATCCCTTTTTAAAGTCAGGATTAATTAAAGTAACAAAGAGAGGATCCTTATGTTGTGCTAGCACTTGAGCTTTTTCTATAAAGGCACCAATAGGGATAACATTGATATGGTCAATATGGGCATACTCCTTAGCTGTGAAATAGGAGTCAGATAAAATTAAATCACAGTTAGGGAAGGAGTATTGGTGCTCTAAATTGCTAAGCAACCAATAGACAGTTTTGATGCCCTGCCTTTTAGCTTCTGCAAAGCAATTAACGCAATCAGCGCTTTTACCAAAACCCATGACCAAGTCAGGCTTAAATCTATTGAGAATCTCTAAAAAGCTCTCAAAAAATTCATTTTGCTCTTGTAGTTTACGCTCACTTTGTAAAATAGCGGTAGAGCGTACATATAAATAGCGCACTTTTCGCTCAGTAAGCTCAAAAATCTTTTTATTAGGATTTTGCTCAAAGAGTTGATCAATATTGCTAAATACTACTTTACGGGCACGCTCATGCTCAAAAGCAAAGCTAGTTAAAGCAATAATTTCAAAGCCGCATTTACTTAAAGCATCTAACATGCAGCGACAATGCAAGGCTGCACCTGAGGTAATGTCGTGTAAGCTGACAGGTGACAACCATAAAATTTTGGGCATTATGTTCTCCACATAAGCTTGTATTAGTTTTAGCTTAACAGCTCTTTTCTAGTGCGCATAAAAAGAGCTAAAAGATAAATTAGTGGTGGTTAAACTTAACATGATCGCGATAACGACGCTCGTAATAAGGGCGTAAGATCGCTATGAGCCTATCAATATTTTTATCTATTGATAAGTTATCTTGGGCATGCTTGAGCTGCTGCTCCCAGTCCTCATTTACTAAACGCTCTAAGGCTTGGGCCCATGGCTTGATCTCTTCATCATCTGGTAAAGATAAATTATCTTTAATGCAATGCTCAGGTGCATCAAGATGAATACCAGCTCCAAAGGTAGCCTCTTTTAGGCCGCCTGAGGTAGAGCCTAAAACAGGGATATTATTAAGTACGGCCTCAGAGGCAACTCTACCCCAAGATTCCCACCATAATGAAGGAGTTACTAGTACTTTACTAACAGTATAGATAGGCTTCATATTGTTAGTAGCAGGAGTCATATCAACATTATCAAAGTCTTGAGGTTTTAAAGGATGGTCATCCTTATTGCCTTTGGTATGTAAATATTGAATGTTTTCGGCAAAGTTGCCATGACTATTAACTACTAAAAATCTTAAATCAGGGTGAGCTTTTTGGCAGTATTGAGCTAACTTAGCAAAGATACTTAAACCTTTTTCAAAGCTTGGATTGATAAAAGTAATATATTTAGGCTTACGCTTATTAGATATGCAGTAAACAGGATCAAACAACTGACCAGTTGGGATCATACGAATTTGGTCGCGGCGGAAATAGAGGTTAGCCGAAGCATGGGAGTCAGTTAAGATAAGATCGGTATTAGGGAAGGCATAATTGCCATGATTGCCATTTAAAACAGGATAAATGGTTACTATGCCTCGTCTTTGCGCCTCAGCAAAACTAGTCATAGAAATCATGCCTGTGCCAAAGCCCATCACAAAATCAGGCTTAAAGTTATCGAGCACACTACAATATACTTTAAACAGCAACTCTTGATCATTGAGGTTTTGTTCTTGTTCAAAATTAGAGCTACTGCGGGTATAAATGTAGTGAATACCAGCATCGTCGATCTCAAAAACAGACTTTTTAGAGCTATCAATCTTGTCCTTCAAATTATTAAATACGTTGGCTCCAGCAGGAGAGTCGAAAATAAAAGAAGAGCAAGACCAAACCTCAAAACCGCGCTTAGCCAAGCACTCAAGTACGGTTTTACAATGAATTGATGCTCCAGAGGAAATATCATGCAAACTATATGGAGACATCCATAAAATTTTAGGCATTATTTTGTCCTTTTGCTTAGCATAAATGCGATTAAACAAGCCAAACCTTTTGCTAACAAAGGCTTATTTAGTGCGTGCTTTGGCTTAAATAAGAAATAATAAATAGCTAAATTCTAACAAACAAATTATCTAACTTTAACAAATAGGCGTAATTCTCCACCTATAACTCGAAGAGTTTAGGTGGAGATGTAAGCCTACATCTTAATAACATTATAGCGGTCGATCTTGATTTTCTATAGATTCTCTCAAAACAGATAGAGGAGCACCTCCAACTGAAATTAGGCAGTAAGCTCTTGACCACATAGCATTTGTTCCCAAATAAAATTGACTTAAATAAGCAGATTAGTGTTTTCTTATGTGTTTTGAGCTAATGGTTTTGAGGTTTTTGATAAATTTACTTTGCAGTATCGAAGGATTCATGTCAACAAGCAAATAAACATGATCCTGCTCTCCATTAAATTCCAAGATAGATATCCTCCATCTATCAGCAAGCTCCTTCATTTTTATTTCCAGATCTAAAAGCACTTCGTTGTAAATACCTTTCTACGATGTATTGTTACTAAGACAAATGATGCTTTAGATTAAAGACACAATGAAAATACACATTTAAGTTAATTCTTAGAAATAAATCGCACTTAATATATTTTTTTGTTAGTACTAAATACAAATAAGAGAGAGTATAATACTTACTAAACATATCCTTTCCCTATGGTAATAACTTAAGTGGAAAGTTGATGTAAGGTATAGATTTATTTGGTTCAAATAGAGCCCCAGGGGGATTGAGAAATAATTATACGTACTGCCTGGTACAGACTTATTTTTAAGTAGGCGACTAAAACGCCTTATTTATCAGGTTTCTTTTTGATACCCGCTTTTGAAC
>NZ_JALKIM010000072.1 GCF_023050945.1 Anaerobiospirillum sp. NML120448 | reverse complement strand
TTCTAACAATTTCACACGGGGCGACAGTTTGAGGACAATCTATAAAAAGATGAATATGATCAGGCATAACTTCTAGAGCTTTAATGCTATACCTATACCTAACACATATATTTTGCAAAATTTCTTTGAGCTTGGTCTCTATATCACCAGTTAAAACTGAAAATCTAAACTTAGGACACCAAATAATATGATACTGAATCAAGTATTTAGCATGGGAAGCACTATGATATTTACTACTCATATTGTTCTCCTAACTAATACTTTTCACAAACACCTAATTTCGCAATAACGAACTTATAGATATCATATAACCTTAAACAAGTATATGAAACCCCTATGAATTTAAAATAAATTTGCAACCCCATGGCGCTATACCACTAGGCAAGCCTAGTGGCTTGGCACCTAACTTTTTGTAACGACTTGCCAACATTTTTTAGCAGCATACAAAGAATACTCTTATACCTATATCGCACATCATTTTAGAAAAGATGGGATATAGGTATTTAGTAGGGCCTAGAGTGGAAAATGTGTTGTCAGTGTGTATCCACTAGGCATAAATGAATAAATAAGCATGTATATCTAGATATGAGTTCATCATACACCCATCAAGCTAATGTGACAAATATCACATTTTAATCTGTGTCATACCCATACTTGCTGCATCAGATGAAAAGCTATAAATAAGCCAAAATCTAAATAAAGTGTGTAACCTTAAATGTCATACAAGCAAGCTAATAGCCCATATCTCATCTACCAACCAATCTCTTCTCCTAGCTCCAAGCTGCTATTCTTTAAATCATACGATCAGCTCCTAAGCCCTCGTAGCACTACTATGCCCTGCCCTGCCCTGCCCTGCATTGCACTGCGCCGCACTACACAGTAATGTATTCACTGCGTTTGATGTTTTCTCTTTGCTCGCTGCTTTGGCTATATTTGTAGCGCTGCACTTCACTGTACTGCATTGTGCTGAGCTGTTCTAGCTGCGTTGTTGTGGTGAGTGGTAAAGGGCTTTTGGCTTAGTTTAGAGGGGAAGTGGTGGCGGTAGGATTGATGACAAAAAAGTCCTGATGGTCAAACCAAACAGGACTTTTGATGTTTTGTTAGTTGTTGTAGGTTAGGTGTACAGGCTCAAATTGTAAAAGCCTGTATATTTAAGGAATAATATTTATAAAGCGGCGTTGTTGGCTAATTGACTGCTTTGGGACTTGAGATCCTCTGGGAAATCATAATCTGGAGCATACTTATGAATGATGTTTTCGATGGTGCCGTCAGAGAGCATTTGTTCAAAGGTCTCGTAGAGAATCTTGGTCTCATAAGTGCCTTTTTTAAACAACATAGCAATATTACGATCTGAGTTTTTAATGGTGTAAGCAACTTTAAGCTTGCCCTTGGCCCAATCGTCAACAACATCAGTTGCCATAGGCTCTTCTGCTAACATGGCATCAGCCTCTCCAGCAGCAACGGAATAAAAGGTCATAAACGTTGTATGTTGGTTAATGACATTGACTTGAGAGGCAATGTTTTGAGGTAGTAAAGCTATTGGGTTAGTACCGTCTTCAGCTACTAAAGTTTTGCCTACTAAATCGTCACGATTAGTAATAGTAGAGTTAGATGGAACTACCACCACATACTTAGAACGATAGGTAGTTGGAGAAACAGTAAAGTGCTGACTATATGATTTGTTAACAACAAGGCCTGAGGCGCAAATATCTAAAGCGCCTTGTTTGCCGCTGTCGATCAAGTCAACTAAGCTCATCATGTGAAAGCGATTATGGTTTAGAGTAAAGCCAGTACGACGCTGTAGCTCTCTAATAATATCAACATCAATGCCTGATACATCAGTAAATTGACCATTGATCATTACAAAAGGAGGAATTGGGGATAAGCCCACATCAAGGACATAGCCCTCAAGAGGTAGTTTTTGAGTTTGAGCTTGAGCTGGATTAAAACATAGTAGACCAACAATACTACAATAGGTTAGTAGAGCCTTAGAAAAAGCTTTAAACAACATAAAATGAACGTCTCCCAATATTCATTTTTTCAGCATAGTAAAACTAGGCATGTTCTTGGCAATAGCAAATAAATCGAAAATTTTTAAAGATTCTAGATAGACTAGTATGGCAGTACATGATACAACAAAAACAATTTTTAGCAAGTAATTAATTAATTAAATTAATAAAAATTTTGATAAAGTTCATAAGAACGGGAATCTTAAAAATAAGCACAGCCTTATTAAAAGCACAAGATTTATCAAATAGAACCTAAATTGCTTAGCTATGCGGCTGGTTGAAAGAACAGTATCAACTCATATTGAGTGGTAGGTTATTTTGGTAACAGGCTGGATAACTTTTAGGCAAATTTGGTTTGGTTGATATTTCAAAGTTAGGCTGGGTTGCTGACTTTTATGGGCGTTTTTATCAAGTAGCCTGTTAGCTGGAGGGAAAATTTCAAAAATTTATGGCTAAAGTAGTGCGAAATTTGTTGATTAAATATATAGTTATTTGAGTTCTAGTTAACAACTGACATTGGTAAGTGGTTTTTATCATTTTTTAAGCCCAAGGTCCTGAACTCTACATACTAAAGTAACCTCGAAATAGATTTGCCTTATATATAATATTGGTCAACAAATCTTATAGGTTCACTAACAATAGGTTAACATCTAGTCTTGTTACATGAAAACAAGATATATATGGTCTTTTACTAAAATTTGTTGTTTATAGGTTACTTTAGTATGCAGTGTTCAGGAAGGTCTTTTATCAAAAAAAGATAAAGTTTTCTGGGCAAAGGAAAGTGCAACTTCTTATTAGCCTTTCAGGCTATTGGTAGCTACGTAATTGCAATTACAAATGTTACCAATAGGCTGTTGGGTAATTATTTGCCAACTGTCCAATATCAAAAATATGTATATTTAATATTGGGCAATTTTATTTGGAGATGATTAATGAGCTTAAGTAAATATCAGGGCAAAGACATAATTGCCACCATTAGCTTTAATCGAAACTTTGGTTATGAAGAAAATTCATTAATCTACGTTTATCCAAACTTCTTAGTAACCAAAGATGGTTTGGAGCGTATTGACTCGGATGACTTCCCTACTAGAGGCTGTTTTGAGGCTCGTTTATATGGTGGCTTTACTGTCCAGAAAATTTTAGAGGGTTATGGTGATGTAGTTACCATTAGAATTAATGGTGAACCTACTACCAATATTCGTGGTAGCAATCTTTATGCTTTTAGATTTAATCCTGAGTTTGGTAAGGCAAGATCTGAAATTTGGATTGAGGAATTTAAAGGACTTGGTTTATATCAGATTCTTAGTTCTTATCAGCCTTTTAGTGTCATTGATAAAACACGTAGACTAAAGGACGTTAGTGACTTCATTTATACCAATCAGATCTTAGTTCAAGATAATTACAAAATATATGGCCCATTTGACTTTAAAAGGGACAGTAATGGTAAAGATTTGTTATTGTCAGCATTAGAGACCAATGACTATTTAGTTGGAGAGTACTCAGAATTTGAGATTGATGACAATATCATTGATGTTAAAGATCAATCCAGCAGATCTTGTGCTGTTTTAGTACCAAAAGATAGAATTGTATCTCCAGAAAAAAAATCACATACCTATGACTGGGTATCAGACCAAGTTATTATTGATATATTTGTAGATTTAATGAGGTCTGAGTATGGTTATGACGAAGATCTACTTGAGAAAGTACGTGCATTAATTTCTAAGATTGGCAATACTCAAGAAATTAATAACATCACTATTTCTCGTTTAGATAAACTCAAGAGCTTAGCTAAGCAGGCTACAGTAAATCAACTTATATTTAAGAACAACTTAGCCGCTATTTTTAACGATCCAAGCTTAGAAAGTGGCATGAGGCAGTTACTTTCTCTTGAACAAGAAAAAGTTGACGAGGCTAATCATAAATATGAGCAAGTAAAAAAGCTTGCAACTAAAGTAGTAGACGAGCAAGAAAGCTTTAGTAGCCTCTTTGCCAAGGAAGCTGGTGTCACTGTCTATGATGATTTAAATGAGCTCGATAAGTCAAAAGATGTCGTAAAGCCTAAATCTTTAAAAGATCAGCTAAACAATTTATTTAGCCGTGAAAAGCTCTCTCATGGTTCAAATTCTTCTGGCAATTTGTTAGACGGTCTTGATAGTTATCAAGATTCATCAGCTAATGCAACTGATAGCGTTATTGGCACTCCTAGTAAAGAATTTACCAAGGAATTTGAAAACTCTGTTTTAGAGAAGGTCGATTCTATAAGTTTAGACTTCTTAAAGATTGCTGAGCTTACTGAGAAAAACGAGCTTTTAGAGCAAGAAAACAAGCAGCTTAAAGATAAGGATGAGCTGTATTGTAATGTTGAGGAACTCAAGCAAGAACAACTAGATTTAAATCAATCAGTTGGCGTACTCAAGAAAGAAGTGGGTGATCTTGAGCATCAAATTGCACAAAAGCAAAAAGATAATGCCATTATTGAGTCCAGCTTTGAATCTAAGATCTCTGAGTTTCAAGATAGAGCCAATATTGCTGCCAAGATTATTGACAATCAACTATATGACAGAATTGTCCGTAGCATAGGTGGCCTAGTAGGTGGCGCAAACTTAGCAGCTGCTGGCCAAATTGGCCAGGTCGGCCAATTAGCCAATGCAGGCCAGGCTGTAGAGGCTAATAACACTAGTTTAGAGAGTCATGGCAGCCAAGCTAAGTCTCATAAAAAGAGTGCTACCTTTAATCATGCCTTACTGGAAAAGAGCTTGTCTGGTAAAGAGATTATCCAACGAGTATTGGATGTTATTAAGAACAAGGCTCATCGAGATGTTTCTTACAATGATATTGCTAACTATCTCATTTGTTTAAATCAGGGCTTTATTACCACCTTAGCTGGTGAACCTGGTACAGGTAAAACCTCATTATGTATTTTACTAGCTAAAGCTTTAGGCTTGGCTCGTAGTGATAGCTCACGCCGTTTTGTTGAGATTGCCGTAGAAAGAGGATGGACTTCTCACAAGGACTTTATTGGTTATTACAATCCATTAACCAATAGTATGGAAAAGAGCAATGTTGAGGCCTTTAATGCTTTTGAGTGCATGTCAGAAGAATGTGGTAGCAAGAATGCTCCTTATGATGAAATGGAGGTTGCACCTTACATTGTGCTGCTCGATGAGGCTAATTTAAGTCCAATCGAACACTACTGGGCCATTTTCTTGAAAAACTGCGATTTAAGCTCCTCTTCACAAAGAGAAATTTCTATAGGCGGCAATAGAGTATTCCATTTACCACAACATTTACGTTTCTTAGCTACAGTAAACTTTGACCATACCACAGAAGAGCTTTCTCCTCGTTACTTGGATCGTAGCTGGGTAATTTATTTAGAGCCTGATACTAGTGATCAAATTTACGATGATGATGAATTAGTGCTTAATGTGGAAAATATGATCCCTTACGGTTCATTGACCCATGCCTTTGGCCCTAAGGATAGCGATACTATAAGCGAGGCAGTAGCTGCTAAATGGGAGATCATTAAAGACATTTTCGCCCATAAGGGAGCTATGCCTATTACTCCTCGTAATTTAAAGATGGTGCACAATTATTGTAAGGTAGCTTGTCGCTGTATGGATCTTAAAGGTAAAGAGAGCAGCTTAGCTCCGCTTGATTATGCTCTATGCCAAAAGATTTTACCAAGCATTAATGGTTCAGGTGAAAACTACCAAGCCTTGATTGATGCTTTAGCCAAAGAGTGCACAGAACAGTCCATGCCAATTAGTGCTAAACACTTAATGCGCATGCAAAGAAATGCTAAAAACAATATGGGTTTCTATCAGTTCTTTGCCCGCTAGGGGAGTAGAGTGTGGAACGATTAACTCTTGATGAGGCCAGTCTAACGATTAAGACAGCTCCCAATATTGTCTCTCGCTCAGCTAATGGAAATATGTCTGAGCGAAATAACTATATTGGTGGAGAGAATAGTTTTGAGAGCTCTACTGGTCAGATAGCTCAAAGTATGAGGTTTTTAACCTCTCCTATGACTTTAGATTTATCTACCTGTGCACCTAAGCTTAATGAACTTGATTTAACTAAGTGTCCTAAAGTATTAGAAGATGGCTGGTATAACATTAATGCCCAAATTAAAGACTGTCCTACTCACTTAGTTGAGAAGGCTAGTGTTTATGTGAATGGAGGTTATTTAGGTGATATCTCCATTGATAATGGCAGCCCATTTTTTAAAGGAGTACTGGTTTTTTCTCCATCCCCTAATAGCAGAGGGTCGTTAAACGGTCAGCCTTTTTTGCTTTTGTTTGATTCTGTAGTTTTATCTTTAGTAATAGAACTATCAGATAATAGCTCTTTTGAGTTTTATAGCAGATTTTTAATTTGCATAAGCAAAAACAAAACTGACACCGAAAATATTGGCTATATGATTAAGGAGCTTAGTGAATTTGATGATTATCAAATTTCTAAATGGCTCTTTGAAAGTAATGTCAGTGAAGGTAAGCGTAATTTATTGGAGAGTAATTTAGATAATTATGCTTATCGCTCTATGAGCTCTTATATTGAGCTTTTGGAGGAAATAAGCCGTTGCTATCATAGTAATTTCCCATATTTTAGATCTATGGGTAAACATAGTTTACAAAAGAAGGGCGTACTAGTTCCTTATAACAATGTAAAGTCTATTGATGAGCAAAGCTTTAATTGGTTAATGCAAAATGCAGATCAATTATCACAAGTACCTTCAGGTGGCTTTAAATACAATAACAAATACTATTTACCGCTTAAAATTCACTCTCAAGTAAATAGTAAAAGTTATGATATTTACGAAAATCAGATAGTGGTTGGCTTTCTGTTCACAGTGTTGAATCATGCTCAATTAACTTTTAGCGAGTTTGAAAATCAAGTAAGTGAACAAGAGCAAAAGCTACAACTGTCAAGAAATAGCTTGCCTGATGAGTACTGCGTGCCTGCGCTTAGTGGTAGTTCGGTTTATGTAGATTATTGTCGCTCTTCCTTACTCTTAAGATTAGGGGAAGCGATTAAATCTATGGTGAGCTTGTATCGGCAGTATTTATCGTTATTTACCGTTAGTGTGCATTCGTTAAATGCTCTGCCCCGTAAATCTAAGATCTTTCAGGAAATTAAACCTTATACTCATGTTTTTGCCATGATTATTAAGTGGTTTGAGTACGGAAACTTCAACTTAGAAAAAGATAAGTTGTTATTGCAAGTTCAGACTCTTGATAGATTGTTTGAGTTTTACTGCTTAATTGCCCTTATTAAACTTTTAAGTGAGCATGGCTATGTGATGGAAGATGATAGTAGTTCAGTATTCCATTATAAATACGAGGTTAATGACGGTCTGTATGCTGATGAGGTTAATTTACCTAATACCTTTATCATGCACAAAGATAATATAACCGCCACTTTGTATTATCAGCCAGTTATCTCCTCTGAGGAGTTTTTTAATGGCATGAAGCTATTTAGAACCACAGCTACCTTTAAACAAGGCGGTGATTATTACACTCCAGACTTTGTTCTAAAGTTTGAAGATGGTCAAGGTAGGGAAAACTATTTGATTTTTGATGCTAAGTTTTCCTCTCATGGCAGTATTGTAAATAATCACTTACAAGAGGTAATACGTAAATACTCACAAGAGATGGCAGTAGCCCATGAGGATCGTGCTCCGAAAATGGTATGGATTTTACAAGGCAGAAGTTCTAGAAATCCAAACCCAATCTGGCGCTTGGGCAACTCTAAGTTAGCCCAGCGTTACGAGCAAGCCACCTCTTACGGTATCTTTACTCTAACTCCTTTAACCTCAGCCCAAAATGGCTTATGGAGCATTATTTCTAAAGCCATACCTTGGGCCTAGCCCCCTGCGCTCCTGCGCAAGCGCAGGCGCTTATGCGCCTGTGCGCCCTTGCGCATGGGCGCACATGCGCTCTTTAGTTAGAGTAACCCTCCAAAAAGCCAAGGCACATCAAGGCAGTTTTAGCCCTAGAGTGTACCTTGGCTTTATTTTTCCTTACCTGTTCTTTACTGTAAATAGTCCTATCTTTCTTTAGCTTAATTCTATCTTGCTCTAGCTGGCAATAGCTATGGCTCTGAACCAGGCCCAGGCTATAGCTATGGCTATAGCCATGGCCATAGCCGTGGCTCTGGCCCAAACCTGTGCCCAGGCGTTAGCTCTTGCTTATAGGTAGGGAGGAAAAAAGAAGCTGCAAGAGCGTAATGCCCTTGCAGCTTAGAATATGGGGGAGTTTCCGTTAAGCAAGCTAGAGTTTGAGTGCTAAAGTTCTTGTTGGAGCCTAGAAGATTTAGCTAACTTAAGCTTGCTTCGATTTGTTGTTTTAAAGTAGTGACTTATAGAGCTCACGGATCTCGTATACAGAGGTCTCACGTGGGTTGCCAGCGGTACATACGTCTTGGAAGGCACTCTCGGCTAAGAAATCGAGGTCTTCTTCTTTAGCAATGCCATGTAAGCTCTGTGGAATGCCTACGTCCTTAGATAACTGAGCTACACACTCGATTGCTACACGACGGTACTCTTCTTGGTGCATCTTTTCTACATCTGGTACACCAAAGGCACGTGCGATTTCACGATACTTTTCACCTGAGTAGTCTGCGTTGTAGCGCATTACAGTAGGTAAGATGATGGCGTTAGCAACACCGTGTGGAGTGTCATAGGTAGCGCCCAATGGGTGAGCCATACCGTGAACTAAACCTAAACCTACGTTAGAGAAGCCCATACCAGCTAAGTATTGAGCAAGAGCCATACCCTCACGGCCCTCAGGCTCGTTGTTTACAGCACCACGTAAGCTCTTAGCGATAAGCTCAATGGCTTTGATGTGTAGCATGTCTGACATATCCCATGCTGACTTAGTAATTAAGCCTTCAATTGCGTGGGTAAGAGCATCCATACCTGTGGCTGCGGTTAAGCCTCGTGGCATAGAGGACATCATGTCAGGATCTACTACAGCAATAATAGACATAGCATTTGCGTCTACGCATACGAACTTACGGCCACGCTCAACATCGGTAATTACGTAGTAGGCAGTAACCTCAGAGCCAGTACCAGCAGTAGTAGGAACAGTAATAATTGGTACAGTTGGGTTGCGGGTTGGAGCTAAGCCTTCTAAGGAAACTACATCAGAGAACTCTGGGTTAGCTACGATAATGCCAACAGCCTTGGCAGTATCCATTGAGGAGCCACCACCTACAGCGATAATGTAGTCAGCACCTGAGTCCTTAAAGGCCTGTACACCAGTTTGGACGTTTTCGATGGTTGGGTTAGGCTTTACGTTGGAGTAAATTTCGTAAGCTAACTCTGCCTCATCAAGCAAATCAGTGATCTTGTTGATTACCTTGTGCTCTACTAAGCCTGGATCAGTACAGATAAAAGCCTTCTTAAAGAAGCGTTGCTTAACCTCTGGAATGATGTGCTCAATAGCGCCCTTGCCGTGGTAAGAAATAGCGTTAAGAATAATACGATTTGCCATGATCAATCCTACTTATAATGAGCGAAAATCCACTGCGCTCAGCTCAAAATGAGCATTATCAACTAACTAAACTCGAGCAAGGTATAACTAGATAAAGCTTGCAATTCTCATGATAATGTTTTTATTGGGTTGAATGGATTTTCTTGTTGGTAACGACACTTTCAAGCTCACGACCCGCGCCTTAAAAGTATCAAATTGCCATTTACTAATGCTTAACGAGCTTCGTGGTCATAAAAACAAGTTAAACATTTGTTAAACGCTCAAGTTCTGGTAAAAAATGGTTAAGGTTCTCAAATAAAAATCTAGTTTGCACTTAGTTATTATTACTTTTAAGTAGTCTTAACAAATGGGTTAAGCTGATACTTAAGATAGGTTCTCGTTAGTTCCTATTGGTGCTAAAACAAGCTTTAATAAAACAATGTGGTCATATTGTTGTTATTAAGTTTTAACTGGGATCCAAGCTTAGGTAAATAAGCTTTAAACCATGTGTGCTTGTTTTTGCTCCTTAAGAACTAAAATTGATTTTTAAATTTGCACCTGACCTTGAACGTTGGTGTGGTTTTATTTTTTCCAAAATCATCTAGTAAAAAAAGGGAAAATTTTCAACTGAATTGGTAAAATTTTCACAGTATACAAAATTAGCTTGATGAAAATTGCTCTTTTGTAACTAATCAAAAGTCCGCTATTTACTTAACTTTGATTGACGCTTGTAAGGTCAGTTTAAGGCAGTAGTGTTTGTGCTCAATAAAACGGGATCTACATTTGATTTTGCCTAAAGATACGTTTTATCAACTGATTTTTAGCCCTCGCATTTATCACTTTGCCAAGGACTATTAAGCTGTGAGCCAGTTCAAGAATGAGCTCGCAACATTACACTAAATTAACCAAAAATACTTTTTTTAAAATACGCACCAACGCTTTGCCTAAAAAGTTTGCATAAATTGCTCTTAAACTTGCTTGTATAACAGGGAGTTAAGACTTTTACTTGGCAATACCCTATAAGCGCCCAATCCCTAATAAAAGAGCTTTATCCAATTTTAAGAAAATCTACTAAATTATCTTTTAATTAACGCCTCTCAAACCTGTGGTAATACTTGCCAAATTTTTCACCAGAGCACCCCAAACTCATCTTGGATCCTAAATATGAACTAAATCACAAATATCTCTACTTGCAAACAAATAGCATATGAATCAACTTTATCAACTTAATACTTAAGCCATACCCAAGGTACGACAACTATCAATAGTTCTGCTCTTGGCAAAAGGATCCCAATTGCCCCACCTCTGCTGCTCCACCATCATCACCATCTGCTAACAACAGAGTACAACGACAACATAGTGCAACAGCAGCAACAAAAGCAGCAAGTACAGCACGAACAGCAAGAACAGCAAGCGCAGCCCATTCACTTTTGCTTGCTTGCCCAATGACTCTCCTATTGCTATATGGCAGTTGCCAAACATGGTCTTACTTCCTAGAAATAGGCTATTTTGTCGCTCTCTTGGATAGTTAGTCCTTGCCATTACCGTTAGTGAACAGGTCAATATGTCTTGCATATGAGAGCAAAAACTGATGGTCAATTAGGAGAAAGAAGTAAACTCAGGTTTAAGCATTGGCAAGTCACTAAGCTTGTTCGTAAAAGGCTTCAATCATATTGAGCAATATGAACAGTTGCTAGCCGCACTCGTACTCATTGTCCAGCCAATACCAACCCTTATAGGTTAGCTATCTTGCTAGCTGTATGGCTGGTAAGTAGGTAGGAAGTTAGAAGTGCAAGTAGTATATAGGATTAGCGCTATTAGGTCTTGCTTGAGTGTAAGAGCTGGTAGTGTCTAAAGTGAGGACTACTGGGCTGTGCTACGGTTACGATAAATAAGGGCTTTGTCAGTATGATGATGGCTTTGGTGCTATAAAAAAGTACTTTTGTAGAATGCTTAAAAAAGTAAAAGTAAAGAGAGGAAAATTTTTTTGTTTGCAACTGGTATTTGAGAATTTTACAAATATTGCTCTTAGAAGCAAGATAGTACTTGCAAAACATAAAACACTGATAAATATAAGGTTTTTAGTGGGTATATATGTGTGATTTACCGTGATGGCAACAAGAAAATCTGCTCTACTTGCTCTTTTTTGACCTGAAATTCTTGATATTTATAAAGTGATAATTTTTTCTAGGATCCAAGTTTTCGTCAATTTTTGGGTACTTTTAGAGCTTACAAACCTTTATGCGGTCTAATATCTAAAAAAATCTGTGCGTTAGTTCATGAAAATTAATCTTTATGCTCAGCTTGTGATCTGTAATTTACTTTGTGAATGTTGATTGCAAAAGCGTATCAATTAGTAATTTGACGCAGCATTTTTTCACTAAACTATTTTCCAACGTCACATGTTAGTTAGAAAAGGATTGTGAACTATGAAAAAGGAAGATATCAAGTTAAAGGATTGCTACAAGCTCTTCATCAATGGCCAGTGGGTTGAAGCATCTGACGGTGCTACCATTGAGTCCCGTTGCCCAGCTGATGGCTCATTGTTAGCAAAATTTGCTGATGCCTCCGAGCAAGATGTTGATACTGCAGTTAAGGCTGCCCACGCTGCTTTTGTAACCTGGTCTCAATCCACTCCAAAACAGCGTGCCGCTATTTTAAATAAGATTGCAGACGTAATTGATGCTAACAAAGAAGAGTTAGCAATGATTGAAAGCTTGGACAATGGTAAGCCAATTCGTGAGACTATGGCTATTGACGTTCCATATGCCGCAAGCCACTTTAGATACTTTGCTGGTGTAATTTTAGCTGAGTCTGGTGAGTCCAACATTCTTGATAACAGCTTCCTATCCATCACCATGCGTGAGCCACTTGGTGTGGTAGGTCAGATTGTTCCTTGGAACTTCCCATTCTTAATGGCTGCATGGAAATTAGCTCCAGTATTAGCCGCTGGTGATTGTACTGTATTTAAGCCATCTTCAACCACCTCTTTATCAGTATTACGTTTAGCTGAGTTAGTTCAAGACATTATCCCAGCAGGCGTATTTAACGTAGTAACTGGTCGTGGTTCTAAGTCTGGCGATTGCATGTTAAAGCACGAAGGATTTGATAAGTTAGCCTTCACTGGTTCTACTGAAATTGGTCGTGATGTAGCTGTAGCCGCTGCTAAGCGACTCATTCCTTCAACTTTAGAGTTAGGTGGCAAGAGCGCTAACATTATTTTTGATGATTGCCGTTTAGAGCAGGCCTTAGATGGTGCCACCTTAGGTATTCTCTTCAACCAAGGTCAGGTATGCTGCGCAGGCTCCCGTATCTTTGTACAAAAGAGCATTTGGGATAAGTTTGTTCCTGAGTTAGTACGCCGTTTCAATGCTATTAAGGTAGGCATGCCTTGGAATGAGTGTACTCAAATGGGTGCTCAGGTAGACGAGAAGCAATTGCGTGATATTCTCGAGTATGTTCGTATTGGTGTAGAAGAGGACAAGGTTGAAGTACTCTGCGGTGGCGAGCGCTTATCAGAGGGTGAGTTTGCTAACGGTGCCTTTATGCGTCCTACCTTATTAAAGGGCTGCAACAAGTGCCGTGTTGCTCAAGAGGAGATCTTCGGCCCAGTAGCTGTTGTTATTCCTTTCGAGACTGAAGAAGAAGTTATCGCTATGGCCAACGATTCTATCTACGGCTTAGGTGGTGCAGTATTCTCAACCGATATTAACCGTGCTATTCGTGTAGCTCGTTCTGTAAGAACTGGTCGTATGTGGGTTAACACTTACAACCAAATCCCAGAGGGCTCTCCATTCGGTGGTTACAAGCAGTCTGGTATTGGCCGTGAGACTGATAAGATGGTTCTCGAGCACTACACTCAGTGCAAGAATATCTTAATCAACCTCTCAGAAGAGCCAACTGGTTTCTACCCAGCTCCATAATTTCTTAAATCCTTAAGTTGAGCTTAAAAGCTGACAATCCTAGGTAATTAAGCAAATCACACCCTCATCAGGTTAGCCCCCTTAGTCTGATGGGGGTTCTTAAGTAAGATTAAATCCATTATTAACTTGTCTTGTCTTATAGCCGTACTCACAACTCCCGCAGTACGGCTTTTTTGTTTTAGCAATGCTAAAGCTAAAGCTAAAGCTAAAACAGCAGCCCTTAGCCCTTAAATATCAACAAACAAAATTGAGCCACCAACTAACAAGAGTATCTTAGCGCCCGCTCTTAGACTTTGCTCAAACAGCAAACAGCAAACCCAACATAATCATATTCACAGCATAAGATAGAGGGCTTGAGCACTAAAATTGAGCCTCAATTATAATTTTGCTTTTGTGACAAGCATTAGCGCCATGATGGGGGTAATATCAGTTAATAAAATAGATTTACAACATTAAATCTAATTTAGTAATATGCCCCCAAAATACCAGATCAACTTATCTCTTCTCTTAAGATAAGCCGTGAAATTAAAAATGAAGAGCTATTCTGCGCCTTTTATGGCAGTTAATTCAAGAATAAGTATCTTCTTTGATAATAGATAAAAAGTACTTATGCAAAAAGCACAACAAATTAATAGCCCAGGAGCGGTAAGAGCAATGGTCTTTCCCATTGTAATTACTCTTAGTATTGCTCACTTATTGAATGACACCATGCAATCGGTAATTCCTGCTCTCTATCCTTTGATTAAGCAGGACTTGGGATTAACTTTCTCTCAAATTGGTATTATTACTCTGGTTTTCCAGTTAACCTCATCCATATTGCAGCCCTTGGTAGGTCGCTATACCGACAAGCATCCTAAACCTTATGCTTTAGCTACTGGTATGGCTTTTAGCTTAGCAGGCTTAGCTATACTATCGACAGCGCACAACTTCTGGACTATTTTGCTGGGCGTTAGTATTTTGGGCTGGGGCTCTTCAATCTTTCACCCTAACGCCTCACGTGTGACTCAAATTGCCGCAGGAAAGCGTAAGGGGCTTGCACAATCCATCTTTCAGGTAGGTGGCAGTACTGGTACTGCTATTGGCCCACTGCTAGCAGCCTTAATTGTGATTCCTCATGGCCAAATTGCGGTGAGCTATTTTTCTATCATAGCTTTAATTGGCTTTGTATTACTCTTTAGAATTGGTTCTTGGTACAAAGTTCAGCTTCAAGATTTAAATAGCAATGCTCATCAAAAATCTAGAGCTCCTGCCCATGGCTTGTCCAAAAACAAAGTAATTTGGGCCTTAACTCTGTTGGTAATCTTGCTGTTCTCCAAGAGCTTGTACTCTGTGAGCATGACCAATTACTTTACCTTCTTCTTAATTGAAAAGTTTGACATCTCTGTCCAGCAATCTCAAGTGTGCTTATTTCTATTCTTAGCCTCTTGCTCTTTAGGTGTCTTATTAGGCGGTGCTATTGGAGATCGCTTTGGTCGTAAGTATGTAATTTGGGGCTCTATTTTAGGAGCAGCGCCTTTTACTATTGCTCTACCTTATGTTTCCTTTGAGATCACTATTATTTTGTCCGTTATTATTGGTATTGTAATTTCATCTGCTTTCTCAGCCATATTGGTTTATGCCATCGATTTAATGCCAGGTAATATAGGTACTATTGCAGGTATTTTCTTTGGCTTATCCTTTGGCTTGGGAGGTCTAGGTTCAGCAGTTTTGGGCTACATAGCAGACTTAACATCCATAGGATTTGTGTTCCAGACTACTACTGTCTTTCCTTTGGTAGGTATAGTTGCTGCCTTCTTGCCTAATATTGAAAAGAGCAAAGCTAAATCAAGCAATTAGTTTCCCTCAGAACCAGACATAATTGGGAGACTTAAATAAAAAACAGCCTCATTGCATTAATGAGGCTGTTTTGTAAGAGTAAAGACGTTAGCTACTTGAGCTTATCTGCGCCTATACAAGCGTTTTTTACAAACTTGTTTGAACATTGGAATCGAAATACGCCAACAGTCTTCACCCACATTATTTTTTGATGGGGTAGCTCTAACAGTGAGGCCTTTAACAAAAGGCGTAACTTTGCCTGGTATTAATTTAATTTGCTTGCTTAGAAGCAAATGAACAAGGGTGTGTAAGCAGTCGTACAACGTATCTACTGCTATGATCGGATAATCCTCTACACATATTTCCATTTCATGAAAGCCAAAAGCAAGCAATCCATAAGAGCTTATATACTTGCTACCATCATCTACAGCAATAAAGCCTGAGATGTTAATTATATTTTTAGCGGCCCTCAGATACTGCTCTTCAGAAGATAGATTATCAGGGATAATAAAATCATCTTTGGTTTTTAGAGCATTATTAACTACTATACCTACAACTTCGTTAAGCTCAAAAAGCGACTTAAGAAAGTGGTTAAAAAATATTGAAGTCTCAGCGACATGTCGATTATTTGCAACAGAACAGTCAATTGATATAGCCGTTTTGTAATTACGCAAAATATTTTGCTTGTCCTTATTCCCATTAAAGTAATAATCAGGAATAGGAAAATTAAAAGCATTATAATCGACAGTTAAATAGCAAAAATCATGATTGAAAAATCTACTAGTATTATCATCAGTTGGCAAAGAATTAAACAGATTGTAGTAATCTGGCATATGTTTCTTAAAAAGCGCATTGAGCTTTTGTTCGTTTTCAATCGGCTTTTTAAGCAAAACAATAGCGCTAAAATCATGATATTTTTCAAGCTCAGCTGAGCTAAAACCCTTTGCCTGTTTTATATCTAGCTCAGTGTTGTAGTCCATTGTATAAGCTTCTAGAATAGACTTTGCTTGGGGGTAATCAGGAGCTTGAGCAACAAGCTTAGAAAAAGCATTAACAGCCTCTTCAAGCTCTCCGTTGTTGTAAGTGAGAATGCCATAATAATAGAGCCAATCAGGATGGTGGTATTCAGATTTCTTATAGTGATTAAGAATTGTTTTGCCATAGTTGATGATTGGTTTGATAAGTTGCTCTACCTCATAATAGTAATTAGAAAAAAACTCTGCAATATAGACGCAAGTATTTAAAATCCTACAGTCGATCTCAAAATTATTTTTTGCGACAGGCTCTTTAGTAAGTTGATTATAAATTTGAGTAAAATTGCGCTGTTCAAGCAACCCGTTGAGTTCATCTAAGCTAGAAAAACCACATATAGACTTAACATTAACTGTATGGGCTACAGGCTTTAGTTGGAGATATTTGTTTGATTGGGAAAAGACTTGACAAGCCGCTCTTTTAATTTTGTTGTCTCTTCCTAAGATATTATCGACAGTGGTTATAAATTTTTGCAAGTCCCAGGCAATGCAATCGATATAGCCGTAATGTAAGCCAGCAGCATAGCCTACAATGGTTGCTAATGCTGAGGTCTTATTACGAATAGTAGCTACCATTTGTGCTAGCTGGCTATCTGAAATATGCAATGAGGAAGACTGATGATGGTTGGTTTGCTCAAAGCAAATAAACACTGGAACAGCTCCATTATGATAGAAGCTATTGTACAAATTGCCATCCCCTGCAAGATATTCATAGTGCAACCCTAAAAGACAACTACTACCATGGTCAATATCAAGGCGAGAGCAAATCTCATCGTGAAATAGCCTTACTTGTTGATAGTGCTTCAAGCAAGAGTCTGTAAGTGATTTAACGTCATTATTAAGCTTTAAGCCTTGCTCTTTAAGCTTTTCAATAAAGCTATCAATAGAGCAGCTCTGATCGTAGCCACTCAAATCGTTAATATTAGCGTCCTCGTTTAACACCTCTAAGCCAGCTACGTGATTTAGATAGTTAATCTCACCTAAAGTGTTAGAAATAAAGTAGAACGCCAGTTTTTGAGCCTGCTCATCTGAGCTTACAAACTTTTTAATTTTAGGGGCAATAATCTTAAGGTCATAGCGGCAGTTGCCCAAGTCGTAGCTATAAACAGTGAAATCTTGGCTAGTTAATGTTGCAGCGCCATTATCAATAATTAAGTTAGCATCAGCTGGTCTGCCAATAATAAATGACCAATGTTTTTTAACTTTGCTTGGGGTATGAGCAATAAAGGTTTTTAACTGCAAGATAGTGGCAAGATCGCATTCGGTTGGGAAAATTACCTCATAGACCTTACCTTTAATACTAAGCTCAAAATTAATCTCATCAAAGAGCACATGAAAGCAATCATCAAGTAAAGCAATGGCCTTATCGTGCTCATTATTATTAATAAAGTCCTCGATTTGGCTACGACGTTGTTTAAACTCACCCCAAGCAAGGTAGACTCTATCTAAAAATGAATGAATAGAAATTGGCATTTCATTTTTTTGTTCACTACTAGAACGGAAATACTCCACATCTTCTTTTGTGAAGCCATCATTGTGGTCGCTAGAATGAAGCAATAGGGCTTTTTGCATATATTTAATGCTTAAATCATGCTGCTCAAGATAGAAGTATGCATAGCCTAGACGGAAGTTCCACTTGAAGGTGTCACTAAGCTCAGCTTCGTGCTTCTTTAACAATGCCACAGCTTTTTTAAGCCACAAAATATCTTTAGCGTGCATAGAATCAATCTGAGCCATGTCAATGCAAGCTTTAGCCAACTCGCATTCTACCAAAGCAGTACGCTGCTCATCAGGTAAAGACTCAATCAGGTTAACAATAAGCTCATGCCTTCCTTGTTTCTGCCATATTTGGCATTGTTGTAAGATATCCATTGTCCCTCCAAAGAGATAGAAAATTGCCCAGATAAAGGTATTAGTCCTTGCATAATAAGCTTGCTCTTAAATGGTTAACAAAATTATTAACAGTCCCTTGTGATTGCTATCACACAAATACAGCGCTGCAACCTACAACGCTGATATTTATCAGGATCTTTCACTGTGCTAATCTCAAGATACTGCATAATCCCTATTAAATAAGCCATTTATCGCAACTGCAATAAAGGCCTAAAAGCTAAAAAATCAAATAAAGATGGCAATTAGTAACAAGCAAACTAGTTAAAGCACTGGTTAAGGCAACTTCGTTAGAAGGCACTAGAGAGCTAATTGGTCTTAGCTTGGTAAGATAGGACTGGTAATGATAGAAGGATCTTCGGAGGGAAAATAGGGCAGGTATTTTAGCTTAGTAAAACTTTCCCAAGACTTGGAACTATAATTGGGAAAGCTTTAATAATGTGGTTTAGGAATATCTTAACTACAACTAGTGGAATGTTCATCTAATTCTTGGAAAAACTACTCTTAGATTTTCCATATATAAATATTACTATACTATTCTTAACCATATAGAAGTAATAGGTACACAATAGTCATGATTTAATTTAAAATGAGGGGTATGAAGACAAATAAAATTTCCCCTCAAACAAACGTCCAACTTAGCAAAGAAGGACGTCCAGATGTAATTTTAAATGAATTACGTGACAAAATTAACAGCAATGAGAATCTAAAAATAGATTTTGATAAGTGTGTTAAGTACATTAAGCAGCAGAACATTCGACAAATTAACCTTAAACGAGCCAAAGT
>NZ_JALKIM010000071.1 GCF_023050945.1 Anaerobiospirillum sp. NML120448 | reverse complement strand
ATATATCTTGTTTTCAAGGGACAAGACTAGAGGTTAACCTATTGTTAGGTAACCTCTACAATTTTTTGATAAATGCGATATATAAGGCAAATCTACTTTGAGGTTACTTTAGTATGCAGAGTTCAGGTTTATAGTATTGCCATGCCCAGCACTGCCATGACGTGCCATGCCATGCCATGGTTTGCTTTGTCAGCTAGTGCCAATCTTATCCATTGGTACACCCTTCATTGTTAGCTGGCTTTTTAAGCAAGCTAAAATAAGGACTATTAAGGCTCCATTGCCTTGGATGGTAGTTGACTCAATCACATTAATCTTGAACAGCTTTTCTGTACATACATGCACTATTTCTTACCCTCAGCAATTTCATAGCCGCTCTTAATTGTTTTAAAGGTGAATCATCTCATCTTTCTTGGCAGCCAAGACATTGGCTTTGCACAATCGTAATTTTAACTTAGCCATCTATTTAGGTAGCTTTTCTAATTTATCCACTTGTTTGCTTAAAGAAGCTGCTTTTTGCCCATAGTTGATAAGAGCTATTTTTAGAATCAGCAATTAGCTTTAACCAGTTGCAACAATCTTATCCAATGAAAACATGAATCGACTACAAATATAAGATAAGACTGGTAAGTTAACATCAAGACTCATCACATAAGCACATAAGGAAAGAGCCTGTTTGGTATTAAACATTCAGTAAAAGCAATTTAAGCAAAAAGCTTAGACCTTATCAAGATCTAAGCTTTTGAATTGGAACCTACACGGTCATTTAGCTATTATCAGTGCTCTTTTTAGCACGAGTGCTAGAGCTTGCTTTGCTATTAGTACGTGCTGTAGAGGCCTTTTGCTTTGGCTTTGCGCCTGTAGCCTTGGTAGCCTCAGTAGCAGCGTCAGCATTAGCCTCAGTTGAGGTGGCAGTAGCTACCTTTTTAGCCCTACTTTTAGTAGCAGTGGCCTTGGTGGTGCTATTAGCCTTGGCCTTGGCCTCAGCATTGGCCTTAGTTGTGCTCTTGGCTGCGCCATCAGCCTTGGCTTCTACCACAACCTCAGGACTTGCCTTTATAGAGGCAGCTACACTGGCAGTTGCATCAGCTGTAGTGGCTTTTTTGGCTCTGGTAGCCTTTTTCTTGGGCTTAACATCAGTAGCGTCGGTTGCATTGGTTGCTTCATCAGCGCAGGGCTCGGTTGCGCTGGTGGCTATTGCCTTTGCGGCCTTGCTCTTAGTGGTTGTGGCCTTGGCCTTAGCTTTGACTGTAGAGGCCTTACTCTTAGCTACAGTAGCAGCTTGTGGTTTTGTAGCGGCATTGGAGGTTGATGAATCAACAATTTGAGTTGAGATTAGCTTACTGTCGATATTTAGTAGCTTATTAAGCTCACTATCGCTCATCAAGTGCAGTTTTTCCTTGACCAAGTCCGCCATCTTGCAAGTTACTTTGGTAAGCTGTTCTCTGTTGCCCATATATGTAAAACGCATAGCAGGAGCATCCAACGAATACACAAAATCTTTCAAGTCTGTATGGTAATAAACCTCTTTGCCAAACAAATACTCAACTAGCCCAGATTGCACTGTAAATAGTCCTCTATAAACCTTGCTTAAATAATTATCAATGTACTCATCATTAACAATATGGTATTTTTTGTTAATGAAGTAAGGGCAAACAACATTTTCTTTCATGAAAATCTCATTGAAATACTTGCCGTTAATTTGCATTAAGACTTTATTAGAATCCTTTAACAGATCTGTATACAGCGCTAAGAAATTTTCAATTTCACCATTGTTATAAACAGACTCAAGGTCTGAGTCTTTGTCAGAGTACTGTTTGCACAAATTAGCTAACAAGGAGAATGCATAAGTTAACTCTGATAGGTACGATTTGTACTCGAAACTCTCAGACAGTACCACATTGTCCTGATATGCCAGGCTCCTTAACATATTCAGCTTAGCTTCATTGTTGACAGATAAAGTGTTTAGTCTATGCACTATATTGTAGACAACATTGTAGTACTCACTAAACTCCTTAACGTGTTTCACTCTATCGATACGGCATACATGATTAATAAGCATATTTTTGATTGCGATCAAAAGAGATGGTAAACACTCGAAATTCTTGGAAATTAGCAAATATAAAGCACTGTTAGCAAAGAAGGTATTCTTGCTAATTTGCTGGTTCATGGCTTGATCGTACTTATCATCTAAAAAGCGACCGTATGCCAACATTACAGAATTATAGTGTCCCTGATAAAACAAACGAGGCTCGATCAAAGTAATACTACTTAAAGATTTAGCTAAATCTTCTTTAGTGGTTAACTTTGCATAAGGCACAATAATTCTTGCATATTCGTTAACATCATTAGCTAACACGACCATTAAAGTTTCATACAAATCCTTATAGAACTTTTGGTTAGCCTCGTTTACCAGATAATCACCAGGTGCAAGATCAGCATTAGGCATTAGCTCGGCTGGGACATTCACTAAGCCTTGGATTATATAATTACTAAAAGCATAGATAGGAGTAGAGCACAAGGTAAGTATGTAGCTGAAAACCTGTGCTTTATTTGCAATAAACTTACCTAAAAAACCCTCACAGCCCTCAAAAAGGTCCATTTTTCTAGTCAACAGCTCTTTGCCGAGAGTACAAAGCTTGTGACATCCTTGTATCAGGTTAATGCAGGTCTTGTTAAGTAGCAACTGCTCTGCTTTATTAAGAGGAGCTTCATTGTTAACACGACGCTTTTTAGATAGACTTTGAGCCAACTCTTCATCATAAGTATCAGTAATATGCAAAAGAGAGGTCATATAGCCATCTGCATAAAGAAGATTGCTCTGACCTTGCAGGTCTAATATTAGAGTTAAGTGCTTGAAACAATCCTGATGAGTCTCAATAAATTCTCTAAAAACCTCATCTTGCAACAGCATTTGATAATGAGGAAAAACACACTCCACCCATTTAATATTGCTATCAGTTAGATCAAACTCTAATTCAGTTTCAATAATAGGCTGGCTTTTTTCACTTTCAGTACGGGCTACAGCGTTAAAAATAGCAGTTAAATAAGTGTAGTTAAAAGCCTCAACCAACAAGGACGCAAAGCTAAACATGTCTAAATAGACATTAAGTTTGCGATTAAATTCCATTGGGCCACAAGTTCTAAGTACACTCTTAGCAAAGCGAAGGTGGATCAACTGATTGTTAGTCATACCCAAACGCTCTTTAATTGTTGGCATTAACATAGCTATATCTTTAAGCTCAGGCCAATCAACTTTGCCACTATCCTCTAATGCATAGGTACTTAATTCCTTAATAGGAGATGGCAAGCAAATAGTTGTGTCATTCAGATTATGACTATAAGACAAGACAGAGTTTACAACTTCCTCAAAATCAACCACACGTGGATGGATCTGCTCCTGATTATTAAAAGGCGCATAGTGAGCACAAGCTTTATAAATATTATGAGGAATGGTTTTTACCATATCATTAAGTTGCTTTTGGTCAGCTAAGAGAAGCTCTTTAAAGTCCTCTACTACATCCTTGCTACCCAAAAGATTCACAATCTTTTTCAACAAATATTCGTGCGACTCCGTAAGATCTGCAAAGTACGTGTAAATGTTGAAATAGTAAAAGCTTACTTGCCAGCTGTATCTATTGTTTGTACCCTCAGAAAAAGGCTTCAAAGTATAGAGAGCATGGCAAAAATAGCGTAAGTACTGATACAGAGCATCAGTGCGTGCTACATATGAACTCACAGCAGCATTGACCTCATGCTCACTAATCTGATTGCTTAATAAGCTTTGATGGGCTTTCTCATAAGCTGAGCAAGCAGACACTGCATTATTGTGCAAACACACAATTTCCTCACAACTTACTTTAATCAAAGCCTTAAAATTAGAGCGCACATCATCATTTCTTAAGCACTTAAACAAATAATGACGACGCTGTGCTACCAACAACAAATTCATGCCTAAGAGATCAATAACTTTGAGCAAGCCAAAGCCGTAATCAAACCTACTATCGATCTGGAAATAATTAATCTTTTGTGAGTCAGTTGGCTCTTCAATACAATAGCCTTGCGCATTTTCAAACTTGGCTGCTTTTTCTTCCTCACTAATATAATAGCTAGCCACACTATAGCGGGCATTCTCAGCGAAAAGAAATGGATCATATCTAATATCATGCTTGAGTGTCTTAATTGTGCAATCTGAATCGAAGAGATACGAATTACGGCGATAAACTAAGAACTCAACTACAAATTGATGAGGTGATCTAACATAGGACTTATTGTTAAATGCAGCCATGAGGACATCATCTTTAATTTTGCCAGAAGGCTCAAAGAGTGCTTTGTAAAAACTAACAGGAAAAGTTGTACTTACATTAGCTTTAACAAAATTGCTTTTTGCAAATGGAGCAACTACTTTGAATAAAGTTAAACCAGCCACTACATCATAGTGGAACTGCAAAACAACATTAAAAGACCGCCTATCACATTGCTTATAATTCGGTTGAGTATAGAACAAGTGGTGGCAATGTTCTCTTATCTCTTTGTTTAGCACTAACTCAAGAAAGTGCGCTTGATCTTCTGCGCTATCACTACAACACATGCGGCGGTAGCTGGCATTAACCTCATCAAACACTCCTAACTCAAACAAACGAGACATGACTCTCAAATGAGCCTGGAACCACTTCATAAAAACTTCCTGTTTTTTTTATTGATTAAAGAAATTTACTAGCACAAGCTAACTCTGTCTTATGGCCAAGAACTACTAAGCTTAGCCTTGATTCGATTAGTTTCTTGTGAGTATGCTTTTAGCCAAAAACCTAAACTTTGCCACCTGTATCAACAAAACCCAAGCTCAAAGAATAGCAGTTAATCCAAGAGCTTATAACCCTTTATAGTATTGCCATGCCAGCACTGAAATGCCATGCAATGCTATTCCATGCCTTGCTATGCTTTGCCTTGCTTTGCCGTATAAGGCAAGGCAATGGATTCAAGCACAAATGCTGTAGGATCCCCATTACTTAGAAAATGGTATCCATGAGAACAAGCTATTTTAGCGGTTCATTCCCTTTGTCATATAAACCACTAATGAGCCTGTTTTAAGGGAGCCCACAAGTTTTTTTCCTTGAGCCTATCATGTAATGGAGCCAATCTTTGCCATTGATAAAACCTTAATTGTTAGCTGCCTTTTTAGGCAAGGCAAACTAGACCTATTAAAGTTCCATTACCTTGGATGGTAATTGGCTCAATCACAGTAATCTTGAACAAGCTTTCTGTCCATGCATGCACTATTTCTTGCCGCCTACACTTTCATAGCCGCTCTTAATTTTTTGAGGAAGTTAATCATCTCCTCTTTCTCAGCTGCCAAAGCCTTTGCTTCGCTCAATTGGGCTTTTAACTCAGCCGCCTCTTGATTTAGCCTTTCTAATTCAGCTGCTCTTTTTCTTAGAGCAGCTGCTTTTTGCTCCTTGTTTCTAAGAGCTATTGTTCGAATCTGCTCTATGTTTTTGCCATAAGCAACAAGATCGTCTAAGGTTACTCCAAATTGCTGACAAAGCTCGGATGCATCTGCCGAACTAATCTTAGGGCTAATGGCAAGAGTATATACAGAAAAAGCAGTACTTGGATTTAAACCACCAGGAGGAGTAAGTTGAACTAAAGTGCGAACCTCATCAGGCTCCAAATAAGCATATACACTTAAATCCTTGTCCTGTACCCATTGTCTAACAGATGCCTCTGTTACTTCATTCTTAGCCGCAGCCTCTGAAATTGTAATGTCCTCTACGAGAACATCCCTTACAACACTTATTTGCAATTCAAGAGGGTATTCCATCTTATATGTGTCTCCATATCAACAGTGCCTTAAAGTATACAATAAGTGATTTTGTTAACTTAGAAAACTATTCAAAGTCCTTGGAGCTTTGCAGCATTGTCTTTACTACTTAGCTAATTAGCACATCTTAGCAGCAAATACACAAATACACTTACCAAGGCCCTAAAAACTTAACCTTGTAAAGAGCTGACTGCTTGCCCTCTTAGAGCAAAAAAGCTTAGACCTTATCAAGATCTAAGCTTTTGAATATTAACCTACAAGGTCATTTAGCTCTTAGCAGCGCTCTTTTTAGCACGGGTGCTAGAACTTGTTTTGCTAGCAGTACGTGCTGTAGCGGCCTTTTTCTTTGGAGCAGCCTCAGCTACCTTAGCCGCATCAGCTACCTCAGCAGCATCCTCAGCTTTAGCCTCAGTAGAGGCGACCGCAGCTACCTTTTTGGCCCTACTTTTAGTAGCGGTGGCCTTTGTGGTGCTATTAGCCTTAGTTTTTTCCTCAGAAGCTTCTTCGGCCTTTTTAGCCTTAGAGCGAGTGCTTTTAGCCTTAGCCTCTGCCTCAAGTTCTACCTCTGTGCTGGCCTGTGCAGAGGCATCTTTACCAGCAGTGGCCTTAGCTGTAGCTGTAGTTGTGGAAGCCTTCTTAGCTCGGGTGGCCTTTTTCTTTGGCTCGGCCTCTATAACCTCAACAGAGTCGGCTGTTGCAGTAGCTTCATTAGGGCTTGTAGTAGCTAACTTTTTAGCCCTACTTTTAGTAGCTGTAGCCTTAGTTGCGCTCTTGGACTTTGGCTTGGATTCAGCCTCAGCACCTGTGGCTGCTTCGGCCTTTTTGGCCTTAGAGCGAGTGCTCTTAGCTTTAGGCTTGTCCTCAGTAATCACATCGGCACCGATTTCACTTGCAGCTGTGGTAGCAGCATTTTGAGCTTTGCTCTTGGTAGCCTCTGTAGCTTTGCTCTTCACAGTAGCAGTCTTGCTCTTGGCTGTGGAGGCCTTGGCTTTTGGTTTGCCTGTAGAGGCAGAGTTTGAGGAATCAACAATGTGCGTTGCAATTTTCTGGCTTTCAATATTTAAAACCTGATGCAACTGCACATCATCCAATAAGTGAAATTTTTCTGTTAATAAGTTAATAATACGCTCACTGGTTTTTTTAAGCTCTTTAGGACGAGATCTAGCAGCAGTAAAGTAATGCAAAAATAAATACCCGCCGTAAAAAGCATCATCCTCTGCTTTAATCAGAGCCGAAACATCTTTACCAAAAAAATGCTCTACTACATACAATTGAGCTATTGATAAGCGATCACCACATATCTCCATGATATCGTAGAAATAATTAGAGTTCATGGATACGTAGTCTTGATCGTTAAAATAAGGAACAACATTAGAGGTAGACGGATTATTTAAAAGATTTTTAAAATAATCGACATCTATGCATTGGAGAACTTTAGGACTATCCTCTAACAAGTCCTTATACAAGGCTAAAAAATCTGAAATTTCACAAAAATCATATGTAATACTAAACTCCTCGTAGGTGTCCATATATTTAAGGCACAGACTTTCACACAATGACAACAAGTCAACTATCTCTGACATGTATGACTGGTACTCAAAGCGCTCACAAAGCACCACATTGCCTTGGTCAACTAATGTTTTTAAGTTGTTGATTTTGGCAGGATTAGCCGCCAAGAACTTAGCCAACTTGTTAACCAAATTATAGATAACATTTAAATATTCATGGCTCTCCTCTACCTGCTTAATTCTGGTAAATTGCATCACTGTCCTGACAAAAAACTTGACGATTGGGATTAGAAGCAATTTTAAGCAAGAGGAATAAGGTTCAAGAAGAAAACTCAAAGCAGCATTGCTAACAAGTGCGTTGTTGCTAACCTGTCTAATAATAGCTTGGTCATAGTTGTTGCTTTCCAATAAACGCTTGTAAGCAACCATGACAATATAATTAGATCTTCTAAGACTACAGTCATTGTTTAGAATCAAAGCAAATTTATTCAAAGCTTTGGCAAAATCTTCTTTAGTCGCAAAATTGGTATAAGGAATAATCTCTATGCCAAAGAGATTCATATCTTTAGCAGATATGGCCAGAAGAGTTTCATAAAAGCATTGATAGAACTTTTGGTTAACCTCAGTATCTGACATAGCAACTAAACCATCACTAGTGCTACGCTCAGAGGTCAGAACACTTTGTGATGCAAACATTGTGTTTGCCTTTAACTCCTCAGGAACATTATCTAAGTTAAGTATTGCATACTGAGTTAAAGCTCTAATAGGAAGCAAAAAAACGTTTTGTAAACGACCAAATATTTGAGCCTTGTTGGAAATAAAACCGCTTAGTGTTTCATTTAATAATTCATCAAGCTCTATGGTCTTGTTTATCAACGCCTTGCTAAGCTGACAAAGCTTTTGACAATCTTGCAGATAGCTAATACAGGTCTTATTAAGCAGCAATTGCTCTGCCTTGCTAAGATTAGGTGTATCAGAACTTTCACTTGCTCTTTTATTAAGAGCAAGGCTATCGGCAAGTTCTTGATCGTAATTATTAGTATGACGCAACCAGTGAGACATATAGTTATCTTCATAGAGAAGGTGAGTATCACCTTGTAAATCCATGATTAAAACTAAACGCTCAAAGCAAGCTTGATGACACTCAAGTAGTTGACAGAAAGTTTCATCCTTTAACAACATCTCATAAAGAGGGTAAATCATTGTTACCACATCTTGGTCGGAATAAGTCAAATCAAAGGCAAAACGAGCCTTTGAGTTAGTCATGAGCTCCTGAATGCTGGCATAAATTGTTGTAAAGTAAAAATGATTGTAATGCTCTACGAAGTTTGATGCCAAGCAGAACATGTCTAGGTAGATATTAAGCTTTCTACTAAATACTATTGGCTTAGGATCGCTAATTAACTCATAAGCAAACTGTTGATTAATAGTGACGAGGTCACACTCCTCACGCTCTAACCAACTTGGATCACCGCTATCCTCTATATCATATTCAGAGCCTTTTTTAATAGGATAAGGCATGGTTGGCTTGACATGAGTAAGACCCTGAGAGTAAGACATTACTGAATTTACAATGTCTTGAAAATTAACGACACTAGGATGGCATAGCTTTGCTGAGTCAAAGTAAGGAGCAAAATGTGCACAAAGCTCATAAATACTTGCAGGAGTACGATATTCTACTTTGCTAAGAATCTCGCTATCGTATTTGATTGGATCTCCTATGTACTTAACTAAATACAAATTTAAACCAAGTAAATTATCAACATTAGCCAATAATTTAGCTTGCAAATGAGAAAGATCCATAAAAGCATCATACAGGTCGTAATAGTAGTATTCCACATCCCAAGTACAAATTTTGTTAGTACAAAGCAAATTAGGCTTTAAATCGGTAAACAATTGACAAAAATAGCAAATATATTGATACAAAGCATCATTGCGACCTACATAAGCCTTGACTATGATATTGAAGTCAACCAAGTTGCCTTTTTTGCTAATAATAGCTTTGCGGGCCACAAGAAAATCATTGCAAGCCACTACAGCATTGTTGTGCAAACGCACAATATCGTCGCTATTAACCTGCTCTAAAGCCTTATAATTGGAGCGCAAATCATCACATCTATAGCGCTCAAACAAAAACTTACGGCGCTGGGCAACCAACAATAAATGCATGCCTAATAGATCAATAACTTGTAGCAAGCCAAAACCTGAATCTAGCTTACTATAGCTATTAAAATAATTGATACCTTGAGTATCTGCCGCATTTTTTTCAGCGATTCGATAAGCTTTCTTTCTAGCTTGTAATTTGTTTAGAACACGGTAATCATAGTTAGTAATAATATCTTGAGCCGCCTCACTAGTGAGGTTAAGCTTACACGCTAACTTGAAATAATCATCGGTGATTGTATCGATTTTAAAATTTTCAAAACTCAGATAATTCTCATAGTCAAACTTCAAAAAAGTACTTACCAAGTCCTTAGGTGAGTTGGTAAAGCCTTGGTGGTTAAAAGCATTAATGAGAACCTCATCTTTGAGCTCTCCCATTTCAGTAAACAATACCTGATAGCAATTAGCTGGTATTTCATCAGTAATCTTAATTGTATCGAATGAGATACCTACACTATCTTGCAAAGCTTTAACTATAGTGAAACAAGCTGTTGTCTTAAAGTAAGAAATCAAGATATTGCTGACATTTACGGCGTTTCTAGCTAATTTGTTTTCACTCAATGCGTTGCAATAGAGCTTAATGTCATCAGTTATTACTAAACTCTTAAACAGCTCTTTATTAACTGTATTTCTGTTAAGACTATAATTGCGATAGCTGGCATTAACCTCGTCAAATAATCCTAACTCAAACAAGCGCGACAAAACTCTCAAATGAACTTGATACCACCGCATAAAAACTACCTACTGCCTACTTATTTAATGAAAAAATGAATGAGCACAAAAGCCCCTAATCTTATTGCCAAGCACTACTTCGCCACTTAGATTAACTCTCAAGGACTATGTTTGTACTCCAATACTCAACTATTTTGCCATATTGGTCGATGCCAATAAAGTTCATCTACTGTCCCAAAAACTTAATCACAGATCATAAGACCCCCAAGACAACTGTAGCTGTACCCAAACTTTTGAACCTTTCGTAAGAGCAAATATAGGCTAACATATAGAACCTGTCTTGCCCATGCCCCAATCAAATTACAATGTTGCCTATAAGAGCACCATTCTTGAATACTTAGCACACTAAATCTGCTTTACCACAAAACAACACAATGGCCTTTGGCAGGCTAGTGCCTTAATCCTAAAGATTAAAAAAGCTTAGACCTTATCAAGATCTAAGCTTTTGAATATTAACCTACAAGGTCATTTAGCTCTTACTTAGTAGTGCTCTTTTTAGCACGGGTGCTAGCACTTGCTTTGCTAGTATTACGTGGTCTAGCGGCCTTTTTCTTTGGCTCGACCTCAGTAACCTCGGCAGAGTTGGCTGTTGTAGTAGCTTCGTTAGAGCTTGTGGTGGCTACCTTTTTGGCCCTACTTTTAGTAGCGATGGCCTTAGTGGTGCTCTTAGCCTTAGTTTTTTCCTCAGAAGCTTCTTCGGCCTTTTTGGCCTTAGAGCGAGTGCTCTTAGCCGTGGCCTTAGGCTTAGCATCTGCTTCAAGTTCCACCTCTGCTATGGCCTGTGCAGAGGCATCTTTACCAGCAGTTGCCTTAGCTGTAGCTGTGGAGGCCTTCTTGGCTCTGGTGGCCTTTTTCTGTGGCTCGACCTTAGTTTCCTTAGCAGTATCGTCTGCCTTGGTATCGTTCGTTGCCTTATCTGCATTAACTTTAGGAGCAGTTGTTGATGCTACCTTTTGAGTTGTGCCCTTAGTGGTAGCAGCCATGATCTTGGTGGAGGCCTTGGCTTTTGGTTTGCTAGAAGCTACAGCTACAGAAGAATCAACAATTTGAGCCGCAATTTTCTGACTATCCAGATTTAAAACCTGATGCAACTCCTCATCATCCAAAATGCGCATTTTGTCCAATACCAAACGAATGATGCGTATCTCAGGTTTAGTTAAATCTTTATCAGCAGGCCTATTACGGGACCAAAGTAAGGAGTAAAAGTAGTACAATGGAGCACGATGTTTCTTGTCTTCTGCTTGAATCATAGAGGCAATTTCTTTACCAAAAAATTCATTAACTACTGACAATATGATTCGCGATAAGCCATCACCGCCTGCATTCATGGCCTGGCCAATATAATCTCGACTAAGTGAAACGTAGTCTTGAGTATTAAAATAAGGCGTAGCATTATGCAACTGCGTGCCCAGATTTTTATAAAAATTAACATCTATACATTTAAGGACTCTAGGCGCATCCTCTAACAAGTCCTTATACAAGGTACGAAAACCTGAAACTTGACAAGCATCATAGATGTGATTTAAATCACTGTAGGTACTATTATATTTGCGCCATAGACCTTCATACAAAGATAAAACATCAACTACCTCAGAGAGATATGACTTGTACTCAAAGCGTTCGTAAAGCACCACATTGCCTTGCTCTACTAATGCATTTAAATTACCGATTTTGGCAGGATTAGTAGAAAACAACTTAGTTAATTTTTGTATTAAGCTGTAAAGCATATTCAAATAAGGTTGGTACTCTTCGACCTGCTGCATTCTAGTCAAAGACAACACCATCCTTACAAAGTACTTAACTATAGGCAAGATAGTTAAATTTAAGGAATAGGAGTACTCTCTTATAATCCACATCAAAGCACTATTAATTAACAAAGGGTTGTAGCGTATGTGCTTACTAATAAATGTATCATAGTTGCAGCTTTGCATTAAACGCTTGTAAGCAACCAAGACAAGATAATGTGAGTTTCTAAACCAGCTATGCTTACTTTCAATAAAACACACACTGTTTAAGGACTTGGCAAAATCTTCTTTAGTAGCTAATTTGTTGTAGGGAATGATCTCATTAATAAAGAGATTCATATTTTTAGCTAAAAAAACCAGGAATGTTTCATACACGCATTTATAGAAATTCTGGTTTAGCTCAATGCTTCTATCATTATTGAGCTGAACATTGTTTGAAGCTCCTGCTAAGTTTAACTTTAGGTCATCAGGTACATTATCCATGTTGGCTATTATGTACTGACTAAAAGCAATAATAGGATACAAGCATATGTTCTGTATCAGACCAAACGCATGATTTTTGGCGAAGATGAAATTTTCTAATTTTTCCTCTAAAAACTGATCAAGTTCAGATGTGTTTTCTACAAACTCTTTGCTAAGTTGACCAAACTTTTGGCAATCTTGAAGATAGCTAATACAAGTCTTATTAAGCAGTAATTGTTCTGCCTTGCTAAGATTAAGTGTATCAGAACTTTCACTTGCAGTTTTATTAAGAGCAAGGTTATCGGCAAGCTCTTGATCGTAGTTATTTGTCTTGCGCAACAAGTCCGACATATAGTTATCTTCATAGAGAAGGTTAATATCACCTTGTAAATCCATGATTAGAACTAAATGCTCAAAGCAAGCTCGATGACACTCAATCAACTTAATGAAAGTCTCATCCTTTAACAACAGCTCATAAGTAGGATAAATAGTGTTTACCAAATCTTCGCCGCAATAAGATAAATCAAAGGCAAAGCTTAATTTCGAACCTGGATTAAACTCATCATTAGCGTTGTAAATGGTTCTGAGGTAATAATTATTGTAGATCTCTACTAAGTCAGAGATTATGCAAAACATCTCAAAGTAGATATTGAGCTTGCGACTAAAAACAATTGGCTTAGGATCATTAATTACTTCATAAGCAAGCTTTTCATTGATAGCTTCAATCTGATTCTCACTTTCTCTTCTCATACGTTTTAACCATATGAGCTCACCGCAATCCTCTACATCATACTTAGAGCCTGTATTGATAGGATAAGGCAAGGTTGGATATGTATGATTAAGGCTCTGAGAATAAGACATGACAGAATGTACAATGTCTTGAAAATGAACCACACTAGGGCGGCTTAGCATGACATTATCATGTGTCGGAGCAAAATGTGCACAAATATCCAATACACTTGCTGGGATAGAGTCTAGTAGTCCCTTCACAATCTTTTGCTCATAAGAGTAATAATTGTTAAGACACTTGGCTGGAGTGCCATCAGCGCTCAGTAAATCATCGACCACATTCAATAATTTAGATTGCAAACGAGAAAACTGCTTAAAAGGCTCATAGAGATTGAAATAGTAGTACTCAACTTTCCAACTATTAGCTAAGTTAGTACTATAATCACTCGCCTCTAAGTCCTCAAACAATTGGACAAAATAGCAAATATATTGATACAAGGCATCATTACGACCAACATAATCCTTAACTAGGATATTACAGTCTTTAAAGTAAGATGCGTTGCTAATTAGCCCCTTAAGTGTTTCTTCAAAAGCAAGACAAGCTGCTAGAGCATTGTTGTGCAAGCGCACAATATCATCGCTATTAACTTGCTCTAAAGCTTTATAATTAGAGCGCAAATCAATGCAGTTAAAGCGCTCAAACAAAAACTTACGGCGCTGGGCAACCAGCAATAAATGCATGCCTAAAAGATCAATAACTTTTAGCAATTCAAAACCTGAATCAAGCTTACTATCGAGATAAAAATAGTTGCCCACTTTAACAGTTGAAACTTTTTTATCAGCTTTGTTTTGCAAGCTCTTACGAGCGTCCATGTTCCAATATGAAATGCTATTAAAATATGAAATAGCATCATGTGCCGCTTTACTGGTTAAGTTGCTCTCTCTATAGTGGTAGTAGGCATAAGAGTTCAAACTAATGACTGATAAGTCTTTGCCACTTATATACCTATCATAGTTGAAACGTAGCAATGTAGTTACAAAGACTTTAGGCGAACTAGTAAAATCCTGCTTTTTAAAAGCATTAATCAGGACATTATCTTTGATTTCACCATTTTTCTCAAATAAAGCGTTGTAAGGTCTAAGAGGCATATCCTCAGAAGCTTCAACTTCATTAAGTTTGCTAGCAGATTGCTTTGGTAGTGCTTTAGCCATAGTAAAACAAGCAATTGCCTGATAGTAATAAGCAACTATATCGCTATAAGGTAGGTGTTTTTTAACTAAATTTTTGGCACTTAGTACGTCACAATAAAGTTTAATATCATTATCATTTAGCACTAAACGCATAAAGAGCTCACGATCACTTGGAGTGCCTTCGATACAAAACTTGCGATAGCAGGAATTAACCTCATCAAAAAATCCCAACTCAAACAAACGCGACATGACTCTTAAATGAGCCTGATACCACTTCATAAGGACTACCTACTGTTTAATTATTACAAGAATGAATGAGCACAAAAGCGCCTAATCTTATTGCTAATTACTTCTTAGCCACTTAGATTAAGTCTAAAAGACTATGTTTGTACCCCAATACTCAACTATTTTGCCATATTGGCATATACCAATAAAGTTCATTTACTGTCTAAACAAACTTAATCCAAGATCATAAGAGCCACAAGACAGCTACAGTTGTACCCAAACTTTTGAACCTTTCGTAAGAGCAAATCAGGGCTAAATTATTGAACTTGTCTTGCCCCTACCCCAATCACAATCCCAATATTGCCTATAAGAGCACCTTTCTTTAATTCTGAGCTCACTAAATCTGCTGTACCACAAAACAATACAATGGCCTTTGGTCGGCAGTATCTTTAATTCTTGAGATTAAAAAAGCTTAGACCTTATCAAGATCTAAGCTTTTTAAAATTAACCTACAAGGTCATTTAGCTCTTAGCAGCGCTCTTTTTAGCACGGGTGCTAGCACTTGCTTTGCTAGTAGTACGTGCTGTAGAGGCCTTTTTCTTTGGAGCAGCCTCCGCTACCTTAGCCGCATCAGTTACCTCAGCAGCATCCTCAGCTTTAGCCTCATTTGAGGCCATTGCAGCTACCTTTTGGGCCCTACTTTTAGTAGCGGTGGCCTTTTTCTTTGGCTCGGCCTCTGTAACCTCAGCAGAGTCGGCTGTCGCAGTAGCTTCGTTAGAGCTTGTGGTTGCTACCTTTTTAGCCCTGCTTTTAGTAGCGGTGGCTTTAGTGGTGCTCTTAGCCTTAGTTTTTTCCTCAGAAGCTTCTTCGGCCTTTTTGGCCTTAGAACGAGTGGTCTGAGCCTTAGGCTTGGCCTCAGTCTCAATAGCATCAAGAGGCTCAATAATTACATTGGCATCTGTTGCTTCTTTTTTAGTGGCTGCCTTTTGGGCTTTGCTCTTGGCTGCTGATGCAGCTTTGCTATTAGTGGTGGTAGCCTTGCTCTTGGCAGTAGTGGCCTTAGCTTTTGCCTTGGCTGTAGAGCTAGAGGTTGAAGAATCAACAATTTGTGTTGCAATTTTCTGGCTTTCAAGATTTAAAAGCTGGTGCAACTGATCATCATCGAGCAGATGCATTTTTTCCTTTACTAAATCAATAAGGCGCATATTGGTTTTAGTAAGACCTTTTTCACGAGGCCCACCACCGAAAAATCTAGAGAATATGAGGTAATCGTCGTCATTGTCTTCATAAAACTCCAACTCTTCTTCTTCTACTATTGAAGCAATCTCTTCACCAAAGAAATGCTTAACCACTGACAATTCAGGCTGCGTTAAGCGCTCACCAGTTGCCTCCATTGCATTTGCAAGAAAAGAATCACTTACAGAAATGTAATCTTGCTTATTAAAATAAGGAAGAACAGAACTTATGCTTGTGCCCAGATTTTTAAAGTACCTTACATCGATGCACTGGAGAACTTTTGGAGCATTCTCTAGCAAATCTTGATAAAGTGAAAGCCAAGCTGCAAGATTATAAGCACTATTAAAGGTCTTTAAACCTTTGTTGGAGGACATATATTTGGAGCATAGGTTTTGCGATATAGACAGCATGTCAGTGATCTCTGTCAAATACTCCTTGTATTCAAACTGTTCACACAACATCGCATTATTTTGCTCCGCAAGTGAGTATAAATTCTGTAATTTAGCTTGACTATTACTCCAGAACTTAGCCACTTTGTGCACCAAGCTGTAGACAATATTAAAATACTTCTCGTACTCATCAACTTGCTTGATTCTGGTAAAAGCCAACACCTGATTTACAAAATTCTTTACTAGCGCAATCATAATATATTGAGTGCAAGCAGAGAAAGGAAGAAGCATCAAACACAAAGCACTATTAACAAAAAGCGTGTTTTGACTGATTTGCTTTTGAATGGCTTCATCATAGTCGTAGCTTTGCAATAAACGCTTAGACGCAGTCATGATAATATAATTAGCGTCTTTAAAAGCACAGATCTCATCCGTCAACAAAGTCAAACTAGGTAAAGATTGAGTAAAATCTTGTTTAGTGTCTAGATATAAGTAAGGAATGATCGCATTAAAAGTGCTATTAATGTCTTTGGCCAACATTGCCAACACTGTTTCATAAACACATTTATAGAAATTGTTGATTGTCTCATTTGGTGAGCTATTAAACAAAGATCTAAGATTGCTAACCTTATTGGATGGATCAGTGTCTGATGCAAAGCCAACGCTTTGCTTTAAATCCTCAGGGACATTAGCTAAGTTAAGCATTAAGTTTTGACTTAAAGCTCTAATCGGCAATAAGTACAAATTGTATATTTTGCTAAAAAAATGAGTTTTTAAAGCAATGAAATTGCCTGTTTGTTCATTTAAGAAATTATCCAAATCAGACTGTTTGTTAGCCAAATCTTTGCTAATTTGACAAAGCTTATGACATTCTTGTAAAAAGCCAATGCTGGTCTTATTAAGCAGCAATTGCTCAGCTTTGTTTAGAGTAGGCTTGTCACTGGTAGCATGGCCACTTTCAAGGCTATCTGCGAACTCTTGATCGTAATTGTTAGTCTTACGCAACAAGTTAGAGGTATAGCCGTCTTCATAAAGAAGATGGGTTTCCCCTTGTAAATCCAAGATTAAAACTAACTTATCAAAGCAAGCCTTATGAGCCTCAAGCAATTGAGCAAAGGTCTCATCCTTTAACAGCTTTTCATAGCTAGGAAATACAGCCTTTACCCAATTGATGCTGCAATTAGCTAAATCAAAAGCATATCGTACATTGGTGTCTGAATTAAACTCCTTTGAAGCGATACACATTGTCTTAAAGTACAGATTATTGTAGAGCTCTACCATAATAGACATAAAGCTAAACATATCTAAATAGACATTAAGCTTTCTACTAAACTCTATTGGCTTAGGGTCACTAATTACCTCATAGGCAAGCTTTTCATGGACTAGAGAGATATTATTATTATCCGACTCAATCCAGCTTGGATCACCATAATCATCTACAGTGTATGGAGAGTTGACTTTAATAGGATAAGGCAATGTTGGAGCTGCTTTATTAAGGCTATGACCATAAGAAAGACAAGCATGTACAATGTCTTGAAAATTAACCACACGTGGATGGCTTAGTTGCGCACTCTTAAATGATGGTGCAAAATGAGCACAAAGGTCATACATACTTGTTTTGAGCAAGTCTATAAGATTATTCATTATCTCTTGGTCAAAAGAGAGTAGCTCAGTTCTTCCCTTAAGTAGGCTCACATCAATAGCCAGTAAATCATTGACATTTTTCAATAATCTAGCTTGCAATTGCGAAAACTGCTTAAAAGGCTCATATAAATTGTAAAAGTAGAAGCTTACTGCCCAACTAGACTCTTCGTTAGTACAACTATTGTTTGGAGCTAAGTCTTCAAACAAATCACAAAAATAGCAAAGATATTGATACAAGGCATCATTGCGACCAACATAAGCCTTAACAATGGCATTAAAGTCATTAAATACGCCATGAATGTTAATAAGACCCTTTTGAGCTTCCTCAAAAACACCACAGGCTACTACGGCCTTGTTGTGCAAGCGCACAATATCATCACTCTTAACTTGCTCTAAAGCCTTATAATTAGAGCGCAAATCATCCTTGCGATAGCAATCAAACAAATACTTACGGCGCTGGGCAACCAACAATAAATGCATACCTAAGAGGTCAAAAACTCTTAGCATGCCAAATCCTGAATCTAGCTTGCTATCAATATGAAAATAATTGACCTTTTTGGCAGTTGAAGCCTCGCTTGCTAAAACTCTTGGAGTTTTCTGTTTAGCCTCTGCTACTTTTAATAGCCCAATCTCATTTTTTGAAATGACATTGCGCTCATTCTTATCGAAGATGCTAACGAATATATCATCATTAGACAACGCAGGCAGATAAAAATTTCTGCCAGTGATGTATGGGATAATGTCAAACTTTAATAGAGCACTTACAAACTCTGTAGGTGAACTGTTAAAAGTTTGTGCCTTAACAGCTTGCATTAAGACATCATTTTTAAGCTCTCCATTTGGCTCAAATAGCACCTGGTAATACTTCTCAGGCATCTCCTCAGCTGGATCAACATCGTTGAAATTAGCCTTAGAGACCTTTTGCAGTGCTTTAACCATGGCAAAACAAGCAGTTGCCTTAAAGTAGTAAGATAGTATATTGCTAGTAGTAAGCACGTTTTTAGCTAACTTTTTAGCACTCAATGCCTCACAATAGAGTTTAATATCTTCATTGATCACTAAACCCAAAAACTGCTCATAAGCATCTTTAGTGCTTTCAAGACAATAATTGCGATAGCAGGAATTAACCTCATCGAATAATCCCAACTCAAACAAATGCGACATGACCCTTAAATGAGCCTGATACCACTTCATAAATACTACCTGTTGCCTACTTATTTAATGAAAAAATGAATGAGCACAAAAGCACCTAATCTTATTGCCAATCACTGCTTAGCCTTTTAGATTAGCTCTCAAGGACTATGTTTGTGCACCAATACTCAACTATTTTGCCATATTGGTCGATGCCAAGAAAGCTGTCAAAACAATAAAAATACAGTACGAGATTTTTATCACTATTGATTTGAGTCACATTTTTTATGTTACACGGTAACATTAATTTTGTAATATATGAGCTATGCTGTATTTTAATATTAATTCTGTCTAAAGTTTTAGTTAAAGGTCGA
>NZ_JALKIM010000070.1 GCF_023050945.1 Anaerobiospirillum sp. NML120448 | reverse complement strand
CACAGTTATCTAACTGCAAACCTTGTAAGCAGAAGTCTAGCAATTTGTCATATTCAGAAGGATTAAGATTATTACGTAAAGCTTGATCTTGGGCTGTATTGTTAATATTATTCATAGCAGGAGACCTGTTTTTTGATTTTGAGTTATTTGGTCTCCTTATTCTACATTAATTTTCATATCCCTCATCTTATTTCATTACATCTCTTTACCATTCAAATCATACACAATCACATTCTGACACCATATATATTTCATAATGTCAATATTTTTTAGAAAAAAATAATTTTTACTAATTGGCACGATTTTTGTCAACTAATCCCACAAGATTTTCAATTGATCCACCTATGCAGGTGCCAGCTTTGTTATAAAGCTCTCTGCTGGTATTGGTGCCAGCTTAGCCTCAACAGTAATGCAAATGGGTGGCTACATTAATGGTGCAGCTATACAAAGCGACTCTGCAATAAATGCTATCTTAATGGCCACTACTGTAGTACCAGCCGTACTCTTTGGCCTTGCCATCCTTAGTACCATTGGCTACAAGCTCGATAGCATCTACCCTAAGGTCATCAAAGAACTCCAAAGACGCAAAACTCAGCTTAGCGCCAAGCCATTTGCGCCAGATCTTTAGGCCTTAGCGCCTGGCCCTTAGGCCTTAGCCATTAGAGCTTAGCACCTTGCGCCCATAAACTTTTATCTCCATCAAGGCTATGACAGCTTAAGACCCCGCCGCCATAGCCTTTTCAAACTTTCCATAATGCACAAGGCCCAGATATTCCTATCCAGGCCTTGGTAATAATTTGCTAAAGCAGCCCAGCTTCGCTAAAGAAGCTTAACTGTAGCTTAAGGGCTCTGTATTGGCTAAGGTTAATCCTGATTGGCATAGCCATGCATGTATTATGGCATGTGGCTTAGACAGCTAATATAGATGGCCTTACTAATAAGGGCCACAATAATTTAATCAACAGAGCTTATCTACGCTTAGCTTTGGTCTTTTTAGCCTTAGAGCTAACGCTCTTTTTGCTCTCTACCCCATCTTGGCTTTGAGCATCAGCTAAATCTAAAGTGCCCTGATGGCCTTGTTGAGCCTGCTGGCCTTGAGAGGCTGGTTGTGCAGCATCATCGCCCTTTAAGAGCTGTTCCATGTAGTCATTCATGGCCTGCTCACTAAGAGTGACTTTTACAACCTGCTGCTCTGGGGCTTGGTTAGCCTCTTTGGCTTCTTGCTGTGGGAGCAGAGCATCGGCTAAGGACTCTAGTGAATCAAAAGAGGAAATTACCTCTTGAGCTAGAGCTAGCCCCTCTTCATCAACCAAGTCGTCATCGCTTGAGGCAGCTTGATCCTGGCAGCCACAGCTCTCTGATAGCTGCTCAGCCTTTGGGGACTTGGCCTTGCTATCAGTAGCTTGTGTGGCCTTGTCTTGGCAATTGCATTGGCAAGTGCAGGCAGCCTTATCTTCACTAGCAGGAGACTGGGACTGAGTGATTTGATTTAGCTTATGAGAGCTAAGAAAATCAGTTATTACAGACTCTAAGAGTTTCATGGCCTTGCGGATCTCACTCTTAGTAATAATAAGAGGTGGTGCAAAGCGCACTACATCGTAACCTGCCGATAATACTAAGAGCTTGTGCTTAGTACAGAGTTTTTGGAAGGAAGATAACTCTTTATCATAAGGAGCAGCTAATTGAGCACCTACTAAGAGGCCCTTACCTCTAATGTCAGCAAAAATGCCATACTTCTTATTGAGCTTACGTAATTGCTCACGTAAAAATTCACCATTAGCACGTACTTTATCTAAGAAAGTTTGATCACTAATAATATCTACTACTTTAGAGCCAACAGCACAGGCTAATGGATTACCACCAAAAGTAGAGCCGTGAGTACCAGGCTTAAAGTGCTGACCAATACGATCACTAGTTAAGATAGCACCGATTGGTACACCTGCGGCTAAGCCCTTAGCTGAGGTGAGAATATCAGGCTTAACCCCTACTTGCTCATAGCCATAGAAAGTACCTAAACGGCCAATACCAGTTTGTACCTCATCAAAAATTAATAAAGCATTATGCTTAGTACAAAGTGCTCTTACTTCCTTTAAGAAGACAGGGTCAACTTCTAAAATACCACCCTCACCTTGTACTACCTCTAAAATTACCGCACAAGTCTTATCAGAAATGGTCTTTTTAAAGGCTTCTAAGTCATTAAAAGGTAAATGAGTAATACCACCAGGAGTTGGGCCAAAGCCTTGTGAGTATTTAGCCTGACCACCGACACTTACAGAAAATAAAGTACGACCGTGGAAGCTATGATCAAAAGAAATGATTTCATCCTTGAGCACCCCAAAGTCATCAAAAGCAACACGACGAGCTAACTTCAAAGCTGCTTCATTAGCCTCAGCACCAGAGTTGACAAAAAAGACGCGCTCATAACCTGTAAGATTAACTAACTTTTTAGCCAAGGTTAAAGTCTTATCATTAACAAAGATATTGCTAACGTGAATTAAGCGCTCAGCTTGCTTTTTAATAGTCTTTACTACTACAGGGTGATTATGTCCCAAGCAATTAACTGCAATACCAGCAGTCATATCAAGGTACTCATTACCCTCGCTATCGTATAAGAAGCAGCCTTTGCCATGAGTTAGTACCATATTTTGAGGTACATAGCATGGCATCATCACCTCATCAAAGGTTTGTCTTGTAACTTTCATCTCTACCCTTTAATCCTTTGTTAAAAATACACCAATTTAACCAAACTAACCTTGGCTCAACGTACGATATTACTAAGCACTTTAAAGCCCTTTGCCTAAAGCTCACCTATCATAGGCTGTGCTCTTTAAGACTAAGGCCACTTGCTAAAGTTAGGGCCTATGCCCTAGCTCAGGCCCAAGGCCCAAGGGCCCGCTCTTGGCTAAGGCTCCCTGCCTTAGCCAAGGCTTTTGCACAGCTAAGGCTAAAGATAAAATCACAGCTTTAAATCAGGCCCAGGCTTGGGACTAAGCTCAAGATATGACCATGTGCCACAACCAAGGACTTAGCAGGTGGCTAAAGCACCTGAGCCTTGCTTTTAGCTAAAGTGCGCCCTTAGCTCCTTGGCAAAGCGTTGGTAGACACTCTCTAGCACGCAAGCGCTAGTTCATTCTATCTTTAGCTAAAAGCAGTGCTGTTATAGCCTTATGGAGCCATCATTAAGCTAAGAGCTGCTAAGGCTAGCTTGTAATTAGTGGCTGACATTAACTTGCACTTTAACTTTAGTAGCCTTGGGGGCTAACTTGCCTTACCTTATCTGAGCTTAGCTTTAGCTTTACCTGGCCACACTTTCTTTCATTAGCTTGCCTCGTTTTGAAAACTTAGGAGAGCTAAATTTAAGTAAGACCAGGGCTAATTGAGCTAAAGTGCTTTAACTTAGCTCTACTGGCATTAGCTGGGCTTAATTTGGGACTGAATGTCCTAAGTTGCAGAAGCTTAGCTGTTGCTAGGATGATTAGTGATACTTGAGGTTAACCTCGTAAGCTACTTCATCGCATCTATCGAACTTTGGACAATGCTCGCAATCTTTTCTAATCTTCTCTGGCAGAGCATCAATAGTAGTTTTACTAAAGCCTACCTTGGCAAAGAACTCTGGATTACGGGTTAGTACAAAGACCTTTTTGATTTCAAATTGCCAGGCACGATGAACTAAGAAATCAACAATAGCACGGCCTTGACCTTGTCTTTGAATCATAGGGTTAACGCCTAAGGATCTAATCTCAGCCAAGCCTGTATCATAGACATATAAACAAGCACAACCTAAGACCTCATTATCTTTTACGCATACGGCAAAAGTTAAGATATTTCTAATAATATCCTCACGAGATCTTGGTAAATTCTCACCCTGCTGAGCCCAGTAGTTAACCATATTGCACAAAGCATCAATATCACTTAAGCGAGCCTGACGTACCACAAAAGTACCGCTATTGCTTTGATCTAAAACGTCCTGAACTTCTTGTAGCGAAGCGGCAATTTTAGAAAGTTGACCTTCGGTCAAGCAATTTTTTTGCTTAAGCATAACAGCACGATGATATAAGTCATCTAAGCTCACGCCATGGAATTTAGCTAAATCTACAAAAGGAATTGGCTCATTAGCTACGCTTTGTGCTTGCTGAGTATTAGCATCAGAGTGAGCATTAACAGTCATATTAGTCCACCATTATGTCCAATATAGCAGCTGCCTAGTAATATCCTAGGTTAAGTATTATGCGCTGCAATCATTAAAAATATGTTAATCAACTGCTATTTACTTAAGAAAAGAGCAGCTTGGCTATAAATCAAACAATGTAAATTACCATCGTTCATTTCAAATGATGCCTAGCAACCTACCCTTAAGAACATCTAATGCATAGATTGTGATCTATGCTAATAGAGCCTTGCAGTTAGGGCTATGGTTAGCGTTTTAACAAGATTAGTGTTAGAAGATGGTATGGCTCTTGGCTATAAGTTTGGTAAATATTGTTAATAAACTTAAACTTGTAACTATGAGCAAGTAAGAATTTAAGAACTCTTAGTAGGTGGCAGCAAATACCACCTACTAAGATATGGCCTAGATAGTGTTAATAACACTGATGGTTAACTAATCTAGGCGCTAAGAGTGGTTCCGATTCGTCGGAGCTTGGAGAGATTAAGACGAGCTTGTTCGTCAAAGATGGAGGCAATAAAAACAGGAGCACCGCTGCTCTTAGCAACGTCTAAAGCATTTTTTACTTTTACAGCCATGCCCTCACTGATGGTGCCATCAGCAATAAGCTCATGACAACGCTGCTCATTGATATTTTCAATAAGCTCACCGTTTTTATCTAATACACCCTTTACGTCTGAGAAGAAGACTAAAGGTGCTTTAAAAGTTAAGGCTAAACAGGCAGCAACCTCATCGGCATTAATGTTAAAGAGCTGCCCCTGCTCATCAAGACCAATAGAGCAAATAACAGGTACAAACTTTTGCCCCATTAAAGAAGCTAACACTGCATTATTGCCAGGCTTTACTGAGCCTACTTGACCATATTCACTTGGATAAGGCTCAACCTTACACAAATCAAAATCAGTACATAATAAGCCTACAGCCTTTAAGCCAGAGCTAATAGCAACACCTTGTAAGTGCTTATTACACTGACCAGCTAAAGTGCTTGCAATATAAGGCATTTGCTCCTTAGGGGAGACTCTAATGCCATCTTTTTTAGTGGTAGTGAAGTTTAAGGCCTTTAAGATATGATCAACCTCAACGCCACCGCCATGAACGATAATAGCCTCTTGTTCTTGCTTTTGTAATTGCTCACATAAGGACTTGAGAGCATCAATATCAGATAAGGCTTTGCCTGATAACTTAATTACTAACATCTTAGTTTACCCAACGTTGTTTTGCTTGCTAAAAAAATCTACTAGCCCAGCTCTTATTTGTAATAAGCACTAATAAGACTAGTTTCACTTACAGCTACGCTCTAGCAAGCCCCTTGCTCCTAACCCCAACCCCATTCATACAACAGCATCACTGCTATCAGCGCTATTAAAGCTAATCTTTGGTGGGCTAAGAGCCTCACTTGCTAGAGCAAGGATCGGCTACGTGGTAAACCAAAATGAATATTCATGGCTTCTACTGCCTGAGAGGCAGCTCCTTTTAATAAGTTATCAATGGCACTAGAGATAACAATATAAGGGCCAAATTGGGCCTCATTGTTGTCAGAGCCTAGTTTTTGACGCTGCTCAGGCTCAAGCTTAAAGGAGAGGTCACAAAATGGAGTGTTTTGTACATCCTGAAGCTTTACTGTACCTGACTTTACTCTTACCAAAGTTGGTAGTGATTCAGTGGCAACGTGATCTTTTTCATGCTTGGCACTAGGAGCACACTTTGGATAGGCCTTGGCATAAGCACTATTAACTTGCTCTGTAGTGACACCCTTTTTAAGGCGAGCAGTAATGGTAGCTAAAATACCACGCTTAAAATCGCCTAAATGCGGGTTGAAAATAACCTTAGTACCTACATACTCTTCAATCTCAATTAAATGACGGTGATTGAAGATACCATAGGCATTGAGGCTTACCTCGCAAAAACTATTAGTAAGCTTGGCTTTACGGCCTGCGCCTGAAACACCAGAGACAGCATTAATTACAGGTGCCATAGTGGTGTCTAATAAGTTTTGCTCAGCTAATGGTTTGAGTGCTAACTCACTGGCTGTTGGATAGCAGCCTGGCATGCTAATTAAACGGGCTCTTTGTAAGTCTTCTGCCTTGATAAAATCAACTAGGCCATAAACACGCTCTTGCATAAGAGAGCGTTGTTTATCACCAAATTCAAAGCCATAGTACTGACTAAAGGCATCGAGATCACTAATTCTAAATGCACCCGATAAATCAATTACTACTATGCCATTATCCAAAAAGATAGGTGCTAAATCATGGCTGACCTTATGATCAGTGGCCATAAAAATCACATCAGCATCTTCATTGGTTAAAGTAGCAGCATGCTCATATGATAAAGGCTCAAGTTTCAGGCTGCATAATCCTGATAACATGCCATTAAGAGCACATATCTCCTCATTAGCATCCTCACTGTTTTGAGAAACATACAAATGAGTTAAAGTGACATTTTGATGTTTTGATAGCAAGCGTACTAACTCGCATCCTGCATAGCCACTGGCTCCAACTATGGCAACTTTTATCATACTTTCCTTATAGTCCCCACGCTTTACCTTATCGAACCAACCAACCAACCACCCTTAGCCTAGGGCTTACCTAACCTAGCATGGCATGGTCTGGCTTTACCTGGATTGGCCCAGCTTGGCCAAAATTGCCACTGGCAACACCATTAAATCAGCCAATAAGAAAAAACGCAGTCCTACTCCTAACTGTTGTTATTGTTACTAAATTTTTTGCCCCTACTAAAGCCCAGTCCTAGCACTTATATAAACGTTACGCAACTTAACGTAACACAATGCAACTTAACCTCAAGCACCTATCCAAATAAGCATATAGGATATGCACCATAATATTAAATTACTCTCTAAGTGCTACTCTGTTAGCATCCTTGTCAGCCTAAGGCTAAGACCAACCAAGGCCAGGAGCGCTTGTGTGGCTATTAGGATATCTAAAAAGATCTCCATATGAAAAAAGCGCACTAAAATAGGTCGCAAAAAGCAAACTTATTGGCATTTGCACCATCAAAAATCAAAAATCCCCTCCCATAATCCTAAAAACGGTGCAATTTTTACCTTTACCAATGCAACAGTGCACATTTACCGCCTGACTTAAATGAAAATTGAAACTTAACAATAATGCCTTACATGACAGTTAGAGATTTTTATATTTTGAGGAAATTGACTACAAAAGTGCTTACCGAAACTTTTACCTCACATCAAACAAACTCAACCCTCAATATCTATTAATTGTTAGCAAATGGCTTATTTATCATGTCTATCATTAATCTTGAAAAAAGAGAGAATTTTTTTCTACCCTTGTCGATGTAATTTATGTAAGCACAAAAAAGCATTCACAAGCTAATTAGAGTTCGGTCATTCATTTTTCTGTAATGAACGGTTTTCTTCTTATCTCTTTTAGCAAGTGCTTTAAAGATTTTATGAAATATAGAGGGACTAATCATGGCAGTTTACGTAAATACTAACGTATCTTCATTAAATGGCCGTCGCTACCTAAATAATGTACAAAATTCTTTAACTACTACCTACCAGCGTCTTTCCTCAGGAATGCGCATTAATTCAGCAAAAGACGACGCTGCTGGCTTACAAATTGCCGACCGTTTAACCACCCAAATTAATGGATTAAATCAGGGTAACCGCAACACTAACGACGGTATCGCTTTAGCTCAGACCATTGAAGGTGCTCTTGATGAGACCTCCAATATGCTTCAAAAGATCCGTACTCTAGCAGTGCAATCTGCAAACGGCACCAACACTGCTGAGGATCGTAAGGCACTTGATACTGAGGCGGCTTCACTTCAAGCAGAAATTACCCGTATTGCAGAGCAAACCAAATTTGGCGGCAAGACAATCTTAGTAGGTACTACTAAAGGCTCTATTTATAATACAGCCGCTCAAAACCCAACTGGTTCTAAAGGTGCTATTACCTTACAAGTTGGCGCTAATAACGGTGATGAGATTGCTTTTGAAGTTGGTAATTTTAGATTTACCAAGATTTTAAGTGCTGTTGATAAACAAAACAAAACTGCTTGGACAGCTGCTTCTGGTCTTCAATTAAGTACAGCAGACGGTGCTAAGGCTGTTATTGACCTTATGGATAAGATGATTGCTCACGTTGATAGCCAGCGTTCAGGCTTAGGTGCCATCCAAAATCGTCTTGAGTCCTCAATCCGCAACCAGTCTAACGTTGCTGCTAACCAGTCTGATGCACGTAGCCGTATTCGTGATGCTGACTTTGCTGAGGAATCTGCAAACTTAAGCCAGCAGTCCATTATCCAGCAGGCTGCTACTTCTATGTTAATGCAGGCTAACAGCCGTCCACAATTAGCCCTCTCTATGCTCGGCTAATTAAAGGATTGATAGCTAAGAAGCTATTAAGCTTAACCTAATACCAAAAACAGGCTCTTACTTTAGGTAGTTTGAGCCTGTTTTTTCATATTTGCCCTTACCAATTTTCAGCCAATCGCATTGAGCAGCTGCAAAATTAAGTGCTCGGTAGCATTTGTTCTGTAAGCTGTAATGTAGTACATACCCTGGCATTACATACAGGGAAGAGCTGTACAGGGCAGCATTGGATGTCAGTAGAGTTTGCTATGACAGCAGGTGCAATGCACCAGATAGCCGCTCTGATGCGCATTATTGGGGACTGATGTGCCTTTTTGTGGGGAGATGGGCTTTTGTTGTTGGCAGATAGGCACTTGTGTCTATAATGGAGGTCTAATTTTATTTCACCGTATCAAGCCATCAGGAGAGATTACCGTGTCTAGCGAACTATATTTAAAAAAGTTAGTAAGTTTTAATACCACCTCTAGTGATAATGCTGAGCGTGACCGCTCTAATGGTGAGCTCATTAAATATATGGCAGATCACTTTGCTAAGTGTGGTTTTGTAACTCACTATTATGAGATAGCTCCTAATAAGTTTAATTTACTAGCACTAAGCCCTAGCCTTGCTGATGGTAGCGACTCATTAGGTCTGCTCTTAAGCGGCCATAGTGACTGTGTGCCTTTTGATGCTAGTAAGTGGACACATAATCCTCTTGAGCTTACTAATGTTGATAATTTGTTATATGGACGTGGCGCTTGTGATATGAAGGCTTTTTTAGCCTGTATGTTGACATTGGCTGCCAATCAGGACGCTTTAAAGAGCAAAGTATCATTCTTAGTTACTTGTGATGAAGAGAGCTCTATGAATGGAGCTATTGATGTACCACGACTCTTTGCCCAGCCTTTAAACGGTGAAAACTTTAATAACTTATGCTCTTTAGGCCCTAAGAGCTATGACGAGAACTTTTTAGTTAATAAGCACTTTGACCTTATCATTATTGGTGAGCCTACTTTAATGCAACCTGTAGTAGCTCATAAGGGTTTTATTGCTCGTGAGTTAACCTTCCACGGCATTAGTGGTCACTCATCTAATCCACTATTGGGTGTTAATAGCATTCACTCTGCTAACTTAGCCATTACTAAGCTATTAGCTCTAAGCCAGGAGTTACAATACGACTATGTAGACCCTGACTTTGCAGTTAACTACCCTTCTTTAAACTTAGGCTATATTAATGGTGGTCATAGCCTTAACTCTATTTGTGATGAGGTTAAATTAGGTTTTGAGATCCGCCCTACTCCATCAATTAGCCATGAGCTATTAGTAGATAAGATTAATAAGCTCTATTTAGACCTCAATGATTTACTCAATCAAATTCATGCCTCTGGACTTTCTCAAGCTAGCTTTAAGGAAAAACTAAACAAAAAGGCCCAAGTCTACCAAGGCGACAACCCTAAACATCTTTTATGCTCTATGAGTATTCCTTTTGCCGATATTCCAGCTTTTTGCAATAAGGACTTAGAGCCTATCAAGACTTTATTAACCCCATATTTACCTCAAGACATAGCCTACAATTACGTCAACTATTGTACTGAGGCCTCCTTCTTACAAAAGCTTGGCCCTACTGTTGTTCTAGGCCCAGGCTCTATTGATCAAGCCCATGGTATTGACGAGTACGTTGCTCTTAGTGAGCTTACCAAGTGTGATGACTTCCTGTGCAAGTTAATCACCTCCTTTAAGCCACGCACCTAAATCAAACCTCTAAAGCCCCAAAACCAGCTCAGCACAGCTAAGCTAACCCCCAACTCTGGCATCAATGAACCATCACCAGAGATTAGCCATGGTCATTCTCCCGACCATGGCCAATGCTAGAGCTGTGTCCTAGGCCCAGACCTATGCCTAAGCTTGAGAATAAGCTTGGGCATGGCATGATCCTACTATTTAATTGAGCGTAGGCTATTACGCTATTCATATTAGAGCTCGCCCTACTCCCTTTATGGCCTCATATGAGCCTTATCTTTATGGCTCAAATCTAACTTAGCGCCCGCTTTTTTGGTTGTTCATGTTTTAGGCCTTGGCATTGGCATTGTTAATATTCAATAAAACTTTCCCCATTCTTTGAACTATGTCCAAGACGTAATCTACTAGAACTTTTAGCTTATAAGCCTTGATGAATCGGCATGTTTATTATCATGCATGGAGTACATTAGAGTTACTTGGGAATAGCTCAATTATGAAATCTTAAATAATGCTTTCTTAATGCTATAAAACGAGCATTGTGTCCCAGTTTAGTTCCAAGAGCTGAGAAAGTTTTAATTCAAAGTACGTTGCCCTAAAAACTGTATCGTCTTGTCTTGTCTTTCATTGCCTTCTTACTTCTGACTCGCAATTGCTGTGATTAGAGTTGCCCCAATTATAGTTCCAATATTTGAACTATATTATTTGATTCTCACATTGGAAATCCCGTCATCAGCCAAAATGGTTGCTTGCCTAAAGCACATTGCCACTTCTTTATTAGAACTGTCCCAATTATAGTTCCAAGATTGGGAAAGCTTTATTTGCTAATTACATTAGGAAGCCTGTCATTAGCTAAATTGGCACCTGCTTATTAGATTTTTCATGGCCTTTGCCTTGGCCTTGGCCTTGTTAACATTAAAAGCAGCTTGCCTTTAAAACTGTCTTGTCTTGCCTTGCCCTTCATTGCCTTCTTACTTCTTACTAGCAAGCGATGTGATTAGAACTGTCCCAATTATAGTTCCAAGATTGGGAAAGCTTTATATGCTAATTACATTAGGATGCCTGTCATTAGCTAAATTGGCACCTGCTTATTAGATTTTTCATGGCCTTTGCCTTGGCACTGGCCTTGTTAACATTAAAAGCAGCTTGCCTTTAAAACTGTCTTACCTTATCTTGTCCTTCATTGCCTTCTTACTTCTGATTAGCAATTGCTGTGATTAGAACTGTCCCAATTATAGTTCCAATATTTGAACTATGTTATTGAGTCTCACATTGGGAATGTCTGTCATAAGCAAAATTGGTTGCTTGCATAAAGCACATTGCCACTTCTTTATTTACTTGCAGACTATTAAGACCAATTGCCTTCATAAACTGCGATAAATAGGCTGTTTAGCAATCATTTATCCTACTTATACCCTGTTCATTAATACGATAAAGCTCCTGATTGATGCCATCTTGTTTGGCAAACCACTGGTAAGAAAAATATTTAGATAGTGCTTTGTTTGGGTATTTAATATATAATTGATTCGTTTTATTAATATTCGCTTAGTGTAAGATATGCTCTTTTTGCATTATATTTGATGTAGGCTATCCTTTATTAAGGATAGTATTTAATTCAAATATTGGTGCGATAGCATTTCCCATCTTATCCTAAAGCTAAACAAGACTATCTGAGCACCCACCTTACTCCCTCTTATTCCTTATGTTAGAAAGAACCTTACAAAGCACTAAAGCTTTTGTCGAAACCATTCCCAAAGCAGAGCGTAAAGCTTATGGTCAGTTCTTTACCACGCAAAAGACTGCTCGTTTTATGGCCTCTCTTTTTCAAATAGATTTGTCATTACCCCAAATAAGGATCCTTGATGCTGGGGCTGGCACAGGAGTCTTGTCTGCGGCATTAGCAGAAAAGATTCTCCAATTGGGATATACAGGTAAGATACATTTTGTCTGCTATGAAAGTGATAAGAATGTTCTTCCTGTACTCATCTCAAACCTTAAGGCAATGAGTCATGGCAATAATATTACCTTTGAAGTGTGCCATGAAAACTATCTAACCAGTCATAAGAGAGAAGATCTATTTGATTACATTATTGGTAATCCACCCTACAAAAAGATAGGCAAGAGTGCTCCAGAAGCTCTTAATATGCCCCATGTTTGCTATGGAGCACCAAACCTCTATTTTCTGTTTTGGGCAAAGGCACTAGCAAGCCTTAAAGATGGTATGGAGCTGGTGTACATAGTTCCAAGATCATGGACTTCTGGTGCTTACTTTGCAAAGTTTAGAGACTACTTATTTGAGCACAGCACTATCAGCCACATCCATCTGTTTGATAGTCGCAATAAAGTCTTTGGTGAGGACAATATTCTTCAAGAAACAATGATAGTCAAATTAAGAAAGTGCTCAGAGCATCCTAAGCTTATTCCTGATGAGGTAGTAATTACCTCTTCTTCCAATTCTGACTTTTCTGACTTAAGAACTTTTAGTGTTCCCTACCATATTGTGGTGGCAAACAATCATTATGTCTTTCTAGTAAAAGATGAGTATGAGGCCCAGACCCTAAAGCAAATCTCGCATTTTAACCATACCCTTGCTTCTATCGCATGTCCTATGAAGACAGGCCTAATTGTAGACTATAGAACCAGAGCGGTATTGCGCAGCCAACCATCAGACAATACTTTTCCTTTACTATATTCGCAGCATATTCAAAACGGCAGGGTAGAGTGGCCCATAGGAAAGGCAGATGAGTATATATGCACAGATCGCCCTGGGCTCCTTCAGGAAAATGCTAATTACTTAATAGTTAAGCGCCTAACGGCTAAAGAAGAGCGTAGACGACTCCAGTGCGGCATCTACTTACAATCTGACCATACTGAGTTCAAGTTTCTTAGCACTCATAATAAGGTCAACTTTATTCAGTGCGATACTCCAGAGCTTGCCTATGGCCTATATGTGCTACTAAACTCAACCTTGTATGATACCTACTATCGCATCTTGAATGGCTCTACCCAGGTGAACTCAAATGAAATTAACCAGATGCCCGTTCCTGATTTACCAACCATTAAAGCCATGGGAGCTCAGCTTATGGGTAAAGAACTGACAGAGTCCAATTGCAATAAGATACTAGAACAATGGCTTAACTAGCCTTAGTTAAAGCTTGCTCAGTATACCCATACTCATACAGCAGCAAACAACACCAATAAGCTGCTATCAACGCTGTGATGATTACTCAATCACAGCTCCCACGAGCTTGCCCGTGGGAGTTCTCTATAAGAGCTTAACTACAAGCGCACATACTTCATTTAAATGAGGTAAGTTTTAAGCCTAACACGCTTGTATGATGGCGCACTGGTGCGCTTGATTACTCTAGCCTTGATAAATTCACACCACCAAAGCGCCCTAGCTTAGCACTAATTGGTATGCATCAGCTGGGCGCAGCTTAGACGGTTTGGCTTAGCACAGTGTGGCACTGTATGGATGGTATGACTTTGATTGAATTGTTAAATCCACAATGGGCCCATATCCTCAGGGCGGATTGGTAATTGCCAATGGTCTTCATAAGTAACATGCACTAAATATAAGCCCTCAGCTTGTGCAGTTGGACCTGCAATTTCTCTATTGCGAGCTTCAAAAACCATCTTAAGCCAGTCTTTATCCTTGCTCTTATCACCTACTAATAATAGTGAACCTACAATGTTGCGTACCATATGGTGTAAGAAGGCATTAGCTTGAATATCAAAAATGATATAGCGGCCACGACGCATTACATTAATAAAATGGACATTGCGCATAGCATGAGGGTTTTCATCTTGAGCTGATTTAAAAGAAGAAAAATCATTTTCGCCTAACAAGATTTGAGCAGCATCATGCATAGCCTCAACATCATACTCGCCACGATATAAGGACACGCCCTTTTGTAAAATACCTGGACGGTAATCAGTATTTTGTAAAATATAGCGATAGCGACGAGCACGAGCACTAAAACGAGCATGGAACTCATCTGGAACAATCTTGGCCCAAGTAATGGCAATATCTTTTGGTAAATTGGTATTGGTACCTAATACCCAAGCACGCTCCGAGCGCTCTTTAGTGGTATCAAAATGGATAACTTGGCCTGTTGCACTCACACCTGCATCAGTACGACCTGCACACTTAAGCTCAATAGGCTCAGCGGCAATTTTGGACAAAGCTTGCTCAAGCTCATTTTGAATGGCAGGAGCATGCCACTGGCGCTGAAAGCCTGCATAATTCCAACCTGAATACTCCACTCCTAAGGCTACTCTCATACTAGCTGCTCCTATAAATTAAACCTAAATACCAAATTATCCCATCCCATCCCAATCATTTAGTAAAAGGCCCTGCTACCAACATCATGAGCTCAAGCAAGTAGCGTATAAACGCCTTAAAGGCCATATTGCTTGCTAAGACACTAATATCAGCCTACAGTCCAGAATCAAGACCCAATTGGCTATAGGAAAAGCCCCTGACCTCATATCTTGATTGCAAGGCAAAGGCTATGCTAGGCCAATAGCCAATTAATAGGCATAGCATGTAAGAGGCTGTTCTGTAAGAGGCTGTTCTGCTTGCTAAAAGTGTTCTTTAATATGGATAAGATAAATTTGGCTCTTAGTCTAATGGAGGCCATAAGACAAAACAATAATAAAAGCCTAAAAAAAATAAAGGCCTACATAATCTTGCTTATGTAGACCTGTATTTTTGGCTTTACCTTGGCCTTATCAAAAACTTATCAAGGCTGCGCTTTTTCTTAACAGCATTACTCTTTTGAGCATGTATGGCTCTTTGCCAAGGCACTAAACTCTTACTTTTCTGTCTTTGCAGGATCATTAGCAGCAGCGCTGTCTGTAGCTTGGGAGCTTGCGGATGCTGCGCTAGCACTGTCACTAGCAGACGCTGAAACACTTGCAGAGGCACTAGCCTTGGTAGTGTGCTTGTCATTAAAGTAAATACCACTACCTACTTTTTGATAGCCATCTAAAAGGCGATTGCTTAATTTGCCTTTGATAGTTGAAACTACATAGACAGGACGCTTTTTAACCTCTTCACTAACACGACCTAAGTATTCACCTAAGACACCAATGGAGATTAATTGAATACTACCTAAGAATAGTACTACACACATTAAGGAGGCATAACCTGGAACTGATACGCCTTTAATCATAGTGCTAACTAAAATATAGACCATATAAATGAGCCCTAAAAAGCCCACACCAGCACCAATATATGACCATACTCGTAATGGTAAAGAAGAGAAAGAAACAATACCGTCTAAGGCAAAGTTCCACAGCTTCCAATAATTCCACTTGGTAGTACCTGCACTACGCTCAGGTCTTACATAATCTACCTCACAAGAGGTAAAGCCTGGCCAGGCATACAAGCCCTTCATAAAGCGATTGCTTTCATTAAGATTACGTACTGTCTGTATAATCTTAGAGTCAATTAAACGGAAATCGCCCACATTCTCTGGGATTTTTACTCGACCTGAGAGTTTGTTAAAGACATAATAAAAGCCGCCTGAGGAAATACGCTTAGTCTCAGAATCACTAGAACGATCTACTCTCTTGCCATAAACAGTATCAACACCCTGCTCACGCCATATTTTTACAAATTCTAGTACTAACTCTGGGGGATCTTGTAAATCAACATCAATAGGAATCAAGGCATCTGCATCACACATATCAATAGCAGCAGTCATAGCCGCTTCTTTACCAAAATTGCGTGATAACTTGATAAGAGCAATGCGCTCATTATGCTCCATCAGCTCTTCAATAATTTGGGCACTCTTGTCTTTAGAACCATCATCAACAAAGACTATTTCTAAATGCTCTAAGATAGGCTCAAGTTTACTCTCTACAGTAGAGACAAAAGTAGCAATGGTATCTTCTTCGTTATAAACAGGTACAATCAACGCTACCTTATAATCATCATCTAGCCTTGCCATACTTATCACCCACTAATACTTAATGAAAATTGCCCAGCAAAAATCTAGTTTTAGCTTCGCATTTTCACTCACACTAAAACCGCTACGCATGTGTTAACCGCACCAAACAGTGCCGTGCTTTGCTGTTCCTCAAAAAGCAAAGCTAAGCATATGCTTAGCTTGCTATGACAAAACTATCTTATCCTAATTAACCTAGGAATAAATTAGTGTATCTAATCGTCAGTTAAGAACTCATGACGTGAGGATGGATTGTGCTTAAAATGACCGCTTAGAGCTGTGGTAGTAGTTGATGAGGTTGGATCTTGCACGCCACGAGCTTTTACGCAATAGTGAGTTGCAGTAATAGTAACAGCCACATTCTCAGTTTCTAATAAGGTCTTGAGAGCTATTAAAATTTGCTGAGTAAGACGCTCTTGTACCTGAGGACGTTGAGCAAAGAAACGTACAATACGATTGATTTTTGATAAACCAATAATCTTGGTACTTGGCATATAAGCTACTTTAGCCATGCCATCAATTACCATAAAATGATGCTCACAAGTAGAAGTAAAAGAGATGTCCTTAACCTTAATCATCTCATCTACCTGCATCTTGTTTTCAATCACAGTAATATCAGGAAAGTTGCGATAGTCTAAGCCTGAAAAAAGCTCGTCAACAAACATTTTGCCTACACGCTGAGGAGTCTTAATAAGACTATCATCGCTAAGATCAAGTCCTAAGGTCTCCATCATGGTTTTCATACAAGCACTAATACGTTCACGCTTTTGCTCGTCAGTTAAGCCATTATCATGAACTGGAGTCTCTAAACCACACTCAATCAAGGCATTTTTAACTTTTAAAGCCTGACTGCTTAATTGTTCGTCACTCATATGAGCCTCTTTAACACTTATCGCCAACAACAAAGGTATTCTAAATAGATTGCAACCAATCTCTTTATTATAGCGCCCCTTGCTCTGGTATAAAGTCCCCTACCAGAGCAAATTGCGCAATTTAGGTAGATTTACAACCACCTAATAGCACCATCGCCCCCACAAAAAAATCATCTACTCTTTATCAACCCAAAGGCAAAACGCCTTATCCAACACGATATCAGCAATAGTGCTATTAGGCTAAAGAGCAATTATGGCTCTATTTGCCCTTTGAACCTTTGGCAGCAGCTGAACTCTGCTTTGCATGCCCTTGATATGAAGCATGGTTTGGGTTGCATTGATTAGCATGATTATTCATAGCAGCCTTATAGGCTACATTATTGGGATTACACTGGTTAGCATGATGATTACGCTCTTGTTGATTCATAGTTTTCTCCTAGTATTTAGCAACTAAGGTCAGAGCACTGCCCTACCCTTAGTTAATATTACTACTTTATTTCAGCCAAGAATACAGCTCCACATTCAATTCCCGCCCTTATAATTCCAAGGAATCCAACCAACCAAATAAGTAAGTAAGCAAATTTCTTGAGTGATTTACAGGGACTTGCCCTGCCTTGCCCAGCTACTGCCTACATACCAGTCTGCCTGCCTTCCCAAGCATAAAATTAAGGGTGCGATTAATCTTATGCTAAGCCCTGCTAAAGCTTGCTACAATTGATTGAGTATTGAACTGGTTTAGCAAACTAAAGGACAAACCTTATGTCTGAGAGCATTGATAGTATTGACCCTATAAAAAAGATTGAACGAGACTATAGCTCTCGCAGCTATCATATTGCCCTTAACAAAGCTCAACAAAACTTACAGGCACAGCTTGGAAGCAAAAGAGCTGTCTTTTTAGCAGAGCAACAACAAGAACAACAATCACAGCAACGCCTAGCTGAGCAAAAACTTAAAGAACAGCAATTACTCGATCTCTTAGATGAACAAGTAAGCCAAGACTCCACCGCCCCTAACACTGATACCACTCTTATTGAGCAATGGGAGGGCAATGCTATTGATAAGGTCTGGGCTAGTGAGCAATATCAAACCTTACTCAATCATGTTCTCTTTGGTTCTCCATTAAGTGAATATAGCAAGCTTACCTTGCAAAGCTTTTACTCATCAACAAGCAATACTATTCACTACGGCTTAGCCATTAGCCCGCAAGAACTCTTAGCCCTCAAAAAGCACAGCTATGCCCTAGCCTCATGTTTTTTAGGTAAGCTAAATTATGCCCAGCTTACCTCTTTTGCCAATCTCTCCTCCCACCTCATGGCAGATCCCACCTCAGAGCTAAAAGAGCAACTCCTGCAAACCATTGAGCACTTTAAAACTCAGCGTACTGCCTATGATAGCGCCACAACCCCAGCAACAAACCTTGGCCTCAACCTCAAAGCCTAAAGGTAGTTAAAGCTTTTTGAGCTTACAATCTCAAGCTCCCACTTACCAGCTAACAGCTGCCAGATACCAGCAGCCAATCAACGATATACATAAACACCTAAATCGCAGTTTGAACAATGCTTAACAAGCAACTATCTTGGCAAAAACTTTAGTCAAAACACAAGCTAAAGCTCATATTGCGCTTACTGTTTTATCTCATGCGTGCAATCTAAATTTTGTCCCTCATACACTTTCTGTCTAAGCTCTATAGCTTGATACGTATTTGATTAACATTGCTCTTTTAATGGTTTATGCTCATGCGCAAATTTTCTAAAGATTAATAAGGCCCTCATTCTTTAGCTCTATATATTGGTGATAGCCTTTTGTTAAATTAATTCTTTTGACTATTGCAAAGATGCTTTAAAAAATGTAGTTTAGCTGCATTAACTTTATATAGTTGGGCTTTTACCTCATGGTGAGAGCCCTTTTGTTTTGTCCGTACAGGTAGAAATCTTTTCTCTTAAGGTTTCAAAAGCTCACTTTCACCCCATACAACCACACCTTTCTTTAACTTTTCGCCACAATCAGGTCTCCAAACGTTCACCCAACCTCAGGGCAACAACATATGGCAAGGTGAGACCAGACCAGATAAAGTATGACTTTTACAGCCCAGAGATACCAAAAGCCAAGCCAGTCTAATTCAATAGCATACCCTCTAAGCAGTACTTGTATAGCTTCTGCTAATGCACAATACGCTAATCTTAGTTAGCAGGTTAGAGCAAAGAAACAAAAAAGAAAGCAAAGTAAAACCAGACGAAATTATCCAATGATTAGCTAAAGTGAAATCTAAAGTTAATTGGCTTTGGATGGTCTTTCTACCATATCGACCGACATTAAGCGCTGGTTGAACAAAATGTGGCAAAATCTTGTAAAAACACCATCGACAAAACTACACTATATTAACCTTTATGCAAAGTAAATATGTGATATAAGTCACATATAGTT
>NZ_JALKIM010000069.1 GCF_023050945.1 Anaerobiospirillum sp. NML120448 | reverse complement strand
TAGATATTTTATTTACTTAATTATTAAAGATGATGTAATATAGTTATCTATAACATTATCTCACTCAAGTTTAAGCTAAACGCTTTTGCATGCGGATTATAGTAGTTTGATTCCTTGAAATATGGATTTAAATTTGCTTTAAATTTGAGCTAACTCCAATTTCCGAAAAGATGCTTATAAAGTCAGGTGCTATAATTAAATGCAATCAACAACTTTATGTAATAGCTTATCTCTTCAATGTTAGCTTTAACTCCTCGCATAAGTAGCTTCAAATATATTTATCCTGTTACAGTTTTCTTATTCAAAGAACCTAATGCCTTTTATCTTGCTAAGGCGGTTCTAGCAATATTTAACATTGAAGAGTGAATAGTTATTCATTAGGAAGATTTCCTTACATAGTTTGTTGTTTGGCTGTCTATCTTTTGGGTTTTGTTTAGTCATCTAGGGTATACAATGTCTACTATTAATAAGTCTGTTTTAGTTATCAACTGCGGTAGCTCTTCTGTAAAGTTTGCCATCATGAATCCAGAGGATGGTCAAGTTTATTTAAGCGGTATTGCTGAGGCCATGAACTTACCAGAGGCTTTTATCTCTTGGCGCTTTGGTGATGAGGACAAGCAAAAGACTAATATCTCTGGTTACAACCACGAGCAAGCTTTATCTTATTTAGTAGAAAACATCTTAAGCTCTCACAAGAATTTATTAGATTCTATCGTAGCTTGTGGTCACCGTATTGTGCATGGTGGTGAGTTCTACTCTGCTCCAACCTTAATTGATGACGAAGTATTAGCCAACATTGAGAAGGTTATTCCTTTTGCACCTTTACACAATCCAGCTCACATCTTAGGTATTAAGGCAGCTCGTAACTCCTTCCCTAATATCCCTCACGTAGCTGTATTCGATACTGCTTTCCACCAGACTATGCCTCCAGTAGCATATCGTTTTGCTATTCCTGAGGAGTATTACACCAAGGGTGGTATCCGTCGTTACGGTGCTCACGGTACTTCTCACATGTACTTAGCTCAAGAGAGTGCTAAGCTTCTTGGCAAGTCCTTAGATGATACCAATGTTATTACCTGTCACTTAGGTGGTGGTGCTTCTGTTTGTGCTATTAAGGGTGGCAAGTGCATGGATACCTCCATGGGCTTAACTCCACTTGATGGCTTAATCATGGGTACCAGAACTGGTGAGATTGATCCTTCTGTAGTGTTCTTCTTATGCGATCCTCAGAACAACAATTTATCTGTTGAGGAAGTAAAGGACATCTTTAATAAGAAGTCAGGTTTATTAGCTCTTTCTGGCGTATCTTCTGATATGCGTCCAATCTGTGAAGGCTACCTCAATGGTGAGGAAAAGTGCACTTTAGCTTTAGAGGCTTTCTCTTACCGTTTAGCTAAGTTCATCGCTTCTTACTTCGTTCCAGTTGGCCGTGTTGACGCTATCGTATTCTCTGGCGGTATCGGTGAGAACTGCTGGGAAGCTCGTGAGTTAACCTGCAAGTACTTAAAGGAAAGCTTTGGTATCGAGATTAACGAGGAGTTAAACAAGAAGGCTTTAGGCCGTTTAGGCTTCGAGGGCGGTGTTATTTCTACCCCTAACTCCAAGTTCAAGGTATTTATGATCCCAACTAATGAAGAGTTAGTAATTGCTCAATCTTCAATGAAGTTTGTTAAGTAATTCAAGACTAATTTTTAGTTAACAAAAAAAGCAGTGCTCTTTAAGAACACTGCTTTTTTTATGCCCGCTAACACCACAGCGCTTGCTACAAGCAAGCCAGGCCCTGACATTGCCATGGTAGGGACTGGGCCTTGGTCATGTAAGGGCCAGGGCCAGAGCCTTCCTGGCTCCTGGCTCTGGTTATGGGGTTTTGTCGTGGGTGTTATTGTTATTTTTGTTATTGTTGCTGTCGGATGCGGATTGTCCTTGATGCTCTATCTTATGTAGAGCATTTTCGGCCTCGTCTTGGCGGCGCTCGGCCCAGGCGGCATATAGTCTCTTTCTTTTAAGGCTAAGTGGGTTAAAGATTAAAGATATAACCACAAAGAAAGCAGGTACCATAATGAGACCTAAGGTGGTAGCAAAGATAGTTCCACCAAAAACGCCAGTACCAATAGACTGTTGAGAGGCAGCACCAGCTCCTTGAGCGCTTAATAATGGTAAGACACCCAATAAGAAGGCAATAGAGGTCATAACAATTGGTCTAAAACGTAAAGCAGCCGCCTCTTGGGCACTCTTTAATAGACTGCGACCTTGTTGCCTAAATTGATGCGCATATTCAACAATCAAAATAGCATTCTTAGCAGAAAGTCCACCCGTCGTTAACAAGCCTACTTGGAGGTATACGTCATTAGCTAGTCCTCTAAAGGCTACAAACAGTAACGCACCGAAAATACCAATAGGAATAATTAGCATTACGGCAAAAGGAATAGACCAGGACTCATATAAAGCTGCCAGTGATAAAAACACTACTAAAGCAGAAATTAAGAATAAAGCACCTTGATTGGAGCCTGTTAATTTCTCTTGGTAGGAAATACCACTCCAAGCATAACCGTAATTACCTGGGTGTTCACTAATAATACGGGCAATTTCATCCATAGCCTCGCCAGAGCTTACTCCAGGGGCAGGATCTCCCATTAATGAAATAGAAGATACACCGTTAAAGCGCTCTAATTGTTGTGGGCCATATGTCCATTCAACACTACCAACAGTATCAAAGGACACCATTTGACCATCTTTATTCTTAAAATAAAGTTTATTAAGGTCTGATGGTAGCGCTCTAAAATGGGCATCTGATTGGACATAAACTTTTTTAATACGACCACGATCCATAAAGTCATTGACGTAGGTACCGCCCCACGCAATTTGTAAGTTTTCATTGATTACTGATGGCTCTAAAGAAAATTGTCCTGCTCTAAAATCATCAATCTTAATGTTTAATTGCAAGGCATCAGCTTGTGCATTAGATCTGACATTGTAAAGAATAGGACTTTTACGAGCTTGAGCTACAATCTCTTGTAGGTCTTTCATAAATTGCTCATGGCTATTGCCCATAATATTTTGTACATAGACATAAAAGCCAGAGGAGCCGCCCATGCCAGAGATGGAAGCTGGCATAGACATACGAATTTCAGCATCTGGATAATTATCAAAGTGCTCTTTAGCACGAGCTAAAATAGCTTGTGCGCTGTTCTCTACACCTGGACGCAACTCCCAAGGAACCAATCTAATGCTAGCATTGGCTGTAGCTTGTCCTTTAGAACTGCCACCTGAGCCTAAAGAAAGTAAGATACCTTTGATATTGTTAACTTCGTGTTCTAAAAAGTAGTTTTCGACATCACGACCAACCTTGGCTGTTTGAGCCATAGTTGAGGAGGATGGCAAAATAATACGCACGCTGATAATACCTTGATCCTCAATAGGTAAAAATGAACTTGGGATCTTGGTAAATAGCCAACCTGTAGAGCCAACTAGGCCAGCAAAGAACACCATTACCAGAATCTTATGACGTAAGCAGTAATGATTAATCTTTAAGTAGCCTTTTTGGCAGATAAGAAATAAGTTATCAAATAAGGATAACAAGCCCTTATGGCGCTTTTTATGAGGATTGTGTTTATGTGCTTTTAAAATAGTGGCACATAAAGCAGGGGTAATGATTACAGCGACAATAATAGAAACCACCATGGCCGAGACAATAGTCACTGAGAATTGACGATAAATATTGCCTGTTGCTCCTGAGAAAAAAGACATAGGAGTAAACACAGCTACAATTACCAAGCCCACGCCAAATAAAGCTGAGGTAATTTCTTGCATTGATTTTACCGAGGCCTCATAAGGGTTTAAGCCTTCGGTATACATAATACGACTGACGTTTTCTACAACCACAATGGCATCGTCTACTAACAAACCAATAGCCAGTACCATAGCAAACATGGTTAAAGTATTAATCGAGTAGCCAAAGAAATAGAGCACTACAATAGTAGCTGAGAGCACAATAGGAATAGTAAGAGATACGATTAAAGTAGAGCGTATATCTCTTAAGAAGAGCAAAATCACTAAAGATACTAAAATCAGAGCCTCAACCAAGGTTTTAGCCACTTCATATAAAGAGGCTTTAACAAAAGGCACAGTATCATAAGGAATGGCGTATTCAAGATTATTAGGGTAGAGCGGGCGCAAATGCTCTAACTCTTCTTTAACTATTTTGGCCACTTCAACAGCATTAGCACCATCAGCCAGGCTAATTTGTAAGGAGGCCATTGGGCTTTTATTGTAATTACCAAAATAGTTATAGGAGCTACGGCCCATTTCAATGCGAGCAATGTCCTTTAAATAAACAGCTGCACCTGATGGGGTAACTTTAACTAAAATCTTTTCAAAATCACCTATGCTTTGGAGCAGTTCGCGAGATTTAATGGTGACATTAATAGTTTGCTCTGGAACAGCAGGTAGACCACCTAATTGACCTACAGAAATTTGCTTATTTTGATTTTTAATGGCGCTAACAATATCTGATGGGTTGAGCTTATATTGCATCAGTTTATTGTTATCCAGCCAAATACGCATGGCATAAGAAGAACCAAAAACAGAGACATCACCTACACCATTAAGACGAGAAATAGGGTCTTGTACTACTGATACCAAGAAGTCTGCAATATCTTCTTGGCTCATAGAGTCATTAGTTGTGTAAAAGGATATAGTCTGTAAGACATCGTCTGATACTTTACGAACTCTTACGCCTGAACGTTGTACTGAGTCTGGCAGTCGAGAGAGTACTCCACTAAGACGGTTTTGTACCTGCATTTGAGCAACATCAACATCGACATCAGTATCAAAAGAAAAGCGAAAGCGAGCATTACCATCAGAGGTAGTGGTGGTAGAAAAGTAAATGAGTCCGTCTAAGCCCGTCATTTCTTGCTCGATAATTTGAGCTACCGAGTTTTCAACTGTTTGGGCTGAGGCTCCAGAATATGAGGTGCTGACACTAATAGTAGGAGGCGCAATCTCTGGAAAGCGCGCAATTTTCATGCTTGGCAGACAGATCATACCTACTATCATAATCATAATAGCGATCACCCAAGCAGCTACAGGGCGGTCAATGAAAAACTTACTGATCATTGGCAATTCCTTGTAGCCTGACTATTACTGTCAGGCTAAATAATCGTTTTATTTATGGAGTATTAACGCTAGGAGCACTAGCTGAGCTTTGGCCTAATCCAGATGCTGAGGTAGTTGGATTGGCTATAGCTTTAACTGCAGCTTCTGTGTCTTTAACTTGATCGCTATTATTAATAGTGGTGTTAATACCATCACGATTGATCACTTTAATTTTAGAACCATGGCGTAAGGCTGCGGCACCTGAAATTACTACTTCATAAGAGCTATCCAGGCCATCTAAAATTTGCCAGCCATCGTTATATAGTTCACCTAAAGTAACAGGAGTTTGTAATACTCTATCTTCTTGTACCGTAAACACATAAGCATTACCTTTAGGGTCTCGCATTACAGCTTTAGCAGGTAGGGTCATAATATTTTGTGAGACACCACCATTAACCTTACAAACTACAGCCATGCCTGGGAGCAATAAGTGGTCAGGATTATCAAAGATAGCTCTTAAGGATAAAGCACCTGAGTTTTCATCTACTAATACTTCGGATAAAGATAGGTTACCTAAATGAGAATATAAGGAGCCATCTTCAAAGTACAAAGAAACGTCATAGGCACGATCATTTAAATAAATAGAGCCGTCTAATAAGCCCTGTCGTAGTCGTCGCCACTCTTGAGAGCTTTGCTCCATATCTACATATACTTTATCTAAATCGATAATAGTAGCTAAAGGCTCACTTTGGTTGGCATTAACTAAAGCACCGCGAGTAATTTTTGAGGTGCCAATAATGCCTGCAATAGGGGCTCTGACTGTGGTGTAATCAAGAGAGATTTTGGCTTTATCTAAAGCTGCTTTGTATAGTTTTTCGTCAGCTACAGCTAAATCATAGGCCAAAAGAGCATCATCACGCTCTTTTTCACTAGCAGAGCGTCTTTTATAAAGTAAGGCGAAACGCTCATAGTCTTTGAGCGCCATTTTTCTTTGTACCACTGCTCTTTCATAAGAGGCTTGAGCGTGTTCTAAACTAGCCTGAAAGGGAGCAGGATTAATGGTGTATAAAGGATCTCCTACCTCAACAGGAGCGCCTTCTTGAAACAAACGATCCAAAACAATGCCATCAACTTGAGGTCTAACATCCGCACGGGTATAGGCACCAACTCGACCACTTAGGGTAAAAGAGCGCTCACGACTAGCAAAAACAGGATGGATGGTACTAACCTCATAGTAAACATCGGCTAGTGATGGCGTAGAGCTAGTCTTGGGCTTTTCGTTACAGCCTGTGGTGACAAAACTTAAAGTAGCAAAAGTTGTCAAGGCGAGCATGAGCTTACCTAACAAGGAGAGTTTTTGTGCAAAGTTAAACGCGCGATCAGGCATAGATAATTTCGATCCTTGTTGTGGGTAATTACTGGTCAGAGTAGTAATTTTAATGTGCTTACATTAGGCTTATATTAGTAAAGCATGCAAAAGCTAATTGAGCTATCTGGTATTTTTGAATTAAATCACAAAGAGATTAACAAAATATCTAAGCTTTAAGCAAATAAGTTAAAAAAAATCGTCATTTAAACGTAAAAAAGGCCTTATCAGAGACTGATAAGGCCTTTTTGCTAATCAAATGCGCTTACGTTTCTTTGTACTAAATTAAGGAACGTATGATTAATATAAAGCTAGAAACTTAGAATTTGCTTAGAGCGCATTGATATTGTTAAAAAAAATTAAAGCTGGCTTAAGGTAGCCTTAAGAATGCTATAAATTTGCTCTGTATGCTTGATGGAGCAGCTCTCATCTGGGGAGTGAGGGTTGCGTACAGTAGGGCCAAGAGAAATCATTTGTAATTTTGGATTGGCCTTGGCAAAGTAACCAGTCTCTAAGCCTGCATGAATAGAGGTGATCTTAACTTGAAGCTGGCACTGCTTTTCATATTCAGCCTTGAGAATATCAATGAGGCGATTTTGTACTGGAGAAGTCCAGCCAAAGCTACGGCCTGAAAAACCTACTTCAACATTATCAAGTAAGGAGCAAATGCTATCGATCTTATCAATAACATCATCTAAGCCATGATCCTTTAAAGAACGAGGTAAGAGGCCAATAATGATGGCTTCATTCTTAGTGCGTACTGTGGATAAATTACAAGATGACTCTACTACATTAGTGTACTCACTAGACATTCTTAATACGCCATTAGGTAAAGCACGTAATAAAGAAATGAGATTTTGGGTAGAGGTGTAAGATAAAGCAGTATTATTTAAAGAGCAGCTACCTAAAATTAACTGCATATTAGGATCGGTATCAGTATAGATATCTTGATAACGAACCATAGCAGCACGAGCAGCATCCTTAAACTCATTAATAGTGCCATTAGGTATGGCCAGCTCAACATAAGCACTAGAAGGAATAGAGTTTCTGATCTCGCCACCATTAAATTTCTGGATAAAGAAATCAATGCTGTCTGAAACCTCGGCTAAGATGCCGCACATAATATCAATGGCGTTGCCACGATTTAAGTGAATATCAGCGCCAGAGTGACCACCAGTAAGACCAGTTAAATTAAGTACCATAGGGGTACAATCAACTACTTTAACTAGTTCTGGAATAAAGGTTACATTGGCATTAATAGAGCCTGCACAACCTACGAATAACTCGCCATGATCCTCAGAGTCGAGGTTTAAAAGATAGTCACCCTTTAAATAGTCAGGGTCAATTTCCATGGCTCCCTTCATAGAGCTTTCTTCTTCTACAGTAAAGATAGCTCTAATTGGGCCGTGGCTTAATTCTTTATCCTCTAATAAGGCTAAGATTAAGCTTACACCTAAGCCATCATCAGCACCTAGAGTAGTATTGTTAGCGCAAATATATGGGCCATCAAATACCTCTAAGAGCTTAGGATTAACTCCTTGGCTATCAGCAGTCATAACACGTGGCTCAATAGGATCTTTAGTAAAGTCATGCTCAAAGCCATCACGAGCTACTGGTACCATGTCAATATGAGCTTGCATAATGACAACAGGGCTATTTTCTTTGCCTGCAGTAGCCTTCTTTTGAACAATAACGTTACCGCACTCTTCTAACTCGCATTCCAAGCCATTTTGTTGAGCAAAATTAATAATGTACTTAGCAATGCCTCTTTCATGACCAGATGGATGAGGAATGTTACACAAATTTTGGAAGTGAGTAAAAACAGCCTGAGGGGCGAGTTCTTTGAGTTCCATAAGCGAATATATCCCTAAGGTTAAGCTTTAAATAGCTTAAACCACAACAGCTAGGCGCTGCCTATAAAGGCAAATTAAAGAAAAAAACGGGCTAAAAGCCCGCAAGTGTTAATAGAAATTTGCTTAATAATTTTTAAGGACAAATCTCTTTCAAGAATGAACATATATTAGTAGCTATAAAGGTGCATAGCAAGATCAAAAATGAGACAAAGGACAAAAGTTTAACAATCTAGATCTTAAGTAGGTGTAGGGCAAGTTCTTGATGAGTAAACTGCGAATATCTATTAACTTTGGTCAAACTATGAGCACGTAAACATTAGTAAGCTCTTAATTAAAGACAATAAACAATAAAAGCTTAGTGCCGATAAAATAAATGATTGTCAGATAATATGATTTAGGTCTTATTTCTCTTATGAGATCTAAGTATGTGCTATATATTCAGGCTTACAATAATTACTGGCCAAGAATATAGTGTCTAAAAATTTTGGTTTTTTTTGATAACTAAAAAGGTAATTTTGCCATATGTAATATTGTGTGGAAGATATCATAATAGGGAGGCCTCATATGAGTTATATTGGTCGCAAGCTTAAATTTATCATTTTTGCATTCATGGCTATATTTATGGCGTTTAGCTTTAGTGGCTGTGGTAGTTCTATTGATGATTATACTGGCGTTTGGATGGGACTTGATGAGAGAGGTGGCGCAAAAGCTAAGCTCTATCAATATGAAATTGACTTATCAAACGATGGTGTTAGCTATACTATCAAAGTAACGCAATTTGATTATGATATCAGCCCTACAGGACAACAAGCTCAATGGAGAGCTAGTACCCCTCACCTCTTTAATGGCTATAAAGATGGTAGCGGTAATTTAGTGACAGAGATTGGTGTTATCCGTTCAGAGCCAAGCAATTTCCGTTTAGTTTATGGCAATATTAATTTAGTTCGTAAGGCTAAGAATACTGAAGTTAAATTAAAGTATGTATTGCGCTCCAATGTAGAGGCTACCTACCCAGGAATTGCTATTGCAGACTAAAGATTGTTAAATATTTCAAAAATAGCTCTAATTTTTTAGGGCTATTTTTTTTCTATTAAAGTTAACTCTCCCCGCTTAACCCAACCCCAAAAAGCTATGGTGGATCTGGAATTAACGAATTGCTGAATGATTACATGATCGTTAACAATTTCATGAACGATCAACAGGCCTGCATAGGAGACACAACTTTAGTGTTACAAGCAGCTGGTCTAGATCCATTATCTAAGGTATTTACATTGAATGACTTTAGAAGGTGTATGAAGCTTGTTGTTTATGCAAATGATAAGTTGATAGCCAAAGAGCACCTAAGGTTAATTAATTCTGATCATTTATAAGACTATTTTCCGCATGGAGAGCTAAAAAAAATTTTTAGTGCGTAAAGCCACTACGGATAAGGCTTTGCTCACTTTTATGCTACTAAACACTGGGCAATAGTTTTAGGCCTAGACCAGCTTATGATTAACACAAATAGCTATGGGACTTGCTGTTAGGGATAGACAATTTCCAAAGAAAGCTAAATCTAAAGGTAAAGGTGGGGCTAGATGCTAGGGATAGCATGTTAAGCAAGCTGATTCAATCGGTGAAATGGAAAGTTAAATCGGTGAGAAGGGGAGCTTACGATGGTAGTTAAGTAAAGCTGTAGTCTACTATCTAAAAATAGCCAGACTACAGCTTATACTCTCGCGATCCATAGGCATCCTTTTAGTGCTTTTATGGTTAGGGGCCTTTAGTAAGTAAACTTACTATCAGGTATGACCACAACTAAGCTTTAGTGGACTTATTGCACTATGAAGGCTTTAAATTGATGGATCGAAGTCGCTGTCGTCATTAAAAACATTAGTTTTTGATAACATGCTGTTAGCACGTGCTGCTAACTCAGCTGAGCTGCATTGCTCAACCATTTCTTCCTTAACACGTCTGCGTCTTGGTGGCTTTGGAATAAATACTAAGCGCTGTGGGCCATCGGTACGATATACCTGGAAACGCTTTAAGCTTGGGTATTGTTTTACAAAAGCCTCGTAAAACTCAATCAAGCCGAATTTTTCTTTACCCTTAACGCGGCCTACAGAAGTAGAACGTACACGAACGGAACGCTTTTTATCGCTATCCCATTTGTTCTTGTAAGTACAAACGTAGTAACCACGGTTGGAGTCACCATTGGCGATCAACGGAGGTAGGTTTGGTACCTTTGGTTGGTTATCTTGAATCATCTTAGACTAAGCCTTCAAGTTTACAAAGTTGACTTATTAACTAGCTAAAAGATTAGCTCTTCAAGCTAGCTGTTTAAGCTACCATACAAAATACTATTTTGTAATGGTTTTACTACACTCACATTAAAACCATAGCTATAAGCTATTCTCTTAAAGTTTTAATAGAGTAAATCTATGTTAGGTAATTACTGATACAACTACCCATTTAAATTGGTATCTAAGCTATCTTATGATGGTTAGCCATCATTAGCTTTTGCAAAATAGCTCTAAAAATAGGTTAGCATTAACTTCCACCTAATATTGGTAAAGTACAGCTTGGTAAGAGCAAGCTTAAATAAAGTGGATTAGAGCATAGGTCGTGATGATAGGTGGCAACCTAAATTACGACATATCGCAACTAGTTAATGGCCTACCTAATGTTTGTGAGGATTGAGCTAGAAGTTCTTACAACTTACTATTTAACGTCATGCTACAAAAAAAATTTAGTAATCTAGATGCGTAATTAAGCATCTATTAAAATATTGCAAATATGCTAATCTAGATATACCAATATGACAATAATATCAGTAGGTTAACGTTACGATTATAGCTAACTAAATTTAGCCTAAACTTAGCAGACACTATTGAAGATAATGTCTTAAGATGGTGGTAATAAGTTCATATAGGCAATTTAAAAAAAGAAAAATCGTAGGCAACCTAAGGGGCTATTGTTGGCTGTAATTTAATAGCTAGCATCACTCTTTGAGCTATATCTATAATAGCAAATTAAAAGCATAAAAATCAGCTTTCATTAAAAATTATTAAATTGATATAAAAAAATATATTGCATATGAGATACATATCTATACTAGATAGTAAAAAACGGCATAAAATATCTAGTTGCTGTTAGTGCAATATATATTTGCTCAAATCAAATATTCTACACTAAAACTTTTAAAAAGTTGTAACTAGCTTAAAATTTGCTGTGGAAAATCCTAATAATGTTGCTGTGGTATTAACACATCCATTAGCCTAATTTGCCTCGGAACAGATAAACAGCTGAGCTTAAAGTTACTGTTCCTATGCCTAATAATGGCAGAAGCAAATGAAATACCTGCATTAGGGTTTGTCCCTCCAGATAAATACGTCGCAGCGCTTCTAAACCATAATAAAAAGGATTAACCAAGCTGATGTATTGCATAAACTGTGGCATGGCATCACGAGGGGTAATCATACCTGACAAAATAATTGTAGGAAGAACAATAGTAAAGGCAATTACTACTGACTGTTGTGAGGTATTAGTAAGAGCAGAAATAGCCAGACCTATGCCTACAATACACAAACTAAAGATAGTAATAACAAATACTAATGAGGCAAAGTTTCCTTGAAAAGGAATATCAAACCACAATACACAAATTAAAAAGAGACACAGACCTTGAGCAACAGCAATAAAGGTAGGTGGAAATGCTTTGCCAATTAATATTTCAATAGGAGTAAGTGGAGCCATCAGCATCATGTCAAAAGTACCTTCCTCACGCTCTCGTGACACAGATAAAGAAGACAACATCATTACTTGAATCATAGATAGAGCCAAGATCATGCCTGTCATAATGCTATAGCGAGTGTAGTTATTAACATTGTAAAAATAGCGATAATCGATATTAATGCCGCCAAAAATACCCAAACGCTCTTTTTGTTCTTGGTTATAGCGATTAACAATACTGCTGATGTAACCTAAAGCTGTATTAGCTGATGAGGTATTGCGGGCATCAGTGGCAACAAAGATAGTCTTACTTTTAGCAAAGTCATTAGCAATATAAATTCCCAATAAGGCATCACCATGGTTAATAGCCTCATTAAAGCAAAACTCATCTGGGCAGGCTTTAACTAAAGTAAAGGTCTTGTTGTTGTTAATTTGATGGACTAAGGACACAGCAGATTGGTCTGCACTATCTTGAAAAATAACATAAGGAACTTGCTCTAAGTTAAAAGTAGCTCCATAACCAAACAAGATAGATTGGATAATAATAGGCAAAATTAAAATCTTACGAGTGCCTTTATCCATAAGCATGACTACGAATTCTTTACGAATTAAGGCCCATAAACGAGTCCAAGCTACCAAGGAATTAATCATAACTATTAACCTCCATCCCAATTAAGCATCACTCTTGGTGCTAGCACTATCTTGTTGAGAGCTTAAGTCTTGGCCACCGCCACCACCAAGGCCATAGCCTTGGCCATGGCCTTGGCGTTGGCTCTGCCCTTGGCGTTGGCTCTGGCCATAGGCAGAGCCCTTGCTAGGGGCAAGGCCTGAGCCTGAGCCAGCGCTCTGGCTTTGGCTTGGGCGTAGGTTAAAGGGCAAGTAGCGCTTAAAGTGCTTGTTGATAACTAAGTAGCAAGCTAGGGTAAAGAGAGCGGCAAACAATATTAAAATGCCTAAATTGAGCACTAGGATATCGCTACTGCCTCCTGAGAGAATGCAAATTTTAGATGATTGCACGGCATAGGTAGGGGGTAGCATATGGGCAACATAAGAAATAATTTGCGGAATAGAGCGTAAATCAAACAGAGCTCCTGAGAGCAAAATTGAAGGTAAAAAGCTCAAAATAATGGCGTATTCACTGGATAGAAATTGATTTTGAGTCAGAGCAGAAATTAATAAGCCTAATAATACTGACACATAAAGATATACGGCCATGGTTAAGATAAATAAGAATGCAGAGCCTCTAAAAGGTAGCTCATACAGGATAAAGGTAGTTAAGATGGCAAAACTGCCGCCTAATAAAGACAGCACATAATAAGGAATAATTTTGGAGATCAATAATTCCAAAGCATTAACATTAGTCGCCAAAATACCAGTCATAGTGCCACGCTCAAACTCACGAGCAATGACAATAGAACTCATAAAAGCAGACATTAAGGTAACAATACCAATTAATTGTCCTGCCATTAAGTACCAAGTTGACTCATTGCTTTCATTAAACCAATTGCGAGATATCACAGTAATATCTTTTACTTTGGCCGAAGCGTATGAACCTGAGGAGGCAATATTCTTTTGATTAACTGAGCTTAGATAAGCTACTTGTCGACCTAAGGCTTTAAGAGAGGTACCAGAGGCCAAAACAGCCTCAATGTAGCTTTTAGCTAAATTTGATTGCTGAGCATCAGCTCCATTTAGCACTATAAGAACATTGATAGACTGGTGGAAAGCTGATTGGGCAAGATTATCTGGAATCATGACATAGGCACTAATGTCATGTTGTTGCATCAGTCTTTTAGCTTCGATTTCATTATTTACTACTTGAACCTTAAAGTAGCTAGAACCGAGCATGGCTAAAGTTATTTCGCGACCAATTAAATCATCAACTTGAGGAGAAACTACAGCTACAGATACTGGCTTGATATCCATACGCATACCAGAGCCGTATAGGATCACCAATAATAAAGGAATAACAAAGGCCACCACTAATACAGACTTATCAGATAGAATCTGTTGGATTTCTTTGTTAATTAAAGCTCGTATATGGGTAAGGTTAATCATAATACGTCCCTCCCAAATGGCTGAATTAAGTGTTGCATATACTATCTAAGGAAAATTGCTGCCAGACGGTTGTAAAGACTTTAGCTCTGGTGTCTACGCTGCATTACACAGTTAACAAAAGCTTCTTCAATAGAGATACGACCAGTAGCTTGCTTACAAATCTCATCTGGAGTACCTAAAATTAGGATAGTTCCTTGGTCTTGAATTAAAAAGCGATCACAATACTCAGCTTCTTCCATAAAGTGAGTAGTAACAATGACAGTGGTGCCATGGGATGCTAACTTAGCTATCATTGACCAAAAGGCTCGTCTTGAAGTGGGATCAGCTCCAGAGGTGGCCTCATCCAAAAATAAAATATTTGGTCTATGAATCAGGGCACAGGCCATGGATAAAGATCTTTGAATGCCAAAAGGTAAAGTAGCTGAAATATCGTTTAAAAAAGGAGTAAGGCTAAAAATTTGGCAAATAGCTTCAATGCGATCATTGAGCTCTTGACCTTTAAGACCATAACTTTGACCAAAATACTCTAAGTTTTGTCGAGCCGTTAGTTTGCGATAGAGGCAAAACTTTTGGGCTACATAGCCAATAGTGGCTCTAACTGAGCTTTTAGCATTTTTAAGTTCAATATTGTTAATTAAGATGGAGCCTGCGCTAGGGTTGAGCAAAGAACAGATCATTCTAAAAGTAGTAGTCTTACCAGCGCCATTAGGGCCAAGCAAACCAAAAATCTCTCCTTTATAAACCTCAAAGTTAGAGTCATGTACGGCAGTAAAATTGCCAAATTGTTTTTTAATGCCATTAACTTTGATAACTACTTCTTTGTCAGTAGTAGCTAAGCTTTCGCTATGATTGGTACTGTGCTTACTATCAGGGGCAAAGTTATGATCCCCTGAATTTTCAGGTGCTAAAAAGATGTCCTCATTATTATCATTAGTACCATTGGCATTATTATCTAAGCTCTTTGCCGAGGTAAGGTTGATATAAGAGTCCTCTAAAATAGGTTCACGTTTAGTAAGCTGATAGTCATTATTACTAAGGTTATTGAAAGGCTCTTTACACTTACTAAAGAGGCCCTTTAAATCAGCAGATAAGTCCTCTAAGGAGCAAGGCCCTTTGGTCAGTAAGTCAATGCGCCCCATACGAGGACACAAATCAATAACTTGTTTACTATGGTGTAAATTGCACATCATAGTGCGAGCGGCTTGTTGATAGGAAATGCTCTCTTTTAAAGTGAGGGCAAAACACTGAGAAGCCACATCATCTTTTAGCTCTTGGGCATTACCTTGGTAAATAAGCTCACCATTTTTTATAAAAATCGTAAGTGAACCTTTTTCTGCCTCCTCCAAGTACAAAGAGGAAAAGATGCAATAGCTACCAGTAGTAGCTAAGTAATTATTAATAATGTCCCATAATTCACGACGAGAGATAGGGTCAACACCTACGGTTGGCTCGTCAAGCAGCAATAGTTGAGGGCGGGCGCTAATAGCACAGGTAAGAGCTAATTTTTGCTTCATGCCTCCTGATAAAGAGCCTGCTTTGTAGTCTTTAAATTTGATAAGACCAACTTGGGTTAGTAAGTCATCTAAATAAGCGTCTAATATGCTCTCATCTGTAACATTAGCACTGTTTTGAAACTTACCAGACTGCTTTAAAGAATCCAAAGAAAAATCTCTTAGCTGACAAAAGAGCTTTAGATTTACGCCTACTGATAAGTCCTCATAAAGTCCTAAATTTTGGGACATATAGCCAATAGGGCTATTATGCTGGTCTTCATTTAAATAAAGGCTCATAGTACCCTCATCAGGAGCCATAAGGCCTGCAATTATTTTTAAGAGGGTAGATTTGCCTGAGCCATCTGGTCCAATTAAAGAGATAAGGTGATGCTCAGAGCCAATATTTAAATTTATTCCTTTAAGAGCATAAAAGTCAGCGCCATCTTCTTTACAAAAGATTTTTCCTAGCCCTTTTAAAGCAAGTAAGGTAGCCATAACACACTCCTACACTAAACGAAGCTAAACAAAGCCCCTAGACAGGGGATATTGGTATTAACTAGCCTAAGTGGTTAGGGGCACTACCTTGGAGGTAAACGGTGATGGCTTGACCAAAGCGTAGTACATGCTTGGGATCTTCAACCTCAACATTAACCTCATAAATAAGATCAGCTCTTAGTTCTTCTGTTTGTACACTCTTAGGAGTAAACATAGCATTAGGACTAATAAAGGTGATTTTACCTGTTATAGGTGCTTGATATGGCACTTCAACTGATACTTCTTGACCTAACTTAATCAAGCGTAATTGCGCATCACTAAGGTAAATACGGATTTTCTTTTGATCTTCATTGGTAATAGCAAAAATAGTTTCACCAGCACCTACGAAGTCAGATAATTCGTGAGTTTTACTGCGAATAGTGCCTGAAAAAGGAGCTTTAATTACGCCTTGACTATCAATTTGATATTTAAGGTAGGAAAGTTGTTCATTGCAGGCTGTTACTTTGGCACTTTGTGAAGCAATGATCTCTTGGCGATAGCCACGCTCTAAAAGAGCTAACTGGGACTCTGCCTCAAGTAAGCTAGCCTTAGCTTCATTGTAACTGGCCTTAGCACTATCAAAATCTTGTTTAGAGATAGACTTAGTATTAAGCAAAGAGCGATTGCGCTCGTAGGTAATAGCAGCTAAGTCTACGGCAGCCTGACTCTTTTGTACGGTAGCCTTGGCGCTATCGATTTCTTCTTTTAAATAGCCATTTTGATATTGATTAAGTAAGGATTGCTCAGCTTGGCATTGGGCGTATTGAATACGCATTTGATGGTCGAGCTCTTTACTATCTAAAGTAGCAAGAATGTCGTTTTCCTTAACATTTGAGCCTTCATCAACATTAAGAGCAATGATTTTTCCAGGACGCTCAAACGACAATAAACTATCTTGTATATCTACCGTACCATGAGCCTTATTAGGATCAATGTTTTGATGGAACAATAAGGCATAAGCAAAAGCCATAATTGTAATTAAGATTACAAAAATAACGATTATCGATTTTTTGGTATTCATCAAATGCTGCCTCCTGCTAAAAATGGGGCAAGGTAGAAAAGAAGCATGTTTCTTTTCTAGTATTAGTTGTTAGCATGTAGTTGTAATAGTGAAAGCTAATATAGATAAAGCTTATGGCTAGTGTAGCACAGCTATTTTAATAAATACCTAAAAACACCATTACAAGTTAATACAGTTGCTATTAAGTTAGGTCTTTTGCCCATCTAAAAGATGGATAAGAGTAAAGGTTAGGACAGGATAGTATCTGGCCAGTAGCGGGCAAAACCAGTATTGCAAAACAACTGGTAGTAATAATGGGCTTGAGGGGCCAGCAGGGCAGCAGGCAAGCTGGCGGCTAGGCCAGCTAAGTAGCGGTATAGCCGTATAGCTATTAGCAAATCACTAACTTGCTAATAGCTATATTGTGAATAGTAGGGATGTATTTAGCCTAACATGGAGGTAATGGAGTTCATGATGGTCACAAAGACTAGGGATGAAATAATGGCTACTGTGTTTAGGTCAGCTGATTCCTCAGCAGTTTTAGGGAGAGCTTTCATAGTCATAATAGGGGCAATGGAGCTCATTGGTGCCATTAAAATGATCATAACAATAATTCTAATCTCGGCCTCAAGAGGAACAAAGATCCAGACTAAAGCAGCCAAAACGGCACAAACTATATAGCGTAAGACCCATGCTTGGAAAATAAATTTAAGCTGCTCTTTAGTAATGTTGAAATTAAGAGCAATACCAATAATCATGAAGCACAATAAGGTATTGGCCCCTGCAATGGTCTTAAATGGGGTAAGTAAACCTTCTGGAATAGTAATACTGCAAGCAGACAAAGTAATGACTAAGACATAAACGTAAAAAGGTAATGACTTGGACATTTCTTTGAAAATACTTTTAAGGTTAATTTGGTTTTCAGGGAAGTGTTTGCGATTAAAGTACAGAGCGATAGAGTAAGAGCCACCAAAGCAGAATAAAGCATTAACTACATCAAACATACACAAAGCTAAGAAGGCTTTAGGGCTCATAGTGCTTTGCATAAAAGGTACGATAAAGTTGCCAATATTAAAGCAGGTCACATTGATCATGTTAAAGACACGCTGTTTAGGATCTCTGCTAGAAAAAAAGGCAATAGTGAGCAAGCTAAAGTTAGCTAGTGCTGAAATGAGCATTACACCCAGTAATGAGACATCAAAATCAATACCATTGGCTGAGGTTAAAATGGCACAAGGTAAGGTGATATACATTACTACTGATGCCAAAGAGCGGGCGACATCAATATTAAGCAGTTTGATACGCTTAAAGAAATAATACGAGATTTTTATCTCTATTGATTTGAGTCACGCTTTTTACGTTACGCAGTAACATTCATTTTGTTATAGATCAGGTTATGTATAAATAGAAAGCTCAGTGATTAATATCTATCAATTTTATCATTAGTGTTAGCAAATATCCTAACAAATGGCAGATGAGTCATATATTATATGAAATAAGCTATCCTCCTATAGCCTTATTTATGCTATGGGATATAGTTTGGTGATGATGATATAGCTAAATGAATACGAGATTTTTATCGCTATTTAGGTGTATCTCTTTTCTCATAAAACATCATTTCAAAGAACATACACAAACATTCTATACGTGCTGATAATTTATCTGCCAAAAGATTCCTGCAAGAAGTGTAAGATAACATATGGCTTTTACGCTTAACATTAGAGTTATACTTGCTTTTATAAATATTCAGCATATCCACAATTAAACGAGAGAAGTTAACTCTAATAATGGTATTGCTTTTAACGCAAGAAGCAATATAGTCCTGTCCTATAACGGTATCAGCAGTATTATGTGCCTGTTCGCAAAGCCAGTACTCATTAAGAGATATTAAAATTTGCTTAAAGCCATGTTCATCTAATTCAATTGAAGAAATATAATAATGAACCTCGCCAGTATCAGATTTCTTGTTTTTCATATTCAATGTTTCTACTGAATACTTATTACCAATAATAGTTGTGAACTTGGTTTTCTTAATTATGGTACGTACTTTGTTAAATTTGTTGAATGCATTTGTATTAACATCCAGGAAAGCTGCAGGATTCTTAGCAATTATCCCCTCAAGATCTGTGACAGGTATGGCTTCGACAATAACTTTTTCTGCGCGATTTCCATAAACATTGGTATCTGACTCAAATCTCTGATAACCATTACAATTAGCAACATCAACAGAGTTATATATCTTTTTAACAAGTTTATAGGAGGCTTTGCCTGATGGATTAGCTTTTACAGGAAGAATCAACTCTATATTTTTTTCCTGCATCATGTTGTACAATTCGGCCTCTGTATTAAGAGCATCAGCCATAAATACATTACCTTGTAAGGCATCATAGGTCTCTATGATTTCCTTAAAAGCTGATCTTTCCTGGTTCTTTTTATCTTTCACTCTTAAATCAGCTAATAAACGTCTTGTGCAATTATAGACAGAACAACTAGTAAAATGCTTTTTAGGAGAGCCATCAACATCCATATATGATGCTCTAAGTTCCTGGCCATCACCACCATAGGTATCCATAAAAGGTTTGGCTGAGGTAATAGTATGACCTTTTAGGAATCCATGTGTTGCTTGATAGCTTGTTCTGGTACCATCTTCAATGCTTGGCTTAAGACGTACTTGTTGCCAGAATTCGTAGAGATCCTCATTATTATCTTGCTCATCAACATTA
>NZ_JALKIM010000068.1 GCF_023050945.1 Anaerobiospirillum sp. NML120448 | reverse complement strand
AAGCATACAGAGAGGAGTTTGCAAAACGAAACTCAGCAGAGATAGTTGCAAATCATGTAAATGAAAACAATCCTAAGCCTGAGTACATTGATCTTTCAGGTGAGGAGGTTCCTTTGCAATTTTCTTAGTGCATTAGGTTCATATTATACTTCCCACAAGTGGATATCGTATGCCTGATAAAATAAGGGGGTTTAGGAGTGATTTAATGAAAATTAGTTTTTCCAAGAATTAGATGAACATTCCACTAGCTTTGATTTTGCATTGAGCTAATTACTTCTTTTGCTCTTTGCTGAATTTCAAAATCAGCTAGATCTCCCTCAAAACCACATCTAGTACCATGATCAATTTTAGTTTCATCGTCTTTAAACTCTAGAAAAATTTTAATACGCTCTTGAAGTGGTTTGGTATGTTTTTTCCATGGCTTGCGTTCTGCAATACGAGCTTCAGCCTCAGGGTATAATTCAGGATGTTCAGAAAGGCGCTTAATAGCGGCTTGTGCCAGCTCTTCGTTAGCTAATTCAATAAGAGCAGCCTTTTTCAAATGATCATCAAGCCAAGCCTTATAGTTCTCAACATAAGGATCTTGAAAACGAGGAGAGTTCTCGTCTCCAAAGAATATTTCCATACATTGATCTGGGGTTAGACCAGCCATACGCTGCTCAAGAGTTAGTTCAGTGTTAGCATTCTCACTCATAACATTCACCATAAAATCACATGGATAAGAAATTGCCTTATTTATTTGGCTTTGGCTCAGTTTATCAAACTCTAATCAAGTAAAAAGATGCTTTGTTATAAGAAATTTGACGCATATTCAAATTTATGGATAAATAGCAGGAATGTGAGTATACAAAGGGTAGTTATTACAGCCTTTCTTTCTTGCTGGACTTGTTTAATTGAGGGGTACGAAATATGGCTTTGATATTGATTTAACAATGTGTATTTAAGCTTATGGGAGAGTAATAAGAAAAGCTATTGGGTGGGGCGAAATAAGCAACTCAGGAGTTCTTGAGTGGTGCTGGATACAAGGCTTGAACTTGCGACCTTTTGATTACGAATCAACTGCTCTACCTACTGAGCTAATCCAGCAAAAACCAAGATTTTAAGCGGTATTGCACTGCTTTGTTCGTGCGCTATTCTAGCAAAATGCTTGTTTTTGGTAAAGGATTTTATTAATCGCCCCCGCTAAGCAAAGCGTACCTTCTAATACTAGTTAAGAATACAGCCAAATTTATGTATAGAGCTCTCACTAAAGACAAGGGGCTAAAACCATAGCTATAGCCAAGGCTACAGTCAGGTGTGTAAATATGTAAAAAATAGCGCTTTGTTTATAAACAAATTTTTAGGGCTTGTTATTGGCAATAAATGCGATAAATAAGCCAAATAAATGAATATTTATGGGCATAAATATAGGCAAAATTGATGTAAACAAACTGTGTTTTTGTTTTGATTTTTACACTTTATTTACAAAGCATTATAAAAAATTAGCACCCTTTATATACTTACTTTCATAGAATAAGCACACTAGCTAAACGCTAACCAATGCTAGAGCAATGAGGCCAAGGTATCAGTCTCTCACATGCTTACTATCAAAGGTAATATAGTTTCTAACTCAGCTAAATTACCTCATACCTGCGGCCTCCTTTCTAGCACAGCTAGTTTGTTGTGCGCCTGCTCGCTATCTGCAATAAAGTGTGCGTAGACACTTTAAAAGAAATATAGATGAGCGGCAGGTCATCCCCTTTTTGAGCGCTTAATTGCGCTTTTTTTGTCTCTAAAACAATCTCATCTTAAGTTACCAATGCCTATCATAGGCTCAAGCATGTAATCACCTTTTACCTTTTTTCAGCTGTAAAGCAGGTCGTTCTTTATTGGCTGGCTCGGGCTCTTGATAGGGCTATTGAGCGTGGCGCTGGAGCGGGCGCTAAAACATTGATACGGAGCCTAGGGGATGGCTAGTGCTGCTACAATCTTGCAAATATTTTAGGTAGTGCTTATTCTTTATCTAATGGCAGCGGAGTGTTAAAGCAAGAGGGTACAGATATGGCAGCATATGATAGTAAAGATCTGGATGTTTCTTTAGTTAGTAAAGAACAATTTACTTCTATTGATGATTTACATCAGTCTAAATCTATTAAGTTGTATGAATGCCCTGATAATCATAATAGTGCTGAGCAAATGTTAGCTAAGGGGCAGCAGGGGGATAATATCGATAGTGGTATTGTGCCTACCGATGCTTTTTATTTATCTGAGCAAAATGCTGACTCTCAAAGAGAAGACCCAACTACAGTCTTTAAAGAGCAAAAACCTCAGCTGTATGATTTAAGCACAGTAGAGTTAAGTAATACTGCCATTGCGCCAGAGACGCTTTCTTTGCATACACTCTACAATACAGAGCTTAATAGCAGTCAAACTAAAGCCGATATAACAGGGCAAGTATTATCGGGGGATATAGCTATTGAGCTTAGTTCAAGTAGCGTAAACAGTCGTAGCAATAGTGATAAAAACGCCCGTAACGAAAGAGGCAAGCTTAAGATTTTCTTAGGTGCTGCTCCTGGCGTAGGTAAAACTTTTGCCATGCTTACCGAGGCTAATGAAAAACGTAAGCAGGGTATGGATATTGTTATAGGCTGGATTGATACTCATGGCCGTAATGATAGCCAATCTATTTTAAGCCAGTTGGAAATAGTACCTCGCTTACATGAATTGGTACATGGCTGTAGTTATGAGCGTCTTGATGTACAGGGTATTATTAAGCGTAACCCAGATACTGTAGTTATTGATGAAATGCCTTGGACTAATCCTCCTTATTGCACCAACAATAAGCGTTGGCAGGATATTGATGAAATTTTAGACCATGGCATTAATGTTTATTCTGCTCTTAACATTCAGCATTTAGACAGTCTTAATGGCGTGGTAGCACGAGTAACGGGAGTTGAGTTTTTAGAAACTGTACCTGATAGTATTTTTGATCGTGCCGATGAAATACGCTTAGTTGACTTGCCGCCTGATGATTTAATCTTACGCCTCGAGTCAGGCAAGATTTTCTTACCTCCTGCTGTAGAAAAGGTAAAAGCTAATTACTTTAAGAAAAGTAATTTGATAGCTTTGCGTGAATTGACCTTACGTTATATGACTAATAGGGTTGATTCTGATGCTAAGTTAAACCGCCATAATAGCGCTCATGAGTCAGTTGAAGATACCAATTTTGGTTTGCTCTTAGTTTTAGAGTACATCACTGATTTAGATGCTATTAGACAGGCGGCACGTATTGCTCATAGCTTGTCTGGAGGCTGGCATTGTATTTTTGTTAAGAGACAAAGCCTAAACGATAAAGAGGGCCATGAAGTTAATAGCATGCTCCAGTTTGCCCAATCGTTAGGTGCTACTACTGATATTGTAGTGGGCTCTTATGCTCAGGCTGTTAGTGGTTATGCCAGATCGCATAATTTGTCCATTGTGGCAATTGTGCCTACTAGTCGTTGGCGCTTTGCTTTGCAAAGACGTTTCTTAAGAGAAAATGCCCCAGAGCTAAACATCTTATCTTTAACCTATAAGGCTAAAACTCCTAAGTTTAAGCAGCGCTTGAGTAATCTCTTTAAACGTCGCTCAGGACAAAGTTTAGGTATTATCCAAGTTATTATTGGTAATTTGCTCTTGTCAGCATTGTTCTATCCTTTATTTGGCATGGTGCACAGAACCAATTTTGCCATGGGTTATTTAATGCTGACTTTTTACTTCTCAGTGCGTTATGGAACCATTGCCGCTTCTTTATCTGCTTTTATTTCTATTTTCTGTTTTGATTTATGGAGTGTAGAGCCAAGAGGTTCCTTGGTTATTTCTGATATTCAGTATTTTTGGTCGTTTATGACCATGCTCATTGTAGGTTTAGTTGCGGCTCGCTTAATTGCCCATCGTCAAGAAATGACTTATGAAGCTAATAGCAGAGAACAACAAACACGCATGCTTTATGATGCAGCACGTGATATGTCTCCTGCTACTGATGATGGGACTGTGTTTAATATTATTGTGCGTATTATGCACAATGACTTAAACATTGATTGTGAATTTTGGCGCTATGACAAGGGTAGTGACAATATCATTAGACAGCAAAGCAAATTACAAGGTGTGGATGTCAACATAGTGCGCTGGTGTATAAACAACAAACAAGAGGCGGGAGAGGGTACAGCTAATTTTATGCATACTCAGTATTTATATTTACCGCTAGTTAGCTCTACTGAGGTCTTTGGTGTAGCAGTGTTAAAGCTATGCGATACCAAATTATGGCTTGATCCTAATTCCCAGCGCTTAATTTTGGCTTTAATTGCTCTTACTAGCCAGACTTTAGAGCGCTTAAGATCTGTAGAAGAAGCACGCCAAACTTTAATGAATATGGAGGCCTCACGCCTACGTAATTCTGTATTGCAATCTTTATCTCACGACTTGCGTACTCCTTTAACCTCAGTAATGAATAATGCTGAGACCTTGGTAAGTAAGATTAATAAAAAGGAGTATGACTTAGCTCTGCACGAGGCTCAAGATTTATTCGATAGTACGCAACGCTTAGTAAGATTAACCAGTAATCTTATTGAAATGGCACGTCTGCAAAATGATGTTGTAACCTTAAAGAAAACCTGGTTTCCACCAGAAGAGCTCATTGGTATGGCTAAAGCCTCATTAAAAGATAGGCTCAAGAAATTTAATGTTATTACCAAAATTTCAGATACTTGCCCTCTGATATATGGAGATCCCGTATTGCTTGAGCGTGTCTTAGCTAATATTTTAGATAACGCCACCAAGTACTGTAATGATGGGGCAACCATCAAAATTGAAGCTTGCCAAGAAGATAATATGCTTAACCTTTCTATTAGTGACAATGGCCCTGGTTTGCCAGAGGATAAGCAACAATTGTTCGAGCCATTCCGCCGTGGAAAAAAAGAAAGCACTATTGCTGGAGTAGGTTTGGGCTTAGCTATTTGTAAAAATATAGCACAAGTACACAATGGTCAAATAACAGCTTCCAATGGCGACATGAGAGGAGCTTGTTTTACCTTGTCTTTACCAATAGTAGAGCCTCCAGAGCTTGACGATGAGGAGCTCATGTTGCAAAAAATTCAAGCCTCTGAGCACAAAGACGGCTCTTTAGCCCCGTTAGAACTTATGGAAAGCAATTTAAATAGCCAAGACCAAGCCATTTTAGCCACCAGTTCACCACTTAACCACCAATGGCAAGAGCCAGGGCTTGCGACAGGGCAAGGGCCAGAACAAGGACTAGAGCAAGCCCATTCCTGTGATGATGATGATGATGATGATGATGTTTATCTTGCGCTTAAGGATAATGGCAATCATGATAACTACGATGGCACTCAGAATAAGGATGCTCCAACTTTAGATTCTATTATTAAGAGTAAAGAACCTCATAAAAAAGGCAAATATGATGATTTAATCATTGGTTAACTCATTTACCAGTGCCTGCTTTATCACTTATGAGTGAGCGGGCGCTTATCAACACATGGCGCACAAACAAAAGCTTTACAAGTAATGCCCTTACTTAGCCTTGCAAAGCAAAAGCTAGCGCTAGCACTTTGGTTGGGGCTTACTAGCGTAAGCAGATGCATTGCAATGCTGTTTGCTGTATTGCGTCGCAATGCATGATGTTGTGTCTTGCAATGTATTGCTGCGCTGTGGTGCGCTGTGTAGAGCTGTGTTGTGATGCTTGGCCTTGATAGGCTAGGACGGTATAGCGCTATGAGAGTTTGGCGGCTGTTGGCGTAAGGAGGTTCTTACTATCACGCATTTTGCGTATTTGGGTACAGAATTTTTTAGGACTTTGGTTGTTGTTTTTGATAAAAACACGCTCAAAGTGAGTGAGACTGCCAAAACCCACTTCAATGGCAATTTCAGTAATAGTTTTGTTGCTTTCTACAAATAGTCTTTGGGCATGCAGAATACGTATTTTGTTAATGTATTCTACAAAGCTACAACAGGTAAATCTCTTAAACTCTCGGCACAAGTAAGACTTAGAAATAAAGAAGCGCTCGCATAGTTCATCAAGACTTATTTCTTGGAAATAGTGCTGGTGTACATAAGAAATAATACTGGCCATCTTAGGCTCACTAAGCGCCTGATGTGTGTTGCTTTTAGCTCGGGCTGCCCCAATAACTATTAATTGCAAAAGAGCTTGCATGGCAACATGGGCAAAATCTTGGTGGCTATCTTGCTCTTGGATCATTTGACATAAGAGCTGATGAAATAGCTCTTTGTGGCTATCACTACCCATATGGTGAGGGGTAAGATCGCCTTTAAACTTTTCTTGTAGTTCAGGACTAATGAGCTCTGGCTGGAAGTATAAAACCAAGCGCTCAAACTTAACATCCTCAGCTGAATAGGAGTGATGCATAGTGTAGGGTGGAAAAACAATAAAGTCGTGAGGCTCCATGCAATAAGAGCTATTACCAATTACTACATTGCGTTGGCCTTTCTCTAAATAAAAGAGCTCATAGTAAGTGTGAAAATGGCTTTGTAAAACATTATCGTTAATTGAGCAAATACGCTCAGTGGCAATGTTTTTGCCATTTTGCATAAAGATAGCAGCATTATCGATCATAAATTTCTTTAAACAACAAGCATCTTCTTAGCCTTGCTAAGCGCCCATGTATGGGGAGCGTATCAAGGTTAAGCTAATTTAGGTATTTAGTTTTCACCAGTTTTTATCAGGTGTAATTAAGCATTAGGCTTTGCCAGCACCAAGCACGATGCCTTTAGCTCCAGCTATCAAAGAGTATTGACTCTTACCTGTCTAAGATAGAGACCTCCTCAGCAAGTAATAAAACTAGAGTGTAGAGAACGATATATATCGCTAGCGCTGTCGCTGGCGCTATAGCTGTCGTTTTGCTTGGCTCGCTAAGCGTATGGGCTGGCAAGAATAATGGTCTTTAAAGCATATTAGTACTATATTGACCTGATTTAAGATTCATTGTACTGCAAATAAGAGGGGTTAAATTTATTTTGATTGATGTGTGTTGCTTAGTGAAACGGCATGTTTATGGTGTTTTTGGTTGCTGTGATGGGCTTTGATAAAAAATTGTGAGATAAATCTCATTATAGCTAGCAGTGTAAGAAATGTTGAAAATTGGCAAATTTATGACAAGAAAGGTGGGGTTTTTTTAGAGCAAAGTTTTTAAGATAAAGATAAGGGATGCACTTAAAAGGCATAAATATCACTGATATTTACAGCTAATATGCAGCGCCTTGATCTTATGCTCAATGACTTTGTTTGCGGAGAAAAATCCATGAGAGTTTGTAGCCAAGCATTATCTTGCCAAGCAGTAGATAACTACTATGCCATTAAGACTGATTGTGGTGTAGAAGTTCGTATTTACTTTATTAGTCCTGATATTGTGCGTATGCGTGCTGGCTTTGATGGAGATTTTAAAGAAAGCTCTTATTCTTTAGTGACCACTGCTTGGAAAAGCGTAACTGACGCAGTGTTAAAGGACTATCGCAAGGTAGTAGCCGTAGCTCCTAGCAAGTTAGAAGATCAAGGGGAGTGCTTTGTCATTAGCTCTGAGAGCTTAGTAGTAAAGATTGCTAAAGATCCTTACCAAATTTCTATCTTATCAAGATCTGGTGAGGTGTTGCACCGTGATTGCGTTGATTTAGCTCTACAAGAAGATAGCAATAAGCGCCGTGTTCACGTAAGTGAAATTGAGCCTACTGATGGTTTTTATGGCTTTGGTGAAAAGAGTGGTGAGTTTAATAAGCTTGAGGCGGTAATGACTATGTCTCCTACCGACGCTATGGGCTACAACCCTCAAAAGACCGACTCTTTATACAAGCATATTCCTTTTTATATCAAGCTTAGCAAAGTTACTGGCAAGGCTTGTGGCTATTTTTACCACTCAAGCTGTGAATGTGACTTTGATATGGGTCGCCGCAAGAGCAATTATTGGCACATGCATTCAAGCTTTAGAGCTAATAGTGGCGATATCGACTTATTCTTTATTAATGGCCCACAAGTAAGCAAAGTAGTAGAGCGCTATACCGATTTAACAGGCAAGTCCATTATGCTTCCTAAGGCAGCTTTAGGCTATTTAGGTTCCTCTATGTACTATGCTGAGTTAGATAAAGACTGCGATCTGGCTATTGAAACCTTTATTAACAATGCTCATGAAGAAATGATGCCTATTGATGGCTTCCAGCTATCATCAGGCTATTGCACAGCTCAAACTAGCGCTGGATTAAAGCGTTGCGTCTTTACTTGGAATGAAGAGCGCTTTGCTAATCCTCAAGCTTACTTTACTCGTATGGATGAGCTGGGCATTGTAGTTTCCCCTAATGTAAAACCTGGCATTTTATGCGTCCATCCACAGGTACAAGATATGATTGACCATGACATCTTTGTTAAGGATGAACATGAGGACAAGCCTGCTGTTGGTACCTGGTGGGGCGGTAAAGGCTACTTTGTTGACTTTACTCAAGAACAGACCCGTAGCTATTGGAAGCAACAGTTAAAAGAGCATTTATTTGCCTACGGTTGCTATAGCATTTGGAACGACAATTGTGAGTATGACAGCTTAGTTAACAAAGATGCTCGTATTTATGTTGAGGGCTTAGGTGGCACCATTGGTGATTACAAGTCAGTAATGAGCAATTTAATGTGCCATATTACCATTGAGGCTTTAAAGGAGTACTTCCCAAATAAGCGTCCTTTTGTGGTTTGCCGCTCTGGTCATGCTGGTATTCAGCGCTATGCTCAAACTTGGTCAGGCGATAATCTAACTTGCTTTGAGGCCTTAAAGTACAACGTAGGTACTATGCTTGGCATGTCCTTATCAGGTGTTGCTAACCAAGGCTCTGATATTGGCGGCTTCTATGGTATTGCTCCATCAGAGGAATTATTTGTTCGCTGGGTACAAAATGGTATCTTCCAGCCACGTTTTTCCATTCACTCAGTAAATACCGATAACTCTGTTACTGAGCCTTGGATGTACAGCTCCACTAAGCATTTAATTCGTGATGCTATTAAATTACGCTATCGTTTAAGCCCTTATTTCTACTCTTTAATGGTTCGTGCTCATGAGACAGGCTTGCCTTACTTTAGCCCAATGCTTATGGAGTTCCAGCATGATCCTAAGGTTTTCGATGAGCAATTTAACTTTATGCTTGGCTCTGCCTTATTAGTAGCTAATGTATTAGAAAAAGGTCAAAGCAAGCGTACGGTTTACTTCCCTAAAGATGAGGTCTTTTACGACTTTAAGACTTGTGAGCGCTATGAAGGCGGTCAAAGTGTAGATTTTGATGTGGACTTAGCTTCCATTCCTATGTTTATCCGCTCTGGTCAAATTTTACCTATGGCTGGCCATGATCTTAATAATCTACAAAAAGATGAGCTTAAGTCTTTAGAGGTAATTTGTGCTCCTGATGTAGATGGCTCTTTTACCTTGTACGAGGATGATGGTAAGAGCAATGATTATCTCAACGGTCAATACTTAAAGACTTATATCAAGATGACCGCTGGTGATTTAACCAAGCTTGATTTTACTTATGAAGGTAAGTATCAGTCCTCAATTGCTGATATGAAGCTTAAGGTCATTCATAAGGGTAAGTGCCCATTCTATGTAAATTTACAGGGTCAAAAACTAGAACACTTCTTAGTGCGCAATCAATTTGAAAAGGCCACTAGCGGTTGGTATTACTCACAATCTACCCAGTGCGTTGAGATTAAATACCCAAATATCAAGAAAAACTACCAGGTAGTTATCTCCTATGAGCCTTTTGACATGATTGGTATGTAGTTATTGTTACTGCTAAAGCTTATGTGCCTAATTTGAGGTCGTTAGAGTAGGGCATAAAGTTCTGCTTAAACAAGGGAGGAGCCATAGGCTTTAGGGTAGTTCTAATAGGGCTTAGTCTGCCAAGCATAGCCTGTTAGGTTTAGTCTGCGAGGCTAAGCTCTCCAAGTAGCTCTTATTTCTCTGCTCAAAACAGCATTAAGCTTCATGTTTGCTCATGAGGTTAGCTAAGTTGCGCCTGTTAATCAGGATTGGGCGGGGGAAAAGGTATATTTTGGTTTGTTGTTGAGGAAAGGAAATTATGAGAAAACTGTTAAAAACAGTAGCTCTTAGTACTGCCGCTCTGGCTCTTTGCTTGGGGCTAAGTGGTTGTCGTGAGCAGTCTGCCAGTAGCTCTGCTGAGGCTACTGCTGATAAGCCTATGATTTTAACTTTAGCCCATGGCTTGTCAGAAACTCATACTGTACATATTGCCATTTCACAATTTGCTGATGAGTTAGAAAAGCGTACTGATGGTCGTATCAAAGTACGTATTTTTGCTAATGGTCAATTAGGCTCTGAGCTTGAGCAAATGGAGCAGGTAATGGCTGGTGTCATCTCCATGACCAAAGTAGCCTCTCCAATGCTGGCAACTTATGATGATGCCTATCATACCTTTGGTTTACCTTACATCTTTAATGGTACTCAGGACTTCTATGACACCATGGATGCTCCTTTAATGTATGACTTTTTCCAAAGCAGTAAGGATAAGGGCTTTGTGACCTTAACTTACTACACCTCAGGTGCTCGTTCTTTCTACACAGTTAATAAGCCTATTCGTACTCCAGCCGATCTTAAGGGCATGAAGATACGTGTCCAAGACATGAAGTCTCAAACTGAAATGATTTCTGTTATGGGTGGTACTCCAGTAGCTATGGCCTATGGTGATGTGTTTACCTCCTTACAAACAGGCATTATTGATGGCACTGAAAACAATGAGACTGCACTTACCAATGGTAAACATGGTGAAATTTGTAAGGTTTACTCCACTGATCAACACGCCATGATTCCTGATGCTTTAGTAATTTCCTCCAAAATTTGGGATTCTTTGAGCCCAGAGGATCAAAAGATTATGGTAGAGGCAGCCCGTAATTCTACTGTATCCCATCGTGATATGTGGGATAGCGCTATTGCTGAGGCAATTGAAGAAGCTAAAACAAAGATGGGCGTAACCTTTGTCAATGACGTGGATAAAGATGCCTTCCGTGAGGCTACTAAGGGCATGGTTGCTAAATACTCACAAGAATACCCAGGGGTGGCTAAGATGATTGATCTGATTAGCACTATCCGCACACAAGCCGCTACTAGCACTAGTAATGAATAAGGGGGAGGCTTAATTATGTATGAGTTCTTAGTTAAGACTAAAAGCGTCATAAATAAGGTATTGGCTGCCTTATGTACCATTTTATTAGTGTTTATGACCTTCTTAGTAATTTGGCAGGTGTTTACTCGCTATGTCTTAAACGATCCAGCCTCCTTTACCGAAGAGTTAGTGCGCTATTCTTTAATTTGGACAGGCTTTATTGGTGCTGCTTACGCCTTCTCAAGTCGTGAGCATATGGCTTTAACTTTCTTACGAGACAAGCTTGAGCCTAATAAAAAGCGCTTAGTGACCATTGGTGTAGATGCCTTAATTTTAATATTTGCTTTTGCCATTTTATTTGTAGGTGGCGCTAAGTTGGCCTTTGCTGCCTCTATGGAGTACTCAGCCTTATTAGGTGTGCCTCGCTCTTTAGTCTATGCCATGGCTCCAGTTTCAGGTCTCTTCATTGTAATCATTCAGATTATCAATATTTATGAAGATTACACAGGTGTTAGCTTATCTGTAGAGAACACTGGTAAGCAAAATGAAAATAGCAACTCCAAGAATTAATAGTTAGGGGGTTTTCATATGTCTATTGCTTTAACAGCGGTAATTTTGTTTGCCGTATTCTTCTTACTATTGGCCATTAGTGTGCCAGTAAGTGTCAGTATTGTAATTGCCTCAGTAGTAACAGGTTTATCCAGCCTTAATTGGGAGCAATTAAGCTTTATCATCATGCAAAAGATGAACTCTGGTGTTGAGAGCTTCTCTTTGCTTGCTGTTCCTTTATTTATCTTGGCAGGCAATATTATGAACAATGGTGGTATTGCTCGTCGTATGATTAATTTTGCCAAACTATTCTGCGGCTTTATCCCAGGCTCTTTGGCACAAACCAACGTATTAGGCAATATGCTTTTTGGTTCTTTAGCTGGTTCTGCTGTGGCTGCTGCCTCAGCTATGGGTGGCTCTATTGCTCCAATCCAGAAAGAAGAAAAGTATGATATGGCCTTTGCCACTGCTGTAAATATTGCCTCTGCACCTACAGGTCTGTTAATTCCTCCAACCTCAGCCTTCATCGTTTACTCAACTGTAGTAGGTGGTGTGTCTATTAGTGCTCTCTTTATGGCAGGCTACATTCCTGGAATTTTAATGGGCTTAGGCGTAATGGCAGTAGCTTACTTATATGCACGCTCACGTAAATATCCAACTACAGGTGTAGTGCCAGCAAAGGTAGCTCTTAAGGTAACTTTAGATGCTCTGCCAAGCTTCTTGCTAATCGTTATTGTAATTGGTGGTATTGTCTCTGGCGTATTCACAGCTACAGAGGGTGCGGGCGTGTGCGTAGTATATTGCTTGTTCTTATCTGTGCTTTATCGCTCTATTACCTATAAGTCTTTTATGAAGATTTTGGTAGATAGCGCCTGTGTAAGTGGCATTATTCTCTTCTTAATTTCAGCCTCTTCTGCTATGTCTTGGGTGATGGCTTTCTCTGGCATTCCAACTGCTATTGCCGAGGGTTTAACTTCTATTAGTGATAACAAGTATGTCATTTTCTTCTTAATTAACATCATTCTTTTGTTAATTGGTATGTTCATGGACATTACTCCTGCTATCTTAATTTTCACCCCAATTTTCTTACCAATTTGTACCTCTTTAGGTATGGATCCTGTGCACTTTGGCGTAATGTTAATTTTTAACATGTGCTTAGGTTCTATGACTCCTCCTGTAGGTTCAGTATTGTTTGTAGGTTGTGGCATTACCAAGATGTCAATTGAAAGAGTGAGTGCTATGTTAGTACCTTATTTCTTAGTCTTGATTGCTATCTTAATGCTTATTACCTATGTGCCAGCCATTAGCTTAGCAATACCTCAAGCTTTAGGCTTAATGTAAATATAAAAGGAGCAAGCTGCTAGATAGTAGCCTTGCTCTTTTAAATTAAAACTTAAAAAAATCAGCCTTAACAACCAATTGAAATTTGCTTTGTAGTTATCTCCATTAATTTAAAATACCAAAATTCTTGTATTGTTTGCTTTGTTAACTTTGCTTTTACCATCGTTAAAAGCAAAACCACAGTTTCTTAATACTTAAACAGCATAAATGTTGAGGGTTGGCCTTTGAAAATTTACTTTTCACAGGCTGAGCCTCTTTTTAAAAAATATCTAAGGTAGTAAGTAGGTGCAGATATGATAGTAAAGAAGTTTGAGCGCCTTTTTAAAACTAACAACGGCTTTTTAGTTCAGGGTAAAGAGGCTTTAATCAAGCTCGTATTTATGACTGATGACATTGTTCGTATTCGTGTTAGCTTCGATGGACAATTTGATGAGCACTCCTATGCTTTAGTTAAAACAGCTTGGGATGATGCCTTAGATCCTATTTTTAAAGATGAGCGTGAGCGTATCACTCCTGTTGAGGTGAAATACCAAGAACAAGAGAAAGTAGTGGAGTTTGAGACTACCACTATTAAGTTAGTGCTCAACAAAGAGCCTTTATCTTTTTGTTTAATTGATAAAAAGAGCAATCAAGTAGTTTACTCTGACCTTAAAGATCGTGCTTATGAGCAGGATCATTTAGGCCGTCTTTTCCATTACAGTGCTATTGATCCTAAATATGATCACTTTTTTGGTTTTGGTGAAAAGACTGGTCATTTAGACAAAAAAGGCCGTCATATGCGTACTTGCCCAAAGGATGCTATTGGCCATGATCCTGAGTTTGGCGAGCCATTATACAAGCACATTCCGTTTTATATTCGTGTCAATGAAATGTTAGGCTCCTATGTAGGCTTGTTCTACAACAATAGCCACGACTGTGCTTTTGATATGGGTAATGAGCGTAGTGGCTACTGGGATCCATACTGCTATTATCAAGTAGATGGCGGCGATATTGATTTATTCTTAATTTATGGCCCAAGCCTTAAAAAAGTAGTAGAGCGCTATACTTATTTAACTGGCACTACTGCCATGCCTACCATGCAGTCTTTAGGCTTTACCTCTTCAACTATGTATTATGCTGAGCTCGAGAAGAACTGCGATCAGGAAATCTATCAAGTAATTAACAAGCACTTAAGTGAAGATCTCTATATTGATAATTTCTGGCTCGCAAGTGGCTACAGTGCTGGTGAAAAGGACAAATTACGCTATACCTTTAACTGGAATTACCAGCGCTTCCCAGATCCAAAAGCTTTCTTTGCTACTTTAAATGAGCAAGGCATTAATGTTATTCCTAACTTAAAGCCAGGCGTACTCATGGGCCACCCTTACAAGGATTACTATCTTGAAGCCGATGCCCTTATTAAGTGTGCTCCAGACACCACCACTCAAGCTCACTACAACTTATCCTCAGCCTTAAGCAAAGAAGGCCTAAGCCCATATAGCACCAACGCTAGCGCTAGCAGCTGCGCTGATAGCGCCAGCAGCTGCGCTTGCGCCGCTAGCGCTGATAGCAGCGCCAGTGCTGACCACAATTACATTGGTCGTTGGTGGGGTGGCCCTGGCTACTTTGTTGACTTTACTGGCCCTAAAGGACGTAATGCTTGGAGACACTTACTTGAGGAAAATATCCTTAAGATGGGTACCAAGACAGTATGGAATGATAATAATGAGTATGATGGCGTAGAGGATAGAAATGCCTTAGTCGATGCCGAGGGTCGTGGCGGTACTATGGCTGAATACAAGCCAATTCAGTCCTTAATGATGGCCTATACAGGTAAAGAGGCTATTGCCAATGTTTACCCTAATGAGCGTCCATACATTATTAACCGTGCAGGCTATTCAGGTATCCAGCGCTATGCTCAGGTATGGGGTGGTGATAATTTAACTGATTGGCGTACCTTAAAGTTTAATGTTGCTACTATTTTAGGCATGGGCTTATCAGGTGTTGCCAATACTGGTAGTGATATTGGCGGCTTTGCAGGCCCAGCTCCTGAGGGTGAACTCTTATTACGTTGGATTCAAAATGGAATTTTCCAACCTCGTTTTACCATGAACTCAGCCAATAGCGATAATACCGTAACTCAGCCATGGATGTACCAAGAGTACTTACCTCAGATTAAGGCTGCTTATGCTTTACGCTATCGCTACTTAATTTATTTATATTCTTTAATGCGTCAGGCTAACCTCAAGGGCAGCCCTGTATTACGTCCTTTATTCTACGAGTTTGAGCATGACTTAAAGGCTATTAATGATAAAAACTTAACCTTTATGTATGGCCCATATTTATTAGTTGCTAACGTCTTAGAGAAGGGACAAAAAGAGCGTCCTATTTACTTGCCAGAGGGTCATACTTGGTACGATCTCAACGACAACTTTAAGCCATATGCTGGTGGTCAGACTATTTACTATGCTGTTGATGAAAACTCCATTCCTATGTTTATTAAGGATGAGGCCATTGTAATTAGCTCCCCTGATATTAAGCGCATTATGTTTGATAAGGTTAAGACCTTAGAGCTTACTATTTGTGCTACCCGTGCCCTTGCAGCTAAGGCTTACGGCCTTACCGATGCTCATACCCTTATGCAAGCCCAACAGACCCAGTCCCAAAGCCAAAGCTTTAGCTTTGATTACTATGAGGACGATGGCCATACTAAGGACTTTGAACAGGGCGTTTACGCTAATACTAATATTAGAGTGACCCCTGGTGAGGTTATGGAAATTAACTTTAATAAGACAGGTTCTTACGAGCACTCATATCAAAAGCTTTCCTTAAAAGTATTGTCTCCTTACAAGGGTGCCTTACATGTTACTTGCGACAACCAAGAGTTAAAGCGCTTCTTAGTTCCTGAGGACTTTAAGCAAGCTACAAGCGGCTGGTATTACAACCTTAGCAGCCGTGTCATTGAGATTAAGTGTGATCGTCCTGCCAAGGACAACTATTCCATCATAGTTTCCACTAAGCATTTTGACCTCATTGGCATGGAAAACAACGGCTAGCCATCTGGTCAAGAGAGCAAGCTTGCTGTTAGCAATCCTGCTGGCGGCAAACTTGCTGGTAGCAAGCTTGCTAGCGAGCGTTCATATCAGAGCGCAATCCTTGGTGATGGCCATATCAACACTGAGGCCATGCTAAATATCAGCATTTTCTAGCAGATAGCTTATACCTAGGCTAAGACTAATAGCGCTGTTAGAAAGTTGCTAGTAAAAGAGTTGAAAAAACTACAATGTTGGGCTGTCTTAAACCATCATACTTTAAGGCAGCTTTTTTTGTATTTAGAGGGCTTATAGCTAGATCTATGCTAGCTTTAACCATAGGATCCTATCAAATAGAATATGAGTAGTGATTTATTACAGTATTAGGGATAAAACATTGAAATTGTGTAAGGAGGCGCTAGCTTTTATTGTATGAGGCTTTATCTAATGGGTACAGCGTGCTAAATTACAAGAGCGTTGACACCAGGTGGTAGGTGTTTATCACATGTCATATAGGAACTCTTTAGGAGAGATATACATGAGTGCCACTATTTTAGTAGTTGAAGATGAAGAGCATATCCTAAAATCATTATGTATGGTACTTGAAGATGAGGGTTATACCGTATATAAGGCTAGTACCTTAAAACAAGGAACTATTGAGGCTGCTACTCGTAAGCCTTATTTAGTGGTATTAGATTTAGGTTTGCCTGATGGTGATGGTATTTTTCTCATTAAAGAGTTACGTAATTATTCTTTAGTGCCTATTATTGTGCTCTCTGCCCGTTCTAATGAAGAGCAAAAAGTATTAGCTTTAGACTCAGGCGCTGATGATTATGTTACTAAGCCTTTTGGTATTTCTGAACTCTTAGTAAGAATTAGAGTGCAATTGCGTCGTCAGACCTTGCTCAAAGAGCAAAATGATAGTTCTATTGTTCATTTGGGAACTAATGTAACTGTTGATACCAAAAAGTTATTAGTAACCAAAAATGGTCAAGACTTACATTTAACCAAGATTGAAATGCGCTTACTCTTAGTAATGATCTCTGAGAGTAACAAGGTGCTCACCCAAAGATATTTAATGCAAAGGGTATGGGGAGCTGAATATGTAGAGCACCCTCATTACCTAAGAATTTATATGGGCCGCTTGCGCAGCAAGATTGAAGATGACCCATCAGCACCAACCATCTTAATTACCGAAACAGGAGTAGGCTATCGCCTAGTGATCTCCTAAATTACCAAGGCCCCAAGCCAATCATATGGTCTGGGGCCTTGCTGTATCATCAGGCTTGGGCTCTAAATATATAGGGAAAGCTAGCCCAAGTCAGCAAATTAGCTGATGCAAAAGCAATTAATGGCTGGCTCAAATAAGTTTTGAAAGCTTACTTTTGGTTGGTAGCGTTGTTTGGGTTAGCTTTATTTTGTGCCTGCTGCATGCGCTGGGCTTTATCAGCACGTCTTTGATTTAAGTAAGCCTCAATATCACGAGAGCGATCTGTAAAGCCACTTGGGCCTTTGTCCTTATCAGACACTTTAGCCAAAATATAAGACATCATAAGAAATACTCCTTTAGGCAAAACAGTTAATGCAAACTTAAACTACATTGTATTAAGAATATTTGGCATTTATTGCTTAACAGACAAAATGTATCAGCTTCATAGTAAAATAGAGCTCTTTATTACCAAGGTGCGTAATTCCAAGCATAAGTGCCAACAACTTAGCTCCAAGTTGCTCTCCTGTAATAGCATTGGCATTGGCATTTGCATCTGCTCTAGCCTATGCACTATACATGCACCTGCGCTAGTAACTGCGCTCTTTTAGGGCCCATAAATGTACAATCTAATATGATGGCGCAACTAGCTTTGGTAGCAGCAAAGAGAGAGTTAGTATTAGTGCTCAAAAGTTTGATTGCTTATGAGCGCCTTGCCTTTATAGATAGTCAGTATTGTTAGGAAAATCATGGAAGCTTATCGTCCTATTATGCTCAATGGCTCCTATTTGGTAGCCCTTTATGCAGTAGCTTACATTAGTGCCCCTTTAACTCCTCAAGGCATTTTAGAGTATGTCGTGTTGGCGCTAGCTTCAGCATGGTTACTCTTTGGTCTTTATAATTTACAAAAAGAGCACCGTAGACCATCTTCTATGTTCTTTGGTGCTATTGCACTTATACCTTGGGCTTTTTATGGTGAGCTGTGGTATATCAACTCCAATAATGATGGTATCGACCCTCAAGTTTTTGAGCAAAATTTAAAGCATGCCATTATGGTTTATCAAAGCTTTAAATACATGATCATGGCTTGTGCTGTAGGTGCAGCTTTAAAAGGTTTATGGTTGTCCTTTAAGAACTTTGGCTCCACTGTTTAATAGCAAGGACTCAACGCCAAGGGTTTAGGGAAAACCAGTATTGCGCCTATGTTTATTGCTGATGCTAGATCAAGTTCAGGCGTAAACCCTGGTGCTGGTGCTGGCGCTGGCGCTGACGTTGTTGCTATTGCAGTTGCTGTTGTGCAAGTTTCTCAAGCTTTAATAAGCTTAATAGCAATGGTTAGCAGGTGGTGCTAGCTTTTTTTCATAAGTTTTTCATAGTGATAGCGGATGCACCAAAGTATTTGTAATTTGACAATCGATGGTAGATGCCATAAGTGCTTAAGCAAAAGGCGCTAGGGTTCATAGCTTGATTGGGCTAAAGATGAAAAATTTGGCTTTTTATAAGCTTGGTTAAGTATAAAGCTCTAAGCAAGTAGCGCTATTCATACTTTAAAGAACAGGGCTAGTCCTTATTTGGTAGAGGCAAAAAATCTTGGCAACAAGAAAACTTTTGCTGTGCATTGGCCCAAAAAGCGCACACTTTTGATGCTAAAGCTTAGATAGTCAAGCTTGAAAACGGGCTATTTCAGGTATTTTGGTCAGATTGTGATCATTTCTGCAAATAAAGCACAACTTTGCACCAAAGTTTAGGTTTGCTCACAATTTAAATTGTATGAGCTAGCAAAAGAAACAGAGGGGCATAAAATGAAAGTACTTTTGAGAGATGTTTATTTGAAAACATCTAAGTCAGTCAAGCCCGCCTATTAGCTCTAGACGGGTTTTTTCATATCTACAGCTTATTAAATAGCTTTTTCTATATTTTTCACTAACAATACCTAGCTAACATTAAAAAAGGCAGTCTTTCTTAAAGAATACTGCCTTTTTTAGTTAAATAAAGGAAATTATTATTAGGCCCACTGGAAGCCAATAGCTTTTAAGAGATCATCAGTGCCACTTTCTTTAATTAAGCTGTCGAGCTGCTTAATAATATCATCAAGGTTTTGTACAGTAGTGGTGATTTCACTGTGGATTAATGAGCACATATCCTCATCGTCACCCACCTCGTTGGCACCATCGCTTACTACCTCTAAATAAACCTTAGCATTTTGGCCTAAGAACTTATCCAAAGCATCATGAGTATCTCTGGCTAATTGATCGTAGGTGTCCTTATCTAAGATGTTGTTTTGCAGGCATTGTTGTAAAAAGTTAAAAACCTGCTGATATCCCAATTCAAAATCACCCTGTAAAGCACCAATAGCTTGTTGTTGAGTGCTTTGTGCATAGGCACATTGATCTTGATCAACAGCAGTAGTGTTGGCACTAACCAATAAAAGGTGGCTAAGCGGAATCTCATAGTTGAGATCACTTAAAACAATAATTTGATCATTAGTTTTGGCATATAAACGAACACTAAAACTCATAATATTAGTAGCGCGGAAACCCCTGTCTTTAGACAGGGGAGGAAGCGCCCTCCTTTTTGATTGCAGTTAAAAATGTCTTTCGCTTTTGAATAAGCTTAAGTTTTTTAGGGGAGACAGATTTGGATATATGTTGACCATCAAT
>NZ_JALKIM010000067.1 GCF_023050945.1 Anaerobiospirillum sp. NML120448 | reverse complement strand
TTGCTTGGCGACCATAGTGCTATAGACCCACCTGTCCCCATTCCGAACACAGAAGTGAAATGTAGTCACGCCGATGGTAGTGCAACGTACGATTGTGCGAGAGTAGGTCATCGCCAGGCTTAATTTTATGCGGAGCGGTAGTTCAGCTGGTTAGAATGCCTGCCTGTCACGCAGGAGGTCGCGGGTTCGAGCCCCGTCCGTTCCGCCATCTTTTATCAAATCAACCACCTAACGGTGGTTTTTTTGTATCTACACTTTATACAGTAGCCACGAGCTAACGCATAGTAGCGAGTAGCTAACTCATAGCAGCAACCACCTAACGGTGGTTTTTTTGTATCTAAAACTATCATCGCTCTTAGTCTTTTAACAAAATATCACGCTTTAGCTTGCTAATAGTTCACATTGCTGATCTAAGGATTTAGAATAGAATTAGTGATATTAATAGGGCATATGCGGCCCTGTTTTTGCAATTGAAATATTTGTAATATTAGATGTTGGAGCAGATGTCATAGCTTATGATTATTTGCTGACATTAATCTTCTGTTCTCATTAAGTGCTAGGTTAAGAAGGAGCTGCGCCCTTGAATCAGATTTATGCCACTCTTTTAAGAAGTCTTTTAGGCAATGATGTCATTGAAAGTACTTTGCAGGAAGTTGAGCAGAATTACCCAGCTCTTTTTAATAAGCTAGCTGAGCTTGCGATGAGCGATGGCTCTAACCAAGATGAGATGGTTGATTACTCTTTGCACGTAGTGGATGCTTTTTTAAAGCTCAAGCAATCTGAGATTTATCAAAATCCCACCTTACTAAAGGTCTTTCAAGCTTTTAGTGCCGTATCAAACTCTTATGCTGTTAAGGGACAGAGCTCTTATATTCTGCGCTTTGATACTGCACTAACTATTTGCGTTATGGCACTAATGTGCGGTTTGAAAGATTTAAATAGCATTACTGCTTATTCTAATTATGCTAATCAGTATTTGCAGTTGCTATTGCCTGCTATGTTGCACCCTCGTTATCGTATCAGCGTAGCTAACTGTAGATCAGTAATGCGTCTGGTTAATTACGAGCACCTAGATGGTTTTTACAAAAATTTCTTTACTAGAGCTAAGGTAGCAACCAAACTTAATCCTCCAGAGGCACTTAGAGCTATTCAGCCTAGCATTGGCCAAGGTGCATCGTTAGGGACAGCCTCAGCTTTTCACGGCTTAAATCATAAGGATTTAGGTGCCTATTTGCCTTGCTTGGGTTTAGATCATGGTCTTATCTTAGGCCCAAGACCTTTATTATTCTTATGTGCAGATCAATTAGTTCTTAATGGCTATGATTATTTGCTGTCACTAAATCATTTGCCACCAGAAGTGTTAAGTCAATTTGATGCTCGCTTAGCTTCAACCTCTAATGCTAAGATCTTAATTGATAGGATTGATAGCTATTTTGACTTATTAGATGAGATCTCTGAGGATATGCAGACTGTAGTTTGTATTAAGCGTCTTAATCCTCAGAATAATATGGTTGAGTCCTTTTTCTTTTTATCTACTTTGCCGCAGCTTGAGGATAGCTTATATCTCATTCAAAATGCTAACTTAGAGTGTGAGATGTCATTAGCGCAAAAGGACTCTTATCTAATGACTTTGTCTCGTAATGAAAATGAGGCTCATCAGCTCTTTTTACCTCAACGCAATGACTATAATAAATTTGTAGTTAATGTACTATCTTATGAAAGAGATTTAGGCCATTTATTAGGTCAAGGTACTCCTAAGCCATGGGATGTTATCCTTTATAGAAATGGCTCTAATCCAGTTTGTGCTATGGTAAGCTTGTTTTATTATTTTATGTCTGATGTTTTAGACAAAAACAAGCTCTTGTTACAGCAGCGTCGTCGTATGTTTGATTTATTAGGCACCAATCCTAATTCTAATGTACCAAGAACGCTCTAAACATCAAATTTATTACTAAAATCTTTGTAGTCTTAGATTAACTCTAAGAAATTATTTTTATCACATGCAGTTTACATATACGCCATTGTGCATGAGTGGGTATATGTAATGCTAGACTCAACTGTGAGTGGAGTTGGATTTCTTCTCATTTGCAGGAAAGTTTTGGTAGGTAGGAGAGTTTAATGTCTGGTTCTAAAAGGCTTGGTGTGGCACATGTCAGCTTGGCACGAGGTTATCGTGGTTGTGAGCGACAAATTGAGCTTTTGATTAAGGAACTCTCTCATCTTGGTGTGCCTCAAGCTTTAGTTTGCCGAGATGATAGTCCTTTACCTTTTCACCTTGATGGTGTTAAGGGGCTCAAGGTCATACGCATTAGAGGTTTTTCTGATCCGCGCTTTTCTGGCCATTTTAGAGTAGGTAGTACCTATAATGTGGTTCATGCTCATGATCCTCAAGGCATCCAATGGGCTTTGGTGCATTATATTTTGCGTGGCACACGCTATGTGGTTACTGTTCGTGATGAAGATTACCTGGTCAATCATTTTATGCTTAAAGCAGCTTATAAAAGTGCTTCAAGTGTAGTGTGTGTATCTAAAGAGTTCACCGAGGTCTTATCGCAGTTTTTGCAAAAAGAAGTACAGTTAATTAGCGATTGTTCTTCTCGTTTAGAGCCTAATGAAAAGCTGGTTAGCAACTTTAGAAAGTCATTAGCTAATCGTTTTGTGGTCGGCAACGTAGCTCCTTTAATCAATAGACAAAAAGGACAATCAGTATTAATTGATGCTGCTAAAATCCTGAAAAACAAAATTCCAGAGCTCTTAGTGGTATTTGTCGGCGCTGGTGATGATATTGTGCTGTTAAGAAGACACGCCAAAGACATGCCTAATGTCAAATTCATTGGTTTCAAGCGCAACTATGTCGATTATATTAAGGCTTTTGATGTCTTTGCTTATCCAGCCAACACTGAAAGTTCAGCTGGCATTTTGCTTGATGTTATGGAGCAAGGTGTGCCTATTGTAGCCTCTAATGTAGGAGGTATTCCTGATCTTATTGAGGATGGCAAAAATGGCTTTTTAATTGAGGCAGGTGATGCTGAGAGCTTGGCTGATTATATTTTGACTTTAAAGAAAGATAGAGAATTGTATTATAGCTTTGTCTCTAATGGTCATAATGAAGCTGAACTCCATAGTTCTGCGGCCATGGCGGCTGAATACTATCGCAATTACTTTAGTATTATTCATTCATAAGAAAAAAGGGGCACGTTAGCCCCTTTTTTCATGTCTTAAATCAAAGGTTGCTATTTGCTAAGATGGTATGAAGATCTCTTGCAATCGAGCATTAAGATCTTGCAGTCCTCTGGAGTAATGGTAGGCTCGTTAACCAAGAGTTTATAAAGCTCAACACAGCATAAGTGGGCTAAGAAATCACGGTTACGACTATAGAGGGCATGGCTGTTAACATCTTCTTTGAGGGCAATTAAATAGCGTCCTGTAAGATTGTGTCCATCATCCTCTTGCTTGTAATCTAGATTAAAAGAAAATTCATAACAATAAGGATATTCTTTTAGTAAGCTAACATCGATAGCTTGCTGGCATGGGAGTAAGGAAATTTTATTAAAGTTAGGAGCATGCTCTAAGTGCTTAGCAATATAGCCTTTTTCTTGCTCGTTAAGCTCGTTATTAGTGGCATTTAACACCGAACAAGCAACAAAGTTCTTAAAGAGCTCTTGCATATGAATAAGCAGCCAGCCACGGGTTACACCATCAATAGCATTAATGGCATTAAGCTGAATTTTATGAGCATTAAGGGATTCAATTAAAGAGTAGTGATCACGACAAACATAGTAAGGTGAGACAATGTTCATTACTTGTCCTAATACCTCAAACATATCCTGATCGCTAGCATCATGACCAATAATCTTAAGCTCGATAAAAGGATAAATAGCTCTATCTCCAATAGTAATGCCTTGTGGCAACTCAATAGGAGCAAGCTTACTCATGAGGGTAGACTCGCCTATACCCATTAAAAAGAGCTTGATTAAGTGAGTACGAGGAACAGTGTCGTTAGTGTAGGAAATTACCATCTCTTTAACTGAGCTTTCCCACATGGCTTTAAGCTCACGTGGTACTCCTGGTAAAAAGATAAAGAGCGCTTGATTTACCTTGATAGCAAAACCACAGGCAGTACCAGTAGGATTATCAATCATGATAGCGCCTTGAGGAAGCATAGCTTGTTTTAAGTTAGAGTGAGCCATAAAGCGTCCTCTATTATCAAACCATGCCTTCATTCTTTCATACCAGGTGGTATTTAACTGCAAAGGCACATTGGCTACTTTGGCTATAGCCTCGGTAGTAAGGTCATCATTGGTAGGGCCCATACCGCCAGTGGCAATAACAATAGCCTCTTTTTGTGACACTTGGTAAAAGAGCTCCATTAGCTCTGTAAGTGAATCACCGCTAGTATGTCTTCTATCAACTTGTAATCCAGCTTCAAACAATTCACGAGAGAGGAAACTGGCATTAGTGTCATCGATGTTGCCTGTAATGACTTCATCGCCTGTTGATATCAACTCAATTCTCATATCCACCTCAAAATACTAAACTCATAGAAACGCTTTGCTATTATCCTAGCGCATAATTTGGCTAAACTAATAATAAAATTTGCTCTCTTATGGTAAGAAAGCTTCATTGTATAAGGGCTGTGATAAGCTAAGCAAAAATACACTTGCCCTCAAAGCTGATAAAGTAACTTTTATTGCTCAGGCTTTGTTAATGTTTGTATTGTAGGAAAGTCTTTTGTATTAAGGAGCAATTCATGCCTATTAATATTCCTAATGGTTTGCCTGCTGCTAGCGTGTTAACCTCAGAGCATGTTTTTGTCATGACTCAAGATCGTGCAGAACATCAAGACATTCGTCCTTTAGAGTTGCTCTTTTTAAATTTAATGCCAAAGAAGATTGTTACTGAGATCCAGTATATGCGCAAGCTTTCTAGCACCCCGATTCAGGTGAATATTGAGTTATTGCGTATTGATCATCATGTTTCTAAAAATACTCCGCAATCCCATTTAGATACTTTCTATAAAGATTTTGCTGATGTTAAAAAACGTTATTACGATGGTCTGATCATTACAGGAGCACCTTTAGATAAAACTGATTTTGACGATGTGACTTATTGGTCTAAGCTTCAAGAAATCTTAAATTGGTCAACTACCCATGTCACCTCAACTTTGTTTTCTTGTTGGGGAGTAGCCGCTGCGCTTAAGCATTTTTATGACATTCCACTGATTAATCGTGAGCAAAAGCTCTCGGGTGTTTATTGGCATAAGACCACAAATAGTGTTAATGCGCTAACTCGTGGCTTTGACGATTATTTTCTGGCACCACAGTCACGCTTTATAGATTTCCCAACTAATGTAATTGATAGTAATACTGACTTAGTTATTTTGGCTGACTCTGATGAGGCTGGAGTATTTTTAGCTTGCTCTCGTGACAAGAGACAGGTTTATGTAACAGGTCACCCTGAGTATGATGCAGGTACACTAGCTGATGAGTACCGTCGTGACCTTAATGCAGGCTTAAACCCTATAGTGCCAAAAAATTATTTCCCTCATGATGATCCAAGCTTACAGCCTCGCTGTACTTGGCGTTCACATGGAGCGCTCTTATTTAGTAATTGGGTTAATTACATTTATCAAGAAACTCCATTTGATCATGTTTACAAAACTGGTGAGTAATTGATTACTGCTCACAATTAAACCGCTCTTGATTAAGCAATCTTGAGCGGTTTTTTTTACCCCAGCGCAGGCACAGCCAGCACAGGCACAGCCAGCGCTCTGGCGCTAGCTCCGTGCGCAGCTTAGCAGCGCTAGCGCTAGCGCCAGAGCTTGCGCTTGCGCAGATAATAGCCTTGGGATGGGTAAAGGAACTTAGTTAGGCATTGATTGTCTTATACTTAAGTTTTGGACTTTTGTTGAGGCTGATAATTGTACTATAGGCAATATCTTGAAAAGACTGTTAAAATAAGGGGTTTTTATGGGATGTTGCTTGAAGTTTATTTTAATTAACTATAGCGCTGTTAATACTAAGCCAAGCTAAAACTTGCCTAGAGCATTTCTTGGTGTAGTTGTTTATTTTAGTTGCTTCTTCCAATACGTATCTTAATGGTGTTTATTGGAAGAGGTTAGCAAGAACGTTTTGTTGAGGTTTAACTTTGGATAAGTTTGAAATTGTTGGTGGCAAGGCATTACAGGGAGAAGTTAATATTTCAGGAGCTAAGAATGCGGCTTTACCTATTATCTTAGCTACTTTGTTAACCAGTGAAACTGTAATTTTACACAATGTGCCTGACTTAAGAGATGTTAAAACCTGCTTTAAGCTTTTAACTATGATGGGCAAGAGCTATGAGCAAATAGGCGATAACTCTTTTAAGATCAGTAATGCTGTTACTAGCAATATTGCTCCTTATGAGTTAGTAAAGACCATGAGAGCCTCTATTTTGGCTTTAGGTCCATTAACTGCTTATTTAGGTGCAGCTGAAGTTTCCTTACCAGGTGGCTGCGCTATTGGTGCTCGTCCTGTAGACTTACATGTTAAAGGTCTACAAGAAATGGGTGCTCAATTTGAGTTAACCGACGGTTACATTCGCTCCTCTACCCATGATGGCCGCTTGCATGGTGCTACTATTATGATGGATAAGGTGTCTGTAACTGGCACAGAAAACCTCATGATGGCCGCAAGCTTAGCGCAGGGTACCACTATTATTGAAAATGCTGCTCGTGAGCCGGAGATTGTAGATTTAGCTCTGTTCTTAAAGGCCATGGGTGCTAATATTAAAGGCGAAGGTAGCGATACTATTACTATTGAGGGCGTAGAAAAGCTACATGAGTGTGAGTACTCTATTGTTTCCGATCGTATTGAAGCTGGCACTTATTTAATTGCTGCTATGGCAAGCCATGGCGAGGTCGTGTGCCACAATATCTTGCCATCTACTTTAGACCCTGTATTAGTTAAATTAAAGAAGGCTAATGCTTTAGTTGAGGTCAAAGACAATAGTATTTACTTAGATATGCGTAATCGCGATATCTTACCTGTAGATATTATTACCGCTCCACATCCTGGCTTTCCTACCGACATGCAAGCTCAATTTATGGTGCTTAATGCTTTAGCTAAGGGTTCAAGCTCTATTACTGAGACCATTTTTGAAAATCGTTTTATGCATGTACCAGAGCTCATTCGCATGGGAGCTAATTTGTCCATTCAAGGAAATAGCGTACATTGTATTGGTGTGGACACCCTCAAAGGCGCTCAGGTAATGGCTACTGACTTAAGAGCCTCTGCCTCTTTAGTGATAGCAGGTTTAGTTGCTCAAGGTACTACTGTGGTTGATCGTATTTACCACATGGATCGTGGCTATGAGCATATTGAGCGTAAGATTCGTGCTTTAGGCGGCACCATCGAGCGTATCTCAAGTTAAAATTAAGAGCCCTTAGTTAGATGTTTAATCTTAAAAATTACAATACTTTTAATTTGACCGTATATGCCCAAGAAGGCAGGGAAATCAATAGTGTTGATGATTTAACCGCTCCTGTAACTGAGCCTTATATAATTTTAGGCGGTGGCTCTGATGTGCTGTTTACGGAAGATTTTGCAGGCACTGTATTAATCAATAAGATTGCAGGATTAGAGATTAAAGAGGAGATAGATTGCTATAAGGTCAGAGCAGGCGGTGGTTTAATTTTAGATGATTTAATCGTAACTTTACTTAATCAGGGTATAAGTGGATTAGAGAATTTATCTTTAATACCAGGCACTGTAGGTGCTGCTCCTATTCAGAATGTGGGAGCCTATGGAGTTGAAATTGGTAGCTTAATACAAAGTGTTGAGGTTATTGATCTTAAAACTTTGAAAAAAAGTTGCTTAAGTGCCCAAGAATGCTGTTTTGACTACCGTTATTCCATTTTTAAAGAGTACTCACATCGCTCTTGTTTCATTACTTATGTAAATTTTAAGCTACCAAAGTGCTTTAAGCCTGTACAAAACTATGCAGGTTTACAAAGTTATGTATTTAATGATGCCCTTTCTTTGCGAGAGCGTGTGATAGCATTAAGAAATGAAAAGTTACCTAATCCTAAGTTTGTAGGTAATGCAGGGTGCTTTTTTAAAAATCCTTATGTTGATAGTGCCAAGCTTAAGGATTTACAAAATGAATTTGGCTCATTACCTTTTTATCCAGCTGATAACGGCAACTATAAGCTAGCAGCAGGCTGGTTAATTGATAAAGCCAATTGCCGTGGTATTAAACACGGTCAAGTAGGTACTTGGGGTCAGCAAGCCTTAGTCATTGTTAACTTAGGTAATGCTAAACCTCACGAGATAGTAGCACTAGCTAAGTATATTAGTGCTGAAGTTAAAAGTAAGTTTGCAATTGATCTTGTACCTGAGGTTCGCCTCTACGGCAAGCACGGAGAAAAAGCATGGGAACAGATCTAAGATTTGTTATGCCCTTATTAAGATATATCAATAGGGATGAAAACTTGAGGGTGAACTATCAAGTTTTATGTTCATCTTTATCTATTTCTGTGCAAGAGCTGCAAGATACTGCTGTATTAGTTAATGAAATCGAGCCTTTATTATTCCAAGATGGTGAGTATTTAGCTTTATATAAAAAGCTAGACTTGCTTGATCCTAAGGTTATTTACGAGGGTATTAGCCAGCGTGGTCGTTTTGCGCTTAAAGATGTCACTACTTCAACTAATTTAGAGTTAATTGAAGAAAAAGATAATTTAGTGACTGGCGATGCCTTGGTAGCTGAAATTCAAACTGAGGGTCGCTCACTGCGTGGTACCAAATGGCATACCTCCATTGGCTCTAATATCATGCTGTCTATGGCCTTTAAGTTTCCATCCCATCAGCATTTGCTTGGCTTTTCCTTAGCAATTGGCGTGGCTACAGTAACAGCATTGGAATTTGCAGGCGTTAAAGACGTAAAGCTTAAGTGGCCAAACGATGTGGTTTATCAGGATAAGAAGCTAGCTGGTATTTTAATTGAGTCTGTGCCTAGTGTTGATGGTAGTGTGTTTGCTATCGTAGGTGTAGGTTTAAACGTTCATAACTCTAAGAGCATTGCCAAAGTCATTGATCGCCCTTATACCAATCTTGAGGAAATGGGCTACGATTTTAAGCGTAATGATATTTGTATTGCTCTGATTAACGAGATTAAGTACGTTGCTAGAACTTTTGCTAAGAGTGGCTTAAGTTCCTTTATTGATAACTGGATGCGTCACGATATTTTAATGGGCCGCAATGTTGAGGTGGCTATTTCATCTCACCGTAGCGTAGTAGGTCGTGTTGCTGGTGTAAATCGCCAAGGTGAACTAATTTTAGATAGTAATGTAGGACGTACAGCTATACGTTCAGGACATATTGCTTCTATTCATTAATCAAAAAAGCTCCTCAATTGAGGAGCTTTTTGTTTACTTGCGTAAATATACTTTATCAACAGTATGATTTGGGCCTTTGTGCAAGATTAAGTTGGCACGATTACGACAAGGCAGAATATTTTCAATTAAGTTATCGTGGTTAACCGCACTCCAAATAGTGTAAGCCAAAGCCTCAGCATCATCATAAGTCATGCGAGAGTAGCGATGGAAATAGCTATTAGGGTTGTTAAAGGTGCTTTCACGCAATTTTAAGAAGCGATCTACATACCACTTAACTAAACATTCCTCTTCGGCATCAACATAAATAGAAAAGTCGATAAAGTCAGAGATAAAGACCTTATTACGAATAGTAGGATAGTCTGCGCCGTTTTGTAGCACATTAACGCCCTCTAAAATAAGGATGTCAGGGCGATCTACCACTATGTACTCATCAGGAATCACATCATAATAAAGGTGAGAATAAACAGGTACTTTTAAGTTAGGCTCGCCATTTTTAAGCTTATGCAAGAAGGTCATTAGCGCTTTAACATCATAGGAAATAGGGAAGCCTTTTTTAGCTTCGATATGGCGCTCATGTAAGATTTTATTAGGATATAAGAAGCCATCAGTAGTAATAAGCTCTACTTTAGGGGCGTTATCCCAAGAGGAAATTAAGTGTTTAAGTAAATTAGCGGTAGTTGTTTTACCGCAAGCTACTGAACCAGAAATGGAAATAATGAAAGGAACACTTTCAATGCTCTTGCCTAAAAATTGCTGAATAATAGTAGAGCGATCATGGCGGGAGCTGACATACATATGTAAAAGACGACTTAAAGGTAGGTAAATATTGGATACCTCCTCTAAGGATATTTTGTCATTGAAAGCTAAACACTTTTGTAGTTCACTTTCAGTTAAGTTTACTTGATCCTTGTTATGAGCAAAGGTTGACCAAGTTTTAGCTGAAAATTCAAAAAATGGAGTGATATTGTCATTATTGCTCAGAACTTGGCTCTTATGAGCGTGCTCGTGGTGCTGATTGCTAATAGCACTAGCAATATCTGGTTGATCGTTATGATTGTTGGCCATGGCGCAAGAGTTGTTATTATCAGAATGGTTGGGTTTGCTATAGGGGGCTAAACCAGCTCTTTTTTCTAAAGGCTCGTATAGCTCGTTGCAAGCTTTTAAAGTTTTAATAGCATTTGGTTGTAGCTTAGTACCAACAAGAGCAGAGTTCATCATGCTGCCTCCATAAGCCAGAAAAAAGAGTGCTTATAACTAAAGTAGGGTGAGGGCTCTTAAACAAAAATTTCTTTCTTAAGCCTATCTTGGCTAAAGCAGGCCAAAACACTGCAATAAATGGCTTAAATAGATCCTAAACTCCAAACAATATTAATCTATGGTGATTTTACTAAAAGCCTTTAATAAATGCTCACCAAATTATCATTAACATGCTTTAAGTCAGGTTTTTTCATGAGACCAAGAAGATATGTTACTTGGATGTTCTGAGCCCAAATTGCAACTATAAATCCTATATATATCGCAATTAATAGCAAAGCTGTTCTTTTAGTATAGGCGAAAGCCTAATAATTAATTAATTTAATTGCTTTAATAATTTCCTTTACCAAAATTATCAAAGTAAGAGCCTTGGTTGAGACCTTGGATAAGATGCCAATATACTGGGTTTGCTATGCCATCACTACCATATGTAACTCTATAATAAGTAAGATTAGGATTTATTTTTTGCTATGTTTTACAATGGACTACATAGCTTAGTGATACTTCCAAGATTACTACTGGCTAAAGATTATATTTGGGCAAAATAGTACTGCTTATTAAGCGTTAGACTAAATAGGGTTAGAGGAGACCTTTTTAATATGACTCCAAGTGTTTTTGATCAACATGACATCTTAGATAAGCTCTATTTAGAGCTCAAAAGCTCCTATCAAAAAGGAGAAATTGCATCCTACGATCAATTGCTTAAGATTGCTCCAAATTTAACTAGCCATGATTATGAAGTAGTAATTGAGCGCTTTAAAGGTCATATTCGTCAGCAAAACTTAATGAAGGTCTCTAACGACACTAATGGAACTCAAGCTGCTATTAATGATGACAGCTTAGAAAGCCAACTATTAACTTTACAACAAGATTTTTGCCAAAAGGTAGGTCTCATTGTTGCTGCCCATGAAAAAAGAATGGCTCAAGTATCTCAAGGAGTAATAGAGGACATTACCAGTAGCAAAATAGTGCTCGAACAAGAGCTTAAAGTACTACAGGCTAAATATGATTATGAGCATAATGCATTACAGCAGGAGTTAGGTGCTTTAAAAGATAAGTGTAATGCTTTGCAAGAGGAGCAAGCCCAGGCAAAGTTACAATGCGATGCTATGCGCAGCGAGCATGAGGCCTTATCTTTATTAAAGTTAATTACCAGTGAGCATGGTATTGAAACTTTAGAGGCATTACCTTTTCACCCAACCTTAAACTCTTTAATTTTAGAATTAATTAACAATACTAAATTGTTAGGCCGTGAGCAGCTAAGTGCCTTAGCAGTGCTTATTGATAATGTCACCAAAGTATCTAACTTATCCCAAGAAATGGGCATGGAGCTTAGCAAGTTAAGCGCCCAAAAATACGAGTCTATTGTTAAAAATCAACAGCGCTCCTTGACCCAAGATGATAAAAGCAAGGCTGACACTAGTGCTAGCACTACCTTAAGTGAGCAAGAACTTGCTTTGCAGGCTCTAAAAGATAAGTTTAAGAATATTGAACAATTAGGCGCAGATAATAGCTACTTTATGGAGGACGATTCTTTTGATAGGCATGATGACCCTACTAAAGAAGAGCTCCTAAGTACTGAGGCTATTGACCCTAAGTTCAATGCCTTATTGCAAGCCCAAGCCCAATTCCAATCTTTAGCTCAAAGCCAGACTTCTAACCATGCCTCAGGCCAGGCCTCCACTCAGGCTGTAAGCCAGGGTAGCCAAGTAGCCCTGGGTAAGGCTAAGGATATGGAACTTGAAAAAGAGAGCTTAGAGCCAGCTGTAGATGGTAAGCACAGCCCTGTTTCTCAAGAGCGCATCATTGAAATACTCAATGTGATTGCCCATGATTTATTGGCTAAAAAGGCTGTTAGCGAACTTACCTACCAAGATATTGGACAGGCCATACAAACTGCCATACGCATGGAAATGGGAGCCCAAGATCAATGTGAGATCATGGGGCGCTTGTTAATTAAAGTGCTATTACTAGGCGGTAACGAGCTTACAGTATCAGATTTTAATCTTTCTGAAGAAGAATTGATTGGTTTATTGCCATCTTATGAGCAGCGCCTACTAGCCTTAAATACTCTATCTTGGATTAAGAACAATATTACTCACCAAGATAAGGTCGTTGATAATAATCCTTTATCAAGCTTAATGTCTGGTGCTAAGACTAAGGGTAAGGATTCTTATAATACCGATTATCAAAACAGAAATTTAGATAGTCAGTCTGGCTCAGTGGAAATTATTAATAGCTCTGTTCCTAAGGCTATTCCTCGTGATGAGGGTACTTTAGTAAGAGAAATGAGCCAAGAAGGTGGCAATGATAATATTGCTGCCTTTGCTGCTGCTAGCGCCAAGATTGCATCTTTAGCACCTTTATTACATGAAGCAGGCAAAGAGCTTAAGCAGGCTCAAAAAGAGTTGGATGCTGATTTAGAAAAGAGCATGTTAAAAGATCGCTTGGCCAGCCACATTGAGGAGAATAAGACTGTTGTCTCCTCAGAAGAAGAAGGCCCATTAGCTACAGTTGAGATTGCCTCTGTGGCTAAGGATGTAGTTAAAGTAGCATCAGAACTTGCTCAAGGTAATGAAGAGCGTAGTCAAAAGAAGTTTTCTTTATTTGATAATTCTCATGCCGCAGCTGAGCAAACTGGTACTACTGTGTTTGGCGTGGAAAGCGTCGAGCCAAGTACTAATGTCTCTTATGATCCTCAAAAGGAAAGCTTTATTCATCAAAAAGACATTGATCAGTCAGACGATGATGAGTCTTTAGATGATTTTATTACAGGTAATATTACTGATGTTGATCAAGGCGATAGCTCAGATTTAGACCAAGAGGCAGTAATTCACAAAGAGCAAGTAGAGCCAGTAGAGACAGTAGAACAAGCAGATCACAAAGAATCCTCAGTCTTTGACCAAGCTCAGAATGCTAGCTCCAATAAGGTAGAGGAGAGCCAGTCACAGACACTGTCCCAGTCTCCTAGCACTGAGGATAAGGCTCACAATAAACCTGCCCGTACGTTTTCTACTGCTACAGTTACACCTACTGGTAGAACTGCCATTATTAAGACCACTAATATTGATGAGCCTGTAGTAAATAAAGAGCCACCAGCTAATACTTACAAACATGGCAATGAGAGTACCTTTATTATTTCCTCTCCAGAGCCAAGTAAGGATAATCCCAGTTTAAAAGTAGAAAACACTGTTGTTAAGCCAAGTGGTGTAAATACTTCTGACTCTAAAATTGAACCTAATAAGGCAGTAGAGACTATCTTTGATACTAGTAGTGCTTTTGTACCTAAAACACCATTGGACGAGGATGGTAAGCGCCGCTTTAAGTTCTTGTGCAATGTGATTGATCAACGTATTAATGAGCGCATTAGCAAGGTTAACATTCTGTTACATGGTTCAGCTGATAATACTAATTCACAGTTGCAAATTAAGGATGTGGCTTGGTTCTACCAATCATGCATTAGTTCTTTAGACAATCAAGGAATGCTAACTGATGATTTAAAGAAAGCTCTCTATGAAAAGATGGAGTATGACCTTAAATCCAATAACAGTCAGCTTGCTCTTGCTCACAGTCACTCAGCAGATGCATCCAAGATAGAAGAGATACAACCTCAGCCCCAGCCAAAGGAGGCCATAGCTGTTGATGTCAAGGACGCTGCTAAGGTAGAGCCAGAGCCTGAGCAAAAGGCAGAGGTAAAGGCAGTACCAGAGGTAGAAACTGTAGTAGCACCAAAGGTAGAGGACGCCGCCAAGGTAGAGCCAGAGCCTGAGCAAAAGGCAGAGGTAAAGTCAGCATCCGAGATTAAAACTGTAGTAGCACCAAAGGTAGAGGATGCCGCTAAGGTAGAGCCAGAGCCTGAGCAAAAGGCAGAGGTAAAGGCAGCATCAGAGGTAGAAACTGTAGTAGCACCAAAGGTAGAGGACGCTGCTAAGGTAGAGCCAGAGCCTGAGCAAAAGGTTGAGGTAAAGGCAGTACCAGAGGTAGAAACTGTAGTAGCACCAAAGGTAGAGGATGCCGCTAAGGTAGAGCCAGAGCCTGAGCAAAAGGCAGAGGTAAAGGCAGTACCAGAGGTAGAAACTGTAGTAGCACCAAAGGTAGAGGACACTGCTAAGGTAGAGCCAGAGGTTGAGCCTGTTGCTTATGAAAAGATTACTACTATGGTAATGCCTGATTTAAGTAAGATTACAGGTAAGCCTACTATTGATTGGGATGAATTTAATAAGGAAAAAGAGCTAAGAGCTGAGCGTGAAAGTATAGCGCTTAATGAGGCTGCGCCTGAGGATGGTGCTGATGAGGCTGATGATTCAGCAAATGTAGTACCATTTAGTTTTGTGCCAAAGTCCTTAAAAGATGCTTTATCAAATAGCCAAAAGGCACCTGGCAATAATGCTAATAGCCCAAAGGATCTTACCTTAGAGCAGCAAATGCAGATCAGACTTGGTTTGCTTGATATGCTACAAAGCGCTCTGGATAAGCACAAAAAGTCCCAAGGCTTTACTGTAGTGGATGATAACAATGATGATTCATTGTCTGACGATGCTAATAGCCAAGACCAAAGTCCTATAGTACATCGCCATGTAACTTTTGCTACTTTAAATGAAGAAGAGTTAAGTGATGACTCAAACCTTGCCTTACAGGATCAAGCTGATGTTCAAGATAGCTCCTCGAAGGGTAATTCAGAGAGCAATCAAGATAGCACTCCTGAGGGCAATCAAGAGAGTAGCTCGGATGATAAGCAATATATCAGCTCGGATGGCAAGCAAGAGGCAGAGGTATCGCTACAGGTTAATAAAGATAGTGGTGAGGACTGCCCTATAAACCAGGCTGATGCTACTAGCAATAGTAGCGCTGATAGTGGAAGCAAGAGCGCAAGTGGCGCAGCTATGAATGAGCCTGCGGCAGAGGCAAAGGCTGAGTCACGAGCTGAGATAGAGCCTAAGTCAGGGACTGAGCCTAAGACTGAGTCTGTTTCTGAGCCAGAGGATGATGAGGAAATCTTAACCATTATTCCTGCTAGTGAGTATATAAGCGACCCACATAAAGAAGAAAACTTAAATATTCCTAGGGACTTTAGCTCCATGCAAAGCTTTTTAATGGGCTTAAATACTTCTTACAATCAGCCTAAAGAGGCAACCTTTATGTTCCAAGATATGAATGGATCACAGGAACAATTAAAGACTGCTAAGGACGATAGTAAGGATAATAAGAAATAAGTTAATACTCATAGCAGGTACACTAACGCAGATAGTAGGTAATAAGCTTATTGTCTGCGTTTTTTGTTTTGGTAAGTATAGGGCCACTTAGCCTATGTTAGGCTAAGTGGCCTAGTCTAATAGTATTGGTTTGTTTAGATGAGGTACTAGGATGAAAACTTTGTTTGAGCCACTATTAAATGGACTTTACAACATAGGGCAGTGTCCTGTTTTTATGACAGATAAAGCAGGTAATGTCTTATTTAAAAAGATTCCATGGGGTGGCGATGATATGTCACTTAGTAACCCTACATTATTTAGCCAATATTTAAATGCTATTAAAGGCTCAAGCTGTCCTCTTGCTATTGGTAAAGATCAAAATGTTGGTGGTTATTTTTTCCCTGATAGCTCAATATTGATGGTAGGGCCTGTGTTAAAAGGTGATGATAGTACTGATGTGTACAACCTAAGAGCTCTGGCCATTAATACTCAATTAGATAGCATTGCCTTTAGTGCCCGTCGTTTAGTAATGGAGAATCCACCTTTAGATATTAATTTTGGTGCGGGCGTGTTAAATGAGCTTGATGAGGTTAAACACCTAATGCCGCAATGGGTAGATGTTGTTCCTGATGAAAGGCCTCATAGTAGCTATTTATTTGAGTTAAGAGCCTTAGATGCTATTACCCAAGGTGAGGCTCAGGACTATGTGTTAGCTCAAAACTCTAATCGCAATGGTCAAGATGGCACTTTAGCTTATACTCCATTACGTAGTGCGCAAAATCTGGGTATTTGTGGAGTGGTTTTAAACTCTCGTGCTGCGGTAGCTGGAGGTCTTGGTGTAGAGCAGGCCTATACTATGGCAGACTATCTCATATTAGGTATAGAAAGATGTACCAACCCTAAAGATGCTGCTTTTATAGGATTTAAGAGTGGAGTTATCTTTGCTCGTTTAGTACATGATTTAAAGGTATCTCGTCAGCAAAAACACCCACCAAGACTATTATGCCAACAAGCGCGAGAGTTAATTAAACGCTGTATTCATATAAAAACAGATAGGCTCGTAATAGCAAAAGAATTGGGAGTAAACGCTGATTATTTAGATCGCATCTTGATAGAAGACTTTAATGTGACCATTACCCAATGCTTGCGTGATGAAAGAATAGAGGAAGCTAAGCGCCTCTTAGTGCAAACAGCCACTCCTATTTATGAAATAGCAGAGCTCTTATTGTTTAATCATTCTTCACACTTTGCCAAAGTTTTTAAAAGTGTTACAGGAGTAACTCCTAAGGCCTATAGGGAGCGTAAATTAAGTTTTGTAGCCTCAGCAACTATTTAGTTAAGACCTGGGCTCTTAGGGCTTGCGCTGGTACTGGTGCGGGCGATTGGGAATTGCAGCTGATGGGATGTTGGTGCTGGTGCTGATGCAGGTGCTGATGCTGGTGCTAGGGCGAGGCAGAAAAAAAGGCCACTAGCAGTATGCGTAGTGGCCTTGGAATGCCTTAAGCTTGGGGCTTAAGGTCTTTGTTGCTTAATGTAAACTAGATTACTTACGCTTGAAGGAAATTAAGTAGGCTGCAAAGTCACGGTCTACCTTATCCATGTTTACACCAAAGTGCATGAGTTCATCGCCGCTGAAGGTATCGCCTTCTAACTTGTAGTTACAAAGGTAGTCTAAAGCATTGCAAGCTAATGATTGGTTGTACATATGGTGAGTTACCTCGTAGGTAGCATTCTCGTCTAAGCCTACTAAACGTAACTTGCGAATATTGCCTTGTGGTTGGCAAAGGTTTCTAAAGTACATCAAGATAACTTCATTGCCATCTTTAGATACGAACTGCCAAGCGGTCTCATTTTGAGTGCCCTCAAAAGGAGACATGAGACGGTAGAAGTTACCAAATTGAATGGTATTACGTAACTCTTTGTAAAGAGCGATATGTTGTGCTACCTCTGCTTGCTCAGCCTCTGGTAACTTGCCTAAATCCATTTCATAACCAAAGCTGCCAGACATAGCGCAAATAAAGCGGCTTAACATTGGAGTGCTGCGGCCAACTTGATGGTTTGGACAAGCACTAACGTGGCAACCCATAGTAATTGGTGGGAAAATTAAGGAAGTGCCATATTGGATCTTCTGACGGCAAACCTCATCGGTATTATCAGAGGTCCAGGTCTGAGGCATATAGCAAAGAATACCCATATCAAAGCGACGGCCACCACCTGCGCAGCTTTCAAATAGCATATTAGGGAAAGCCTCAGTGATGCGCTTCATAATGTCGTAGACACCAAATACGAAACGGGTAGCAATTTCCTGCTGCTGCTCTTTACCATAAGCAAAGGAACCAATATCAGTTAAGTTACGGTTCATATCCCACTTAACGTAATCAATGTCAGCAGAGGCTAATACTTGGCAAATAGACTCAACAATGTAATCACGTACATCTTGACGGGAAAGGTCAAGTACATATTGGCAACGTTGCTGGTAGCGCTCGTGGTTTGGAACACCGATAGCCCAATCTGGGTGAGCACGGAAGAGCTCAGAGTCTGGTGATACCATTTCAGGCTCAACCCAAAGACCAAACTTAGCACCTAAATCGTGGATGCGATCGCATAAGCCTTTAATGCCATTTGGTAATTTCTTTTGGTTGAGAATAGTCCAATCACCTAAGCTGCAGTTGTCTTTATCACGTACACCAAACCAGCCGTCATCTAAAACGATAAGCTCAGCACCTAACTTAACTGCATCTTTAGCAAACTTAACAATGCTATCCTCAGTAAAGTTCATATAGGCAGCTTCCCAGCTGTTTACTAAAACTGGACGTACTGCATTCTTGTGTACACCACGAACAATGTGGTCTTGTACAAAGCGGTGATAGTTTTGGCTCATGCCATTGAGACCGTCGGTACTAAATACTAATACAGCCTCTGGAGTAGTAAAGGTCTCATCGTGGTTTAACATCCACTTAAAGTCAAAACCATTGATGCCCATTACCATGCGAGTATTGCCAAAAGAGTTAACCTCGGTGGCAGCCTCAAAGTTACCAGACCAAACTAAAGAGCAGCCCCAGACATCGCCAGTAAACTCAGTGGTGGTGCGATCACAAAGAGCTAAGAAGTTTTGGTGTTGGTGAGAGGTAGCGCCACGAGAAGAAGCGGCAATTTCAATACCGTGGTTTAAAGGTGTTCTTTCAATGTTGCGCTCAAAAGCGTGCTTGCCCCATAAAGAAATGCGATCCATTTCATCAGTTGGGAAGTCTAAGGTTAAAGAGGCAGCCTTACGTAAAGCAATAGGGTCTTGACCTAAGTTCTTGATACGTGCGTGGCGAGTAATGACATCTACATCATTAAAGATGGTGTAGCTAAGAACAACCTCTAAATCACCAGCAACCTCACGCATAGTAATTTCTAAGGTAGTAGCATCATCATTATTAGCATAAGAGGATGGGAGGTTGGCTAAATCTTTTTTACCAGAGAAAATCTCGTGGCTGTGGTAGCGAAGATCTAAAGTAGTAGTGCCATTAGCTAAAGTAGCCTCTAATGCTGGAATACGGAAATCACCAGAGCCATAAACAGAGTACTCTTGAGGTAATACATCTAAAGAGAAAATTCTAGCATCAGCGTGCTTGGCTGGGTTAGGGGCACCTTCACGCTCAGTTTGATAAAAAGCGCGCTTAATGTTGAAGCTCTTAAGGGCCTTGCCAAAGTAAATATGACCTAAATAGCCCTCTAAGAATAACTGCATGACGTACTGAATACGGCCATTGGTTAAAGTAAAGCTTTTGTCCTGCTCATTAAAGATAATTGACATAATGTGATTGGCTCTCTCATCCTATGTCTTTAAACAGTGGAGGAGGCGCTCTCCTTTTGTATTTCAGTTAAAAATATTTTTCTCTTTGTGAGAAGTGTCTGTATGTTAGGGCTAACAGATCCTATTATCTTTTTTGCCTTTAGCTGTTTTATCAAACCTTCACATAGTGGCCTGTAGCTTGTAGAGCGGCGGCTATATAGCGCTGAGATGCAGTAGCTCTGTTAAGCAGAGGCGCTGTAGCTCTGTGGAGCTTAGGCTATGTAGCTTGTGGCGCTTTGGCACCAGCACACTATGGTGATGATCTTTTTATATAGGTATAGGGACATACCTACTAACACGCTCAAGCAATTTTGATTTTGGATAAGTAAGCGTTGAATTAATTTTAAATACTTTTAAAGTATTTGATAGCACTAAATCTATCTAAAGAGCATATTTTCGATGTGAGATAGCTAACACTTATTATTATTTTTTAAAAAATTTTGAGCTCTTATTTTGCTGTTTTGCCCTCTTGAGGGG
>NZ_JALKIM010000066.1 GCF_023050945.1 Anaerobiospirillum sp. NML120448 | reverse complement strand
CAATGAAGTAGATCTAATGGCAGCATAGTCATAGCTCTCTACGCTATATCTACAATGGCTTGACAAAACACACTTTTTTTGTTAATTACGGCTTGAAAAGTGAATTCGTCGTCCGTACAGGTGGAAATTTATTTTAAGTGCAATATTGTTTAAATATGGTTTTATTACCATAAAATACTTTTTATTGCACAAAAATAATGAAATAAGAAAAAGCCATCTGCTAAATTTAGCAGATGGCTGTAACAAAAAATTAATTTAGACGTTCAACTAAACCACTTCGCCTTTGTACTGAGTTAGCTAAGGCACAAGATAATGATGCTTTAGTACCTAATACTTCTACTTGCTTTTTAGCTCTAGTAATACCTGTATAAAGCAACTCTTTATTGAGTACTCTATTGGCATTCTTAGAAAGCAAAATACTTACTTTATCGTACTCAGAGCCTTGAGACTTATGGATGGACATGGCAAAGCCAGAGTCATAATTATTTAACATCATGGTGCTCTTGATGTTAAAAGTCATAATACTTTGACCATCTACCTCTTCAATACCCTTTGGAATAATTACCTTTAAGCTACGATCCTTAACCTCTTGCCCGTCATCTATGTATGCGCAAAAGCCTACATAACCATTTACGAAGCCCTGATCTTTATCATTGGCTGTAATTAAAACAATTTTTCCAGGAAAGAAGCTTTCTTGTTTGGCTGGGATTAATCTTTTAAGGTAAGTACGACATACCTCTTGCTCAATAAGCTCATTAATCTTTTGATCGCCAAACTCACCATTGTGGTTAGAACATAAAACTCTAAACAAATCCATAAGCTTAAAGACATGCTCTAATTCTTTAGGATCAGTGCTTAAAGTAAACTTCTTAGCAGCAAGATATTCTAAAAATGGAGCATAGTTGTCCTTACGACCACGTTCTACACAGCTTTTAGCAAAATTGATACAGTACTTTTCTGCAAGATCTTCACTATTGGCAAGATAGCTTTGAGCACTCTTACGTCTTGAGAGCATAAAGTCCTCAAATAAATTCAAGCTAATTGCTTGCTTTTGATCTTGCGCAAACTCGTCCATTACTTGTTGGGTCTTAAGGGCTACTTTATCATCAGCCTTGTTACTATCACCAGACATAGATTCGAGATCTTCGGCAACTCTTTGCAGCTGCTTTTTAGTTAAATACGAATCAATGTTTTCAGTTACTTGAGCTTGCAGCTCAGCTTGTTGCTGCTCCTCTAGTGAGGAAAAAGGCTCATTTACTAATTTAGCTAATTTACCAATTTGAGGTACATCTTTAGAGCGATAGCTAAATTGCAGTAAAGCAACATGATTGGCTATCTTTCCAGATAGCAGTCTCTTAGCGCTGTAACCACTAATAGCCTCAATATTTTCAAGGCTCTGTTGACTAATGCGATTATCTGTACTTAAGTTAAGCTTGTAGCATAAGTCGGATAATACTGATCCTGCCTCTACTGAGGATAACTGGTCTTTATCACCTAACAAGATAAGCTTACAGTTATCTGGCATAGCATTAATGAGCTTGGCAAATAAAGCTAAATCCAACATGGACACTTCATCTACCACCACTACATCGCAAATTAATCTATTATCCTTGTTGTAAATAGGGGTAGCCTTATTCGGTACAGTCTTAATTAAAGAATGAACAGTGACAGCTTCCGTTGGAATTAAAGACTTAATCTTTTCTGCACTGATACCAAAATTCTGACTGAGCTTCTCAATAGTAATTTTAGTTTGCTCATCTTTAAGCTGCATTAAAATAGACTCGCTCATACGAGCAGCAGCCTTTCCAGTAGGTGCACATAAAAGAATATGTGATTTGTTAACATCCAAGCAAATGAGCATAAGGATAATGCGCAATACGGTAGTAGTTTTGCCTGTACCTGGGCCACCAGAAATTACAGTAAACTTTGAAGTGCTAGCCATAGAGGCTGCTACCTTTTGCCAATTAAGATCCCCATCAACCTCATCTTGCACGAATAATAGGCCGATAAGTTTGCGTAATTGCTCCAAATTATCTGAGCTTAAATCGATATTAGCAATTTGGGTAATGTAATTAGCAACTTCCACTTCATAGTTATAGTAACGTCTTAAGTACAATCTATTAAGATCAAACACTAAAGGCGAATTACTCTCTTCTTTACCACCTACAGCAATTGCTCTATGCAAAATTTTGAATAAAGTTTCTTTGCTATCAGGGGTATAGTACTTAGAAAGCAAAAGCAACTCTCTTAAATCTTGGCACTCTTCATCACGCTTGTTTAATTCCTCTAACTTAATATCCCACTGTTCAATGGTGTCGTAGATATCTTGTAAGGAACTTAAGTTTATACAGATATCACCCTCTTCCATATGAGAGAACAAAGACAATAGCACTAAGTTAAATACCTGTTGCTCGTAATCGTTAGCTAAAGGAAAGTGTCTTTGTAAATAATCAATAAAAGCTACATCTCGGCTCTGTATATACTCACAGTGGTAAGCACTTTGTAACAAATTCTTATTCTTAATTTGAAGAAATTCAAAGTTATCATGATAACTGACTAAAGGAGATTCACTTACTTCTTTGAAGTAACTGTCATCGCCATAAATCTCCTTGGGGCTATAACAATCACAAGCTAAGTAAAAACGGATCTCATCTTTGAACTCATTAGAGCTATCTAATGTAATCTTAGCCTTAAGCGGAGCATGATTTTTTGTGCTAACTAAGTTAGTGGCACTATCGTTTTCCTCAAGCGCCTGCTCCATTAAATCAGGCTCATCCTCAGTAAAATAGAGATCATTTTTTAAAGCAAATTCTTTTTGCTGATAGTAGTTAAGTAGCTCATTAACAGCTTTATTGTTGGAGCCACTCTCTGGACTATCGGAGCTCTCTAGCTCTGGGGCATTGCTAATATATGAGCCATAGGGATCATAAGATTCACTATAGCTAAAGTTATTCATTTCCTCGGAATCATAGGAAGGATTGAAGTCATTAGTTTGAGCAAAAGAGTCCTCATTGCTCGAGCCAAAAACTTCAGATAATTGACGCTCCTTAAAATAGGCATCAACGTCAATTTTGCTAAGATCCAAATTTTCTTGTTCTTTCATCTTTAACTCTCAACCCTTCGCTAGTTCTCATCAATACCAACAGTAAAGAGCACGTCTAACTGGTAAACCACTTCAAAATCGAGCTTAATAGCAAATACTCCAGAAGAGACTCGATCTCGATTGTAATTGGCTTTCATGCCTCTTAAGAATAAATAAACAGCACCGCCAACATGTTGATTATAAAAAGCCTCTAACTCTTCATAAGTAGCATCAAAAGGAATTGCAAAACGACGCTTTAAGTGGCGATATAAAGCTAAGGTATAAATCATAAATTGCACATCATAACGATGGCCGTAAATAGCACTTAGCATATGCTTCTCATCGTAATCACTATCGTTGGAACCTAAGTAATTAGACTTATAGTCAATAACGTAATACTTAACATTGCTGCCCTCTTGCTCTTTTCTTAAAGCAGCTACCTTATCAAAAGAAGCATTAGCAAAAAGTTCAGGATCGTATTTGTCTAACTTAGAATTCTTAGTTAGGCGATGAGTTTTTAAAGAGCTAATATTATTAGCAACCTCTTGAGCTGTTTGCTCTGGTAACATTCTGGCCACATCGCTGCGCTCTCTTAGCTGTAGTGAATCATTTAAGTCAAAGCGACAAGCTAAGTCTATAGAACCAGTAATATAACCTACCAGTTCGTCTTCCGTTAAAGTCAAAGAATCTACATAATCTTGATAATCAGGCGGCAGTAAATCTCTGGCCACCTTACGGCAAATGACATCAAGTTGTGAAGTTTTAAAACGCTCATTGGACATTAAAAACTTCATTTCAGGCTCATAAGAAAGCTCTTTTAAGTCCGATAAAGCAAAGCAATGATGTTTACCTGCAATGATTGGTGCCTCTAAAACATCATTAAACCATTCTGCCAATAAGCTCTTGTTATTTTCACGATCACGGCCAATAGCCCTAATTAATGAACTATATCGTGAGTTATCAACTACCTGAGTCATTACAGTGTCTAAAAGATAATTCTTAAAACCTTCAACCTTGATTTTTTCAAAATCAATATGCTCTAAGATATCGTGCATACAGGTACCAGCATTGGCACCACGAGGGAAGGTATAACAAATCTTTTTAGAGCTATCTACCCATTTAGCAACAGTAAAATCCTGCACGTAATAACAATTACTATTCCAATTACTTTGCATTTGATATGACCAAGAGCACTGAGGGTTCTCTTGTTCTTTAAGGACAGCACTAGGCTCTTTATTTAGTAAATGAGTACCAACGTTGTTACCTGCACCTGCAAATAAAGGAATATTCGCTATATTGCGCCCGCCCAGAACATTTTTGCCCGACAACTCATTTGGTAATTGGCCGTCATCAAGCTCAATGCTTTGGCTTACTAAAGCGTCATCTACACTAGCCTTATCTAAGAGATCAGCATCTTCTGCGCTGGTCTCGCGATACTTAGAAATGGTCTTGCTTCCATCAGTTAAGCTAGAGTACGAGATAATATTAAAATGTCTATCAATGGCATTTTTATATAAAAACGACTGAGCAAAAGTAGGTATAGGCTTATCTTTTGGATAACTGGAAATATTTGCTGAACGACGATCATAAACACCCAGCTCGTCATCACTCATACTAAAAGGCAAAGGCTCAAACTCTTTTTGAACCTCATCCATATCAGAGTCTTGTTCCTCTTGGCTAAATAAAGGCTCAAAATTAAGTATGGTAAAGAGCTCTGGGTGCTCACTAATAGCACTAATAAATTCACTTGGATCATTAGAATCAAGCTTTAAGCTCTTTTTGATGTTATAGCTTTCATCCATAACATTCTGCAGCTCATGACTAGCCTGCATAGTCACCAATGATGTTACCTTACCTCCTCTATTTATTTTATTGGCTCCAATAAATAAGAAGTTAGCATAACGAGCACGTGTTAAAGCTACATAAGTAAGACGGGTCTGCTCCTTACTATTATTAATATCTTGTAGCTCTTTTGCTGTTTCTACTTGGGTCACACCATCACTTTTACCAGTATAGTTGCCCTCACTATCTACTATAGGCAGTGTTACATTAAAAGATAATGAGCGATTACTATCAAAGTCGATCACAATGTGATCGTAAGGCTCTTGAGCATAATATTTGGCAAAATTATCTGTTGTGCTGTTAGAAGAACTACCTTTAGTGCTCCATAAAAATGGCATGAACACAATAGGAAACTCTAAGCCCTTAGACTTATGAATGGTTAAGATCTTTACCTGATCATGCTCAGACTCTAAACGCTTTTTGAGCTGATCTTGCTCAACGTCTTCCAAGGAGTTTTCCAACAAATTGTTATACCAGTGCATCTGGGTCTGATTACCTTGCTTTTGGGCATGGATTCTTTGCACTATTTCACTGATATGACAATAGTTGGTATAGGCTCTTTCGCCATCCTTTAACTCTAATAAGCGAGCTTCAACATTATGGTAAGGATCACTAGCCCATTGGAAGAATGCAGGTAAAAAGCCATACTCCTCCCAGGTGCGAGCACAACTAGAAAGAATTTGCACCTCTTTTTCAATACCTTCGGTTGAGGTAAATTGAGTAAACTCCTCACTATTTAATGCCAACATACGACAAGCAAGCAGACGGCTTATCTTTTTAACATTAGTGCAATCGCACATAGCCTCCATCAAATATCTAATTTCAATAGCCTCATTTGATGGTTTTGAATTGTTGCCATCGGTAGCAGTAGTTAAAACAGATGATTTATCAGAAAAATACACACTTGGAATTTGTAATTTCCACAGCTCACTTTGAATGGCATTATTCTCAGATACATTAGCCACTAAAATAGCAATATCTCCTGATGACACAGGAACCTTGACCTTATCTTTGATAATAAAGCCTTGAGATAGGATTTGCTTTACTAATAAAGCAGTTGCCTCAGCATAAGCTTTATGGATCTCAGTCTTTCCTTTAAAGCTGTCTCCCACTTTAACTACATAAGTATTAGCATTACCCTTGAAGTTAAGCTTACCTAAAGACCTATCTACCTCAGGGGCACTTTCAAGGTATTGCTCTAGCCCCTCTAAAACAAAGTCACGCTCTAGTAGAGTATTGTCTTTACTGCCCTTAATCTTGCTCTCTAATTGCTTACCCTTACCAGATAATACAGGAGCAAAAGGAATATCAGCCTCATTAAATGGGTTGTAGTTGTGAGGATTTAAGGTGGTATCAAAAATAGCATTAGTAGCTTGTACCACATCAACAGAAGAGCGGTAATTGGTATCTAAAGTATAAAAACCTTTACCCTTAGTTAGCTCTACAATGATATTTTTAGCCTTTAAATAAGAGTTAATATCAGAGCCACGAAAAGCGTAGATAGACTGCTTTGGATCACCAATCAGATAACAATAAGCCTGCTGCTTGATAGCCTCATCGTTGAGGTAAATCTTTTTAAAGATATTGAACTGTACTGGATCAGTATCTTGGAACTCGTCAATCATGGCTAAAGGATAACGAGCTCTAATAGCCCAAGCTAGGTTATCACCCAAATGGCCACGTTCATTTAAAGCATAGTCAAGACGTAGCAGCACATCATCATTACTCATGACATGCAACTCTTTACACTTAGCATCCACCTCTTTAATCATTAAGATGGCAACACAAGTCCTTAAAATCTTAGAGGAGTTGTTTAAAATTTGTCCGAACTTATTTACCTCTTTTTCACTAATTACATAATCAACAATAGGACGGATACACTCTCTAAACTGATGCAGATTTTTAGGTTGCTTGTTTACAACATTTTTAGATACATATGTGCTACTGTCATACTTAGTGTTTGATATTAAATTTGAATATAAGCTAACAATCTCATTTTTAAGAGTTTTAATTGAGGACTCTGGTTCATTAGAGTCTACTTTCATTAGGTTTTTAACAGAAATTAAAAAATCATAAATTAGCGATAAAGCATCTTTGCCATCTTTAATGAGCGCAAACTTACCTTCTTTATTATCAATGTTGACAGGCAATTTAGTATTAGCGTCATAAAACTTGGCTAAGTCTTGCTCGTTAAACTTCTGATAAAAATCAATAGCACGCTTGATCATCTCATCGCTTTGCTGAGTGAGAAACTCAAGGTAAGAATAGATCTGTGGCTCTAAGTCCTTAGAAAGATCAATAGCAAAGCCATTTTGCTCTAAGAAGTTTTTAAACTCATAAAGGTCAAAGCCATAAAACCCCATCTCATCAGATGAGAGTCGTACGCTACGAATTTGACTGATTAAGCTTTGTAAAGATTCTGGAGTACTGGTGTTTAATTGCTCTAGCAATAAATTAGAGCTGGACTCTTGATAAAACAAGCGTCTCCAGACTTGATAGTATGCCTCATGCTCAATATCTCTAAGGTCAGTTTTAAGCTCAGTATTAAAAGCTTCTCCTGACTCTAAAGCATAAACTTGAGTGAGAGTGCTATTACAAAATGAGTGAATAGTACTAATAGAAGCTTGGTTAATCTTACGCTCAGCACGTACTAAGATTAAGGCAGCTTGACGTAAAGGCACAATATTACGCTCAAGCAGATCTTTGATGATCTCTAAAAACACTTGGTCTTTAACGCCAATTTTCTCTAAAGCAGCTTCAACATTAATTTCTAACAATAGCTCTTGTAGCTCTTGCTCGCTATAGTCTTTATAGCTAACCAAAGAAACATCTTGCCCCTCTTTATCCTTAATCTTAAGGAGCACCTTTTCTTTAACCTTGGCAGGGTTTTTAACCAAACCATCATTACTAAAATCAGCTCCGCAATGAAGATAGTTAACTACAAAATTAACAAATTCCTCAATGCAAGAACGAGCAGCTCTAATACGCTCGTAAATACGAGCCTTTAAGTCAGAGGTAGCTGCATTAGTAAAAGTTACAATTAAAAACTCGTCAATCTCTAAAGGACGATCTAAGCAATACTCTTTTTTGCCTACACCTAGTAAAGCTCTTAATACCAAATTGGTAATAGTATAAGTTTTGCCAGTTCCAGCACTAGCCTCAATTAAAGAAGGCTGTGCCATATTAAAGGTCATGACATTAAGAGTCTTTGAAACCTTACTTTTATTGTTCTTTTGCATGATGCTACTTTTCCGTAAAACCAAACTGACAAATAAACCACTGACATGCCATGTCAGAACATAGAGATAACCGCCTTTTAAAATTTGGCGATTATGGATGGTTCACTATTCTCTATTTAAATGAGCATTAATGAAGTTGCTGTAAAAATCCCGATAATCATAGACTATGTGACTAAGACGTTGATTCTGAATAACAGCCTCTAAACCTGAAAACAATAAAGAGTCTGCATTCCTAAATGAATCTTTTGTAATCCCCACATTACCCTCATCATCGATAGTAATATTGGATAAGGCTTCATTAAAGATAGGCATAGGAGAGCCCCTACCTAAAAGGTAATAAATCAAGAGCACATAAATAATAGTTTCAAGCTCATCCTTACTATATTCTGTTAACCTTAATATCGAGCCAGTTTTATCTACACAAGAAATTTCCTTGAGTCCGCCATCATACAAATATTGGCCAATAGCCTCTTGTAGAGCAGCAAAAGCAAGCTTAATATTTTGAAACCCAGATTTAGCTGATTTAATTTCATGGAAACAATCTAAGCATACTGTTTTGGTATGAGCTTGGCCTTGTAGGGCTACTTCAAAACAGTAGTTTTCCTCGCTTGTACCAATAGCTCCCTGAAGGTTTTGCTCAGCTAAACTTAAAACATCAATAGAGGCATTCTCAGCAAAATAACTTTTAGGAATGTAAACCTTAAAAGTCCTAATCTGACAGTCAAGCACGCCTACTTGACTATAGCTGTCAATGTTAAAGTTCTCCTTTAAAGTGTTAGCTATAGTGTTAGTTGTATTTTGTAATTGCTCGACTAAATTGTCTTTAAAAATGCCGTAAGGAAGCTTACCTAATAAGGATGACTGTTCTAAATAAACCTCTCTTTCTTGAGGCATAAGATTAATCAAATCATTAACAAATTTATTGATTTGATAATCATTGAAAGTAAACATCTCATCTTCTTTGAGTTGAGCATTTTCGGTGATATCAAGGTTAATATTAAGAACGTCTTTTAAGAAATCCTTACTTGGAGCTTTTATAAAGTTAAAGAGCTTGTTTAAAGTAAGCTCATAAGTAAGCTTGTTAGAAAAATCTTGGTAGAATGCGCCCGCACCTAAGATAGAAGCTGGGCGTTTATTTGAGTTATCAAGCAAGATATAGCTCTTTTTAAAGCTTGGCACACAAGGCATAGCATCGGTTATTTGCTGATCGTTATTAACCGTATAATTGCTGACGTTATAACTGTTTAGGTACTCTTTAACTAAAATACGATCTAAAACAGCTTTTTGGTTTTGGCTCTTGATGTCTAGTTCGTGACCTTCTACCGTACAGCAATCAGATAAATAGTAAATCAAGTCATCTAACACTACTGATGGGTTTAAGGTAGTCTTATCAATTGGGCTTTGACCAATATAAGACAAATATAATGAGCTACGGGCAGATAGAATAGCCTCTAAGAAGAGGTAACGATCATCAATGCCACGGGAGCGATCACCACGCTCAAATAAATCACGACTGCTCATTAAGTTAAAGCCAGGAGAACGCTCCTCACGAGGGAAATCTATATCATTTAAGCCTAAGATAAAGACATGCTTAAAAGGTACAGCACGCATTGGTACCAAGGAGCAGAAATTTACCTTATCTTTTAAGAAAGGCTGATAGTTACGCTGGGCAGTCAATCCTTGGCGTAAGGTAGCAGAGAACACTGGCAAGTTGATACTTGGTTTATGCTCAATATGACCGAAAATGGTCTTAAGATTTTCAATAATGTTATAGACCACACTCAAAGCATTATCAGTCTCAACATTATCCTCAAAGAAGCGGTAAGTAAGCTTTTGGCTTAAACGTTGTGCCCAGCCTGATGGAGTAAGAGAAAGCTCTGGAGTAAATTCTTGTCTTAGTTCTCTTAAAGCCTGTAAGAAGTCCCAGAAATTACCTAAGGTCTTAGCATCAAAGCCCTCAATTTCACTATAGCAAGGCATGCTTTTACTGTCGCCTAACATAGAGCCTAGAACCATACGATCCATGCCTTGAGCAAAGGAGCCAGGAATATTAATTTGCGCTACCTCTTGGGTATCCTCATCATCAAGGCCCCAGTAAATATTGCTGCTATTTAACCATTGGGCAATAACCGCTACTTCTTTTTGCGATAAGTTAAAGCGGGAACTAATAGCATTTTCTGAGAGCAAATTAATGACTAAAGATGAAGTAATTCTAGTAGTACCAATATCTAAGAGCATTAGTAGCGCTTGGCAAATAGGATTAGCCTCAGTCTCAGTACGATCTGAAATAACAAAAGGAATAAAGTCACTGCTGCCCTGTTTATATGAGCCACCAAACACAGCACTAATATGTGGTGCATAGTCATTAATGGTTGGCACCATCACAACAATGTCTCGAGGATAGAGCTTTTCGTTATTAATTTTGGCTAAATTAAAACGCTCTAAAATAGCATCATGAAGAATTTCAACCTCACGACGTTTGGTGTGGCAAGAGTGAATAGAAAAAGAGCGATCGTCTTTATTAATTAAATAACGACACTTGTTTTGCTCTAAATTTAACAGCTGCTTTTGTAAGAAAGCTAATAAAGAACCACCGCTAATAGTTTCAATAACTTGGCCATTAACTTCATCATAAGAGCTCTCAAACTCCTGAGCTACATCAGGCTCACTAAAGCAGGAAATATTATCTGGCACAGGATCACGGTCAAAGAACATATAGAGATTGTCTCTACCTTGCTGACCATAAGAGAGCAGCAATGGATTACCCTCTACACGTTCACCTGCGTCATCATAATCATTAATAGAAAGGTTTTGCGCACTGACTTGAAGGTACTTCTTTTTAGTCTTAAGTTTTACCTCGTGAATGCTCTTGGTTGAAGCTTGGATTAATTTGACATACTCATTAAAGTCTTGGCGGTGACGTGGTGCAATATCAGCCCAATACTCAGAACAAGGGTTTAAAAGCATTACATTGACACTACAATGCAAGGCTAAAGCATCTAAAAATTCGATAACTACACGAGGTAGAGAGCTCACACCAAAGACAAAGACACGGTCAAAAAGCTTAGGTAAATTTTGGTTAGTTTTAAGCTCTTTAATCAAGCTATCCATAACTTGAGAACGATCTAAGTGCTCTAATAACCAAATAAACTCAGGAGAGCTTTGATCATTAAAGCCAATGTCGTCTGAAGATAAGAGGTTTAAGTTATAGCGCAACATACACCATAACTTAATTTGCCAAATGTTATTTTTAAATAAATTTTTAATTAGCTCTACACGCTCTTTACTAATTCTCTGAGCAAAAACGTCACTATCATCAGTGGCTATAGCCTCTTGTGAGCTAATTAAATCTAAGTCTTTAATGCCATTAGACTTAAAGCGTCTCTTAGCCTCATTAAAACCACTCTTTTCACGAACAAAACGGCGACACTCCTTCTCAATAAATTTATTGATAGGATTAGCAGGATTCTCTGGGTCTTTCTCATAGTCATCAAAAGCACTTAAAGGAATTTTGTTCCAAGCTAAAATCCAGCGTGGACGATACATTTGGTACTGATCCAAAGTATCGGCAATTTTGGCAGACAGCTCATAAGCCTTATCGCCAAAATTATCATCTTCCAAATATTGCTGTAATCGCTGATAAATATTGTACTGTTTGGTGCTATCTACACTTTGCTCAGACCAAAGCTTAATTTGAGAGAAGATATTCCAAGTAATATGCTCACGATCATAGAGGTCTTGCTTTGGAGCACTAGGATGTAAAAGGCGGTGAGTATCATAAATAATTTGCCACACTTGTCGATAGTCGCACAATGAGACAATATTATTTTGCATTGCTAAGCGCTGTGATAAAAAGGTCTCCATGCCTAAATTCATAACCACAATCTTTTCATGTGATAAAGGATCTGGCAAAGGATATTCTGACATCATCAAAGCACAAATATCACCTAAGGTCTCCATATTATTAGACATATATAAAGAGAGACCTGTTACTACTTTACTATTGCTATTCATGCCAGCTCCTTTTTCCTAAGCCCAAACAAAGGCCTTGCTGTTACACCCTATAGGCTATTAAGTTATGAATATAACTATTATATAGTTTTTTATAACATACAATGAAGATTACTATAAATATATTGTATTCTAGGTCTCAAAATCATATTAATAATATTGACCTTAGGCAAGATCTAAAATAGCTCCGCTCGGGCATATTTATGCACCTAAGAAAGAAATAGATGTTAACCCAGCCCTTACTTAACATGGTCTTACCTAAGATGGTTTAAGAACAGCTATGAAAAGAATGGACTATTATTGCTTGAGTGTATATGACAGAGAGAGTGCTACCTAGCACTGCGCTATTGTGTTGTGCATGTTCTGCGCTAATGCGATGCTGCGCAGCTGCGCTGCTAGGCAGGATGCTACGCAGGGCTTGGGTACGGTGATGCGATGAGGGTTGAGGGAGCTAAAAAGCAAAAAGGACTTGACCAAAAACTTGATCAAGCCCTTTTTCGTTCAAAGCTTTTAACCTAAAAGGTTAATAGCGCTACTTAGTAAGTAATATTACTTCTTGTAGCGACGAGCTAAGTTGTCTAAACGCTCATTAGCACGAGCTGCGTCAGACTTAACGAATGCAACGTCGTTAGCTAACTTGGACTGTTGGGTCTTTAATGCGTCAACGTCAGCAGCAATAGCGTCAACCTTAGCATTTAATTGATCTAAAGAAGTGCTGTTGCAGCCAGCTAATAAAGTAGCACCTAAAGCAGCTGCACCTAAAACGGCAGTGAACTTGTTCATTTAAAATTCTCCAAACTGTTTAAACAGAAAAACAGCTCTCGCTGTTTTACTTCATTCTAATACAAAAGAATCTTATGATCACTAATTCTTATTAAGAAAACAGATCCCAGCCCACAAAGTTAAATGATTTATGCCATATTTTTGAGCATACTTGCCCTATTATTGATAAAAAACTATCTTTTTATCGATATAAAGTATCGACATAAGTCTCAATTACAGGACGTAAAGGAGTAGTTTTTAAGAACATATCTCTAATATATTTAGAGCGGGCATTTAAAGTTACAGAGTTGATAAGTTCTAAGGATGAAGTGTCGTACATATCAACCTTAAGACCGACATTGCCTGGACTAATTTGAGAGTCTTGCCAGAAAATAGGACGAGAAACAGCTATGACATTACAGTAGTTTTCACGTGCTTTTTCTTGAAGAGAAACTACAGGGACATCCTCAGCAGGATAGGAAGATAAATCAATAGCACCATCAACATTATATTGCTGCATAGTAGTAACTAAGATTTTCTGCATGAAGCGACCAGAATTCTTATAACGTGTTCCAGTATCGGTGATCATATCGCCACCATTAAATACACAAACACGGTCAGTTGAGGTCATCAAATGACTTTGCTTATGTACATCAAGATTTAAATATGGAACATTAGGAATTGATGTTGAGTTATAGCCAGAACAAGAAGCTAACAACAATGAGCAAGAACTCATTAATACCAGAGCTAGTTTACTAGCTTTAATCATAATATCCTCATTTACATTTTTATCTTGAAAATACGACCAGCTAACAACAGACGATTGGCAGCACTTTAAGCACAGCGCCGCACCATCCGCCTCTACCGCATTAGCACTACGATGCCACCACTGCGCTGCGATTAGCTGCACAGCCACAGCAATGAGCTGCGCTCACTGCGCTGCACAGCCACCACTTATCCTAAGTAAAAGTAAGCTCTATAATGAAATACTTTGGTTCTTTAGCGCAGCTACAAACTGAGGCATGTTCTCATAGACTAAAGCTTGTGGCATAAGCTTATGCTCAGATGTAATATGCTCACCTACTAACACGAGAGTTTTAACATTAGCAGCTTGTGCAGCTTGTAAGTCAGTAGCATGGTCGCCAACCATAATGCTATGCTCCATGTCGATATCAAACTCTTTTTGTGCCCATAAGAACATCTCTGGCTTTGGCTTACGGCAAGTACAATCACATCTAAACTCAGCTACTGTGGCATTTGGATGATGAGGGCAAAAATAAACCCCATCAAACTTAGCACCAACTAGATCTAATTGACCCTGCATAAACTCAGTTACTGTGTCAAAATCATCCACAGTATATAGACCACGAGCAATTCCTGACTGATTAGTAACTAAAATAGTTATGTAGCCTAATTTTTTAAGTTCGGCTAACGCCTCTGATACTCCTGGTAAAAACTCAAAGCGCTCAAGAGTACCGACATATCCATAGTCACGATTAATTACACCATCGCGATCAAAAAATACTGCTTTTTGCACAGCTAACCTCAACAGCTAAAGACTAGAACAAATAAGACTATAAAACAGTCTTTTTAAGATTATTAATCTACCCCTATAAAATTAGCACAAGCGACTAACCATAGGCAGCGTAATTTCATATATTAGTAAAGTTGGCAACGCAATAATTGCTGCTTGTAGGTATTGGCTCTTTTACTAACGGTGTTTGCTGTCTGTAAAAGCCAAGCTTTGGACTTATAAGTACCATTACGATAGCCGCCCCAACCTTCATGATAATTTAAATATTGGTTGTAAGCGTCAGTTAAAGGTACACCATTAGTTTTCTTAGTCTTAGTCATATACCAAGCAATAAAATCTAAGGAATCCTCAAAGTCATCGCGATCAGAAAAGAAAGAGCCTGCTTGATCAACATAATCACCCCAGACCTCATCTTGAGCTTGTGCATAGCCAAAAGATGAACTACCACGGCCATAAGGAATGAATAAGAACCATCTCATTGGAGGTTTAGCATCGTCTACAAAACGAGACTCTTGATACATAATTGACATGGCAACATTAATAGGCACGCCATATTTCTTATGTACTTTATGAGCAGCTGCATACCAGCTATCTTTTTCTTGGAATATTGAGCAGATATTATCGGGATTATTAGGAGGTGAAGTAGAACAGCCACTTAAAACTATAGTGCCTCCTAAAACTAAGGCACCAAGAGCAGCCTTTAAGCTAAATCTTTTAGACAAGAGAGCAAGTTTAAACATCAAACTTATCCTTTTTCATACCGCTTAATACGGCTCAAATAGAGGTTAAGCAAATCTTATTAAATACGATTCTTAACAAGAAAGTTAGGCTCTATTATATCGATTCGCAGCTCTAAAATGAGACAAAAAGGAACTTAATGGTAGTAAAAAAATATGTGCTCTTAATAATGTGATGGCAAAGAGATAAAAGGTAAGGCCCATAAACAGATAATTACCATAAGCTAACGGGCCTCAAAGAATACATAATGAAAGGTATATAAAAACTAAATAGCGTCTTCGCCTTCTTCACCAGTACGAATACGAATAACACGCTCGATGGAAGATACGAAAATCTTACCATCGCCAATCTTACCAGTATGAGCACCTTTAGTAATAGCTTCAATGCAAGCATCTACATCTTCGTCTTTTACTACTAACTCAATTTTTGCCTTTGGTAAGAAATCAACCACATATTCGGCACCACGGTAAAGTTCAGTATGGCCCTTTTGACGTCCAAAGCCCTTAACCTCTGATACAGTCATGCCTGAAATGCCATTGGCACTTAAGGCCTCACGAACATCATCTAATTTAAAAGGCTTAATAATAGCGACAATTTTCTTCATAACTACAAACGCAGCCCCAATCTAAAAGAAACTGCGCCTCCATTACCAAAGCACCCAAATAAGTGCGAACCTAAACATAGTGACTAAACAGCCACACAACTCAATCAAAATTCAGATACCAGCAGTTAACTGCTACCCTAAATCAAAACTAATCATTTATCAGCCTCTTATATTAAAAAGACCAATAAAAGATAGATAATGCAATAATGAGCGAGCTGCTCTAATTCTCAGCGCTTAAATCTTAGCTAAACACTCAAGCCTAAGACATTGTATAGCTTAAGCTAAATATCTTTGCAGCGCATGAAAGATCCCGTATTTGCCCACAATAAGAGCACAATTAGATCATAAATCTTGATTTGAAACATACTTGCACTATCAAAATGCACTATAGTTTAAACGCTTTTGATGAAATTCTCTTGACATTTTCCTGACAGGAAATTGACATTAATTAATATTTAGGTAGCGCAAAGTCCCTACTATCCTTGATAGATAAAGGCTTTTGAGCATTTGGCACACAGCTTGCTCAACTAATAAAAATTTCGTCATTTCCCCAAATTGGGGAATTAAATTTTAGTTAGTAAAGTAAGTGGAGTTTGAAAAATGGAAAATAGCCAATCTGTTTTTGCTGCTAATAAGACCTTAAATATCGTTATGCTTTGGCTCTTTTGCGTAACTCTTTTATTATTAGTTCTTCCTTTAGAAACTATCTCTCAAGAGTTAGCAGATCAAGTAGCCGCTAATAGAACTTATCTCTACTTAGCTTTAATTGTTGAACTTTCAAATTTCATTAGTCAAGCTATTATCAGTTTCATCGGCTCTTACTTAAACCGTCGTGGTCAAAAGAAAGAGCAAGACGCTATGAAGAATGTTGTTAGCGGTTTAGACTTCTCCGAGCGTGCTTTATTACGTGAGTTTGTATTACAACGTAAGTCCGTTCTTTACTTACCAGAGTCAGAGCCTACCGTACGCTCTTTAGTTGAGTCTGGCATTTTAAACGTAGTAGGCGATCCAGACGAGACCACCTCACGTGTTCCAATGGTTATTACTAAGCAAGCTCGTCCATTTATTAGCTACAGAGCAATTGGCTTAACCCGCAGCAAGATGAATGACGAAATGTTAGAGCAAATTATGAATGCTCGTCCTGAGTTTGCTCGTGAAAAGAAGGTTATGCCTCGTGCTTACCGTGGCATTAAGGCAGCCTAATTAAAGATTTAATAAATTACTAACTAACAAAAAAGACGTGTTTGTTACACGTCTTTTTTTTGCTCTAAAGATAATGTTTCTTTTCTGACACTTCCATACCATAATCGCATCTACCAAGACACCCCACCTCCATCCTAAGCCCAAATCATAGCCATCACCTCAAAGACAGCCCATATCTATCCTAAAAGGGCATCAGCACCAGCCCTACCCCTGTATCAGGCCAGAGCCAGCACCAGCAGCTGCGCCAGGGCTTGCAGCAGCGGCAGCGGCAGCGTCTGCGCCAGCAGCTGCAACAGCAGCTGCAACAGCAGCAACTATCTCTAAATTTAAAGGTAAATTATGTGGCTAGAGCAGACTCTTAGCTCTGACAGTGTTTTTGACTATGGATAAAGACCTGGGGTTGAGCCTTAACCTTGGCCTTGGCCTTAGCCTTAGCTTTTGTTTGAGCCAGCGTCAGAGCCTTTAGCTGGATTTGTTTGTAAGTTTGGGTCTTGCTCTTGGTTTTGGCCTTGCTCTTGGCCTTGGGTTTGATCCTGGGCCTGGGCATGGTCTTGATTGTTGCCTGGAGCTTCGTCTTGGGCTTGAGAAGGCTCGTCGCTGGTGGCATGGGCAAGAGTGAGGTTAGGGTCGCAAGGCTTTTGGTATTCAAGCAAGCATGATGACTGCTTTACTCTTAACATGGCCACATGAATGACACATGGAACTGTTACTTTATATGCAGGGCCTCCAAACTCATAAATAGAGTTAAATATGGAATAGAGCACGTCAACAGACATATTAAGTAAAGTTTGAATTTTATTGGCAGATTGTCCTAAAGCACTGCCCAGAGCATTACTAATAGAAACGCTGACACCCATAATCTTAGCAATACTGCTAGAAATCACAGAAGATAGCAGCAATAAAGCCTTGGGACTTAATTGGGCTAAGTCACCTTTTTCTAAGGCCTTTACTACAAGGGCACCATCGTTAGATTGATATTGTTTGACCTCAGAGACAATTAATTCGCGCTGCTCATTATCCATTTTGCCGTACATATCTTTCATGACATAGGCAATAAGCTTACGCTCTAGCTCAAAGATATTATCATCCTCTTGATAGTCAATTTTCATGTGTTTTAAGACATCAGCTACCACAGTATGATAATCAGGGCCTTTACCTCCACGCAGGAGGTTAACAATAGTATGTCCACCAAAGGCACGAATTTCAGCGCTAATTACATGACAATAGCGAGCATGATTTGGATAGTAGCGAACAAAAGAGTCATCACTAGTAAGCCTCTCACTAAAAGAGCTGGCCTTAATAAACTGTACTAAAGGAGCAAGCTCCTCGTTACTTGCAGCTTGCAATACCGTATCTAAATCAGCATCAAAAGTGTAATTAGCACTCATATTTAACGTCCTGGTTAACAGCTAAAATTAATTAAGGGATAGCTCTAGTACTATTGTGCTTGATACTCTATCAATTAATACTTAGGAATCATTTTAATTTAACGCAAAAATACCAAATAAGTCACCAACTTTATGTACTAATTCATGGTCTTATATGGCTTAGATGTATAAAAAAACAAACCCAATAGCCACATAGTTCTATTGGGTCTGCTTTAAGAAGATTTAAAGAACAAATACAAATTAGTAAATAATAGAGCTCATAGTTGAGAGCTTCTTACGGTTATGCCAGGCTTCAATAAAGCGCTGGGTACCAGTACGGCCACGAGAGGTCATAGATGAGGTAACAGCATACTCATTGCGATACTCTACACCACGTAATAAATCACCCTCGGAAATACCAGTAGCGGCAAAATAACAAGTATCAGTGGTAATTAAATCATCTACGCTACGAATAGCCTTAATATCAATACCATCAGCTTCAATTGACTGCTGCTCTTCAATAGATAATGGATTTAATTGGGTCAACATCTGAGCACCACTGCCTTTAAGAGCGCAAGCGGTAATTACAGCCTCTGGAGTACCACCAATACCAATTAACATATCAATGCGGTGACGTGGGTCAGCTGCCATTAAAGCACCAGCTACATCACCATCACTAAATAAGTGAACACGAGCGCCAGCTAAACGTAATTCTTGAATTAAGCCTACATGACGTGGCTTGTCTAATACGAAGACGTTGAGCTCACCTGGGTTTTTACCAATTGCCTTGGAAACCTTATTGACATTGTCACGCACTGGAGCATCTAAGTCGATTACGTTAGCTGCATCCTTACCTACTACAATCTTTTTGCAATAGAAAGAGTGACCTGGGTTAAACATACCACCCTTGCTGGCAGCACCAATAACAGAAATAGCATTTGGTCGACCATAAGCAATAGCGTTAGTACCCTCAATAGGATCTACAGCAATATCAATTTCTGGACCATCGCCAAAGCCAACACTTTCACCATTGAAAAGCATTGGAGCGTGATCTTTTTCTCCCTCACCAATAATTACACGACCACGAATATGTACTGACTGGAAGGCAATACGCATAGCAGCAACAGCTGCACCATCGGCCTCCTCCTTATCACCACGGCCATAATAGCGAGCAGCCGCCAAAGCACCAGCTTCAGTTACTCGTACTAAATCTAATGCTAAGTTCTTATCAGCTAAATGCTGGATGTCAGACATAACAACCTCTTTTAATTACAAACACAATCGCATGAGCTTTTAAATGCGACTTCTTTTAATTTTTTTCAAAGCTTTTATAGCACGCATCAGCACCGCAAATAAGGGAGATATTACGGTACTTGCTAGCTTTTAGCACCTACCATCCTGCCTATATCAGATCAATCTAGCATCTACAAAATTACATTAGGCAACATGCATCACATTCAATTAAGATAACTAGTAATAATAAAATAGACCGTGATATAAATAGCAAAATCAACACTGACTATTAATCTGTATCTAATAATAAGAGTTAGGTCAAACTAAAAGCGCTATTGCTCTTTAAAGGACTATGCATTCTAACACACAGATACGCAATATTAGGCATTTTGTGCAACTGCACATAAAGCACAACTTGCAAAAGCTTGTTGCAATAAAAACGAAAAAAGCCGTAGGAGCAAAGCCCCTACGGCTCTTTTGCTAAATAAATTTAGCTAACAAATAATCTTAAAAAAGATTACTCGATGATGGTGGAAACAACACCTGCACCTACGGTACGGCCACCCTCACGGATAGCGAAGCGCTCACCAGCAGCCATAGCAACTGGGTGAATTAAGGTAACGGTCATCTTGGTGTTATCACCTGGCATAACCATCTCTACACCCTCACCTAAGTCGATAGAACCGGTGATGTCAGTGGTGCGGA
>NZ_JALKIM010000065.1 GCF_023050945.1 Anaerobiospirillum sp. NML120448 | reverse complement strand
GGTTCCGTTAAGACAGCGCATGCATAATGTTTTGTAAAAATTATTACTTGCATCAAAATAGATCGTTGACTTATTTTGGTGCAAAATAGTGTGATTAAAAAAATCCCACAAGATTTTCAATTGATCCAATTGAACGCTATCGCAGTAATATCTTAAAAAAGAAACTGCCTGATGGCAGGGACTTATTGGATTACTTGTTAGAGCACCGCAAAGGACGTTGTGATTACACTGGCGAGGATTGGGAAGAAGATGTTATCGGCCCAATTGAAGATGGCCGCCAAATCGATAGTCTGTCCTGCATTCGTGGCCGTAAAGGCACCGCTCCTGTAATCTTAGCTAAAATCCCTGGTAAAGTGCCTTGGAAGATCTTTGCCTATTTACCTCTTGGTAGCTATAAACAATGCTTTGATACTACCTTATGGAATATGGCTATGACCAAGTACTTCTACAAAGAATACAATGCTACCTTGGTTGCAATGAGTGGAGACTGCTTGGAATTTAAGGTTCCAGAGCCAATCTCTAAAGATAAAGCTTTGCAAGCAGCTTTGGACATGTATGCATACTGTTGCGATTTAGATTACGACACAACCATGGGCCAGTTGGCTGATACTCTAACCAAATCCACAATTTGGACATTGCAATGGGAGTATGTCTATAAGGCAATCGACTAGTACAACACCTATCTTTCAAAATTCGACAACGACAGCATTATTGTGCGAGATAATCGTGAAATAAACACAATTGCACGACAATGCACTAATTTGAAAGATAGGTGAGTACTAACTTGGCTTCAAAGGTATTAGTCAGACCTTACTTCTCGTGCTAATGCATATACTTGCAGCTAAGACTAAGATACGTTCATCAGTTTCAATAGTTGCATTAATGCTAATTAATTCCTTACTTCTTATGCTTGGCTGTCCCTTTGAATTTCTTTGAACTCTTGCTACTGATTTTGCTGAGAGGCTTGCTGTTTTACACAAACAATCAGTTTGTCTGTAAGGGCCTCCAACCAAGCCAAGCATATGGTCATACAGGAAAACCGTCTCCTCTAATTGGCCTTATTAAGGTTAGATTAGTATGGCTTAGGCTAATTACAGGAAAGATAAAGCTAGCCCTTAAATGTTAGGATAGGGAAAACATAATTATAAGCATTAACTAAAAGGTTCTTATCTGGACAAGGTAAGAGCCTTTTTGTTTGCCAAAAATTCAAGAATAAGACCGCAGAAGTGGATAGCAAATTAATATCAAATATCAAATATATTCTAATCAAATTAATATAGCCATCATTGAAAGAGAATTAGCGAAAGAAGGTGTGGGGTTTTCAAAATACGCAGGGGTTGTAATAGTAAAAAGCTATCATGAAGTTATTAAAAGCAGGAGATAGGTCAGCTCTAAAAATACTCTACTTTTTAAGTATCTAGCATTAAGGGAAAACAGCTGATATATGCTTGCTTTAGCAATAATACTATCTTATTAAAGATTACGCATAAACATTCGTTAAATATAATGATAATTGTTAATTTTAGCAATCACTTCGCATGCTAAAGCATTACTGTTCCAGGTCAAGTTAAAGCTTCTATAGGATCTGGCATGCTTAGTTAATAAAAACAATCACTGAAAGATATATAGAGGTCAAGAAGACTATGGCAGTTTATGTCAATACGAACGTATCTTCATTAAATGGTCGCCGCTACTTAAATAATGTTCAAAACCAGTTAACTACTACTTATCAGCGCCTAAGCTCAGGCATGAGAATTAACTCTGCTAAGGATGACGCTGCTGGTTTACAGATTGCCGACCGTTTAACCACCCAGATCAACGGACTTAACCAAGGTAACCGCAATACCAATGACGCTATTGCTGTTGCTCAAACCATGGAAGGTGCTCTTGATGAGACCACCAACATGCTCCAAAAGATCCGTACCTTAGCTGTGCAAGCTGCAAATGGCACAAATACTAAAGCTGATTACGACGCTTTACAGCAGGAAGCTACCAGCCTTTCTACTGAAATTACTCGTATTGCTGAGCAAACCAAGTACGGTGGCCAAACTATTTTAAATGGTAAGTTAGATACTAATACCAACAAAAACTCTCTAATTGACGGTAACGGTAAGATCACCTTCCAAGTTGGTGCCAATAATGGCGATGAAATTGTATTTGATATTGGTCAACTCGCATTTAGTCTTACTGGTACTGCACAAATGGGTCAGGTAGAGGGTAAAGATCTTGCTGATGCTGCAGGTGCTAATGGTACTGGATTAGTAAAAGGAAAGGCTGCAGCAGGTAACAATGCAGCAGTTGCTGCTCGCTGGACTATTTCCAGTGCTCAGGCTGCTAAGAACACCTTAGCAAATATTGATAAGGTAATTGCCGCAGTTGATAGCAAGCGTTCTGACCTTGGTGCCCTACAAAACCGCCTTGAATCCTCAATTCGCAATCAATCAAACGTTGCAGCTAACCAGGCTGATGCTCGTTCACGTATTCGTGATGCTGACTTTGCTGAAGAGTCTGCTGCTTTAAGTCAACAGTCCATTATTCAACAGGCTGCCACCTCTATGTTAATGCAGGCTAACAGCCGTCCACAATTAGCCCTTTCAATGTTAGGCTAATAGTAAGTCACGTTTTATACCATTAATAGTAAAAGTATATAGAGGTACTTAATATGGCAGTTTATGTCAACACGAACGTATCTTCATTGAATGGTAGAAGATACCTTAATAACGTTCAAAACCAGTTAACTACTACTTATCAGCGCCTAAGCTCAGGCATGAGAATTAACTCTGCTAAGGATGACGCTGCTGGTTTACAGATTGCCGACCGTTTAACAACCCAAATCAACGGACTTAACCAGGGTAATCGCAATTCCAACGATGCTATTGCCTTAGCTCAGACCATGGAAGGTGCTCTTGATGAGACCACCAACATGCTCCAAAAGATCCGTACCTTAGCCGTGCAAGCTGCAAACGGAACAAATACAAAAGCTGATTACGACGCTTTACAGCAGGAAGTAACTAGCTTATCTGCTGAGATGGGCCGTATCGCAGAGCAAACTAAGTTTGGTGGTCAAACTGTATTAAATGGTAAGCTTGATGCTAATACAAACCCTAATTCCCTTATTGGTGCTGATGGTAAGGTAGTTTTCCAAGTTGGCGCTAATAAGGGTGACGAGATTGAGCTTAATATTGGTGAGCATGCTTTTACTCTTACAGGATTAGCAAATATGGCTGGTCTCGCAGGTAAAGACGACGTAGCTGATGCAATTGGAGCTGACGGTACTGGTATTGTAAATGGTAAAGCTGCTGGTAATAATCAGGCAAAAGTATATGCTCGCTGGACTGTTTCAAGTGCTCAGGCTGCTAAAAAGACTTTAGAAAACATTGATAAGATTATTGCTCAGGTTGATAGCAAGCGCTCAGACCTTGGTGCTCTACAAAACCGCCTTGAATCCTCAATTCGCAATCAGTCTAACGTTTCAGCTAACCAAGCTGATGCACGCTCACGTATTCGTGATGCTGACTTTGCTGAGGAGTCAGCTGCTTTAAGTCAACAGTCCATTATTCAACAGGCTGCCACCTCTATGTTAATGCAGGCTAACAGCCGTCCACAATTAGCCCTTTCAATGTTAGGCTAATAGTAAGTTCTGTTCTCTAATATCAATAACAAAAGTATATAGAGGTAATTAATATGGCAGTTTACGTCAACACGAACGTATCTTCATTGAATGGTAGAAGATACCTAAATAACGTTCAAAACCAATTAACTACTACTTATCAGCGCCTAAGCTCAGGCATGAGAATTAACTCTGCTAAGGATGACGCTGCTGGTTTACAGATTGCAGACCGTCTAACCACCCAAATCAACGGACTTAACCAAGGTAACCGCAATACCAATGATGCTATTGCTGTTGCTCAAACCATGGAAGGTGCTCTCGATGAGACCACCAACATGCTCCAAAAGATCCGTACCTTAGCTGTGCAAGCTGCAAATGGAACAAATACAAAAGCTGATTACGATGCTTTACAGCAGGAAGTTACCAGCCTTTCTTCCGAAATTACTCGTATTGCAGAGCAAACCAAGTATGGTGGCCAGACCATCCTAAATGGTAAGTTAGATGCCAACAAAAACAAGAACTCATTAATTGACGGTAACGGCAAGATCACCTTCCAAGTAGGTGCGAATAACGGTGATGAGATTGTATTTGATATAGGACAACTTGCTTTTAGTCTAACTGGTACAGCTGAAATGGGCGGTGTTGCAGGCGAGGCAACTGGAGCCGATGCTGCTGCCGCTGGTAAGTCAGGTTTAGTTAAGGGTAATGCTCAAGGTAATGCACCAGTAGCTGCTCGTTGGACTATTTCTAGCGCACAGGCTGCTAAGAATACTTTAGCAAGCATCGATAAGGTAATTGCAGCAGTTGATAGCAAGCGTTCGGACCTTGGTGCCCTACAAAACCGCCTTGAATCCTCAATCCGTAATCAGTCTAACGTTGCTGCTAACCAAGCTGATGCACGTTCACGTATTCGTGACGCTGACTTTGCTGAAGAGTCTGCTGCTTTAAGCCAGCAATCTATTATTCAACAGGCTGCCACCTCTATGTTAATGCAGGCAAACAGCCGTCCTCAATTAGCTCTCTCAATGTTAGGCTAATAGTAAGTACTGTTTATTGTAACTAATAGTAAAAGTATATAGAGGTAATTAATATGGCAGTTTATGTTAACACGAACGTATCTTCATTGAATGGTAGAAGATACCTAAATAACGTTCAGAACCAGCTCACAACTACTTATCAAAGATTAAGCTCAGGCATGAGAATTAACTCTGCTAAGGATGACGCTGCTGGTTTACAGATTGCAGACCGTTTAACAACCCAAATCAACGGACTTAACCAAGGTAACCGCAATACCAATGACGCTATTGCTGTTGCTCAAACCATGGAAGGTGCTCTAGATGAGACCACCAACATGCTCCAAAAGATCCGTACCTTAGCTGTGCAAGCTGCAAACGGAACAAATACCAAAGCTGATTACGACGCTTTACAGCAGGAAGTAACTAGCTTATCTGCTGAGATGGGCCGTATCGCAGAGCAAACCAAGTTTGGTGGCCAGACCGTATTAAATGGCAAGCAGGCCGCTAATACAAACCCTAATTCCCTTATTGGTGCTGATGGTAAGGTAGTTTTCCAAGTTGGCGCTAATAAAGGTGATGAGATTGAGCTCAATATTGGTGAGCATGCCTTTACCCTTACAGGTTTAGCTGACATGGCTGGTCTTGCAGGTAAGGACGATGCTGCCGCAGCTATCGGTCAAGACGGTACTGGTATCATTCACGGCAAAGCTGCTGGCCAAAACCAAGCAAAAGTATATGCTCGCTGGACTATTTCAAGTGCTCAGGCTGCTAAAAAGACTTTAGAAAACATTGATAAGATTATCGCACAGGTTGATAGTAAGCGCTCTGACCTTGGTGCCCTACAAAACCGCCTTGAGTCCTCAATCCGCAATCAGTCAAATGTAGCTGCTAATCAGGCAGATGCACGTTCACGTATTCGTGATGCTGACTTTGCAGAAGAGTCTGCTGCTTTAAGCCAACAGTCCATTATTCAACAGGCTGCCACCTCTATGTTAATGCAGGCAAACAGCCGTCCTCAATTAGCTCTCTCAATGTTAGGCTAATAGTAAGTCTCGTTCTATTAAATTAATAGTAAAACTATATAGAGGTACTTAATATGGCAGTTTACGTCAACACGAACGTATCTTCATTAAATGGTCGCCGCTACTTAAATAACGTTCAAAACCAGTTAACTACTACTTATCAGCGCCTAAGCTCTGGCATGAGAATTAACTCTGCTAAAGATGACGCTGCTGGTTTACAGATTGCAGACCGTTTAACCACACAAATCAACGGACTTAACCAAGGTAACCGCAATACCAATGATGCTATTGCTGTTGCTCAAACCATGGAAGGTGCTCTTGATGAGACCACCAACATGCTCCAAAAGATCCGTACTTTAGCCGTGCAAGCTGCAAATGGCACAAATACAAAAGCTGATTATGACGCTTTACAGCAGGAAGCTACCAGTCTTTCTACTGAAATTACTCGTATTGCAGAGCAAACCAAGTACGGCGGCCAAACCATTTTGAATGGTAAGTTAGATAACAATACCAATAAGAACTCTCTAATTGGTACCGATGGAAAAATTACTTTCCAAGTAGGTGCCAATAACGGTGATGAGATTGTTTTTGATATTGGTCAAACAGCATTTACTCTTAGTGGTACAGCCGATATGGGTGGTGTGCAAGGTGGTGCAGATGCAGCAGCCGCTGCGGCAGCTGGTGGTACTGGATTAGTAAAAGGTAAGGCCGCAACTAATAATACCCCAGCGATTTCTGCTCGTTGGACTATTTCTAGTGCTCAGGCCGCTAAGAACACCTTAGCAAATATTGATAAGGTAATTGCTGCTGTAGATAGCAAGCGTTCTGACCTTGGTGCCCTACAAAACCGCCTTGAATCCTCAATTCGCAATCAGTCTAACGTAGCAGCTAACCAAGCTGATGCACGCTCACGTATTCGTGATGCTGACTTTGCAGAAGAGTCTGCTGCTTTAAGCCAGCAGTCAATTATTCAGCAAGCTGCAACTTCTATGTTAATGCAGGCTAACAGCCGTCCACAATTAGCTTTATCAATGTTAGGCTAGTTATGGGTCAGGTGAGCCAGTAATGATGGCTTGCTAAATAGGTATTCCAAAAGCTCTTAGGTCGCAAGGCCTAGGAGCTTTTCAGTAATATGAGGTTTATGCTAAAACTAAATTACTATCAGAATAAGTAATTTTCTATAAGCAGTACAGCGCATGATAAGGGTATTGACACTCAATAGCATAATTATATTAGCCAAATCATCGCTAATTAAAAATCTACTAAGAATTACCTTAAACATCGAATCTATAATGCGAATATAGATATAAACAATTTAGCCTTGGCAATTCTTGTTAATAATTTAACATTAATGTAAATAACATATGTCTTTATTATTTTGAAAGCCTCTTATCAGAAATGTCCTAAGTAGACTAAGAGAGTAGGGGCATGTACTTATCTTTTGAGTGAAAAGATACATACTAAGCTTTACTGATCCTCAACTACCAAAGTGTTCTTTAATCCTTATGTTGAAAGCATGGTCTCTTTAATAAAGTCTTCACTATCATATAGCGCATATAGCGCAGACTTAAGCAAACACTTTAACCACTAGAGACTAAGAACATAGGCACAAAGTAGGGATGCATCCATATAGCAGCTCCAGCTTCTACTCATCTTATAGCAGTATTCAACATTACCTCTAAGCCTAGGAGGGGCCTTGCACTATACAAACAGTCAGCTATAAAGAATCTCAGTAAATTTAATTGAGCGGCGCCTTAGTACTCGGTAGTCCCCTGATATAGACCATTATCTGATTCAAAACAAGCTAGCCAATAACACTATAGGTTCACCTAAAAGCTTAGCCATCTAGCTAGCGGTCATAAAGGTGTTTAAGTCATAAGTAGGGGCACCGCTTATATTGTCCTTTACCTATAGCACATAGTCACAGTATTCATGCCTTTACTAATGAGTATCTACTATTCGATTAGCTTCTTTAGAGTACTTTTCCTTGGTGTTAATTATCTAAAGATGTTTTCTCTTTTAACATTACGATACTAATTCCTTAAAGGAGATCGATTTCACTTAAACCTAATTTAGCTCCTCATAAGAACAGACATATTAATCCTTAGTGAGGCGCAGGATATCCCACAAGATTTTTACTTGAATCCTTGGTTACTAGAAGCACGTGCTAAAGTCATAGTCACTCCTAAACTAATTGCTCCAATCAACCAATAAGAAGTGGGTTCAACATTGACCTTAATTAAATTAACTCATACCCCTCATAAGCTTCCACTTATGAAGCTCTCTACAGAAGTTTGAGCAGTCAACTCTATAAATCAGCCCAATTTGCCAGCTCTAGCCCAACTGGTTAAGTTGCCACTAAAACACTTTAAATTACTCTAAGTTTGCTAAAGCTGTATGGTGCATACTTGCTTATAACTATACTCAATAATTAATTTAATTCTCCAAAACGTCGCATCTGTTTATAGTAGCGCGAATACTTGTTTAAATATGATAAATAACAAGCTTATCAAAAGATTATAGATACACTAAAATTCACATAATCAATTATATCTTTAAAATATAACATATTTGGTTAATAACATATGTCTGTAATATTTTCTAAAACAGAAGCAAACTTATCTCTCCGTGAGATAGGAAAGAGTAGGGGTAGTTTAATGGCAAACGCAAAATTATCATGTCGATTAAATGAGGCAGTGTCATAGAAACATATATGAAAATGCCCACTTGCTTCGTTAAAGCCTTTGCTCAAACTCTATCTAAATTTCTGCTTCTGGTCATCCAGTCATAAATTTCATAATCTAGCTCCGCTGCTGACATACCCAGTGGTTCCCATGTCAGCCATTATCGTCTATTTCCTTGATGGTCAAATACTACTAGCATGGTACTAATAATGTGACACCACTAGATGAAAATTATTTGGAGCAGTCTTAGTTAACAATGAGGTTGCCATTGATAAGGGTATCTCCAGGAGTACTCAAAAGTTATCTTGGTTACTCCTAAAGTTAAGGTATGTATATACCTTGGTTACAAGTTGTTAGATCATTTTGGAATCTTCTCAGTGGTGGATACTCATTTTCTTGATACTCAATATGCCTGTATCATGCTGCTACCAGCCATAAATTTGGCGTATAAGTAGGGTAGATAATAGGGGATTTTAAGGAGCCTCTAAGTTCAAAATGTGTGACACCACTTAGATGAAAATTATGTTTAGAATTTTATAAACCATCCCAAGACATGAGTTAGGTTGGGCAGGAGCTAGGGAGTATGTTGAAGAAGCGACTTAGGTATGAGCTGTTACCAGAGGTATGAGGGCTTCCTTAAGAGATCTCTTTAAGACTTCGTGATTAACATTCTCTCACCTTATTAGTGCAATATGCTGCCACATAAAAGCTGTCTCCTGACTTAGTGATTTTACAACTTGCTGCCTCTTTTGTTTATTAAGCAGCCTGGTTAATCCCTAAGACACAACTTCATACTCGAATGCCTGTCGAAGCTCATCCCCCAAATTATCGTTAGCTCACTGAGACTGTAATCTATGCCTGTTTAACTTACTTATCCGTCATGGTGCTTATATTTGTGACACCACAAATCATATATGACATGAAAATCTTCTTGGTCTTAGCTTTTATTTGATTATAGCTTATGGTCAGATGAGCTTGCTGCTATGTATGCGTGCATGGGATGTGGCTTGTTATGTTCGTTAAAATACTAGCATGTTCCGATAATAATTATCTAAAAATTATAGTAATTATGAAGCGCTTTTGAGGTTTTGGAGCTACTGATAATACGTCTAGATAATCATGTTATGAGTACGTATTTACTAAAGTTTATATATCAACCTTGAGAAGCCGCCTCCTTGGGGACACTATCAAAAGATTTAACATAATGCCCATTATCGGAACATCACAACCGCACATGCTCACAGTCAATTTTAAAATAAGACCATACAATATACAGTTAACCGCATATGTCCACACATAACCCCAAGTGCACCTCCATCATCTAGCAGAAGTTATAAATTATGGCAGCAATATGAGGCTATGGTACAGATGAAAGGCCAACTATAGAAAATTATCAATGGTAAGAGCAGACAGATACGCCACTTGGGGCCAATGCTACCAGGGTAGGTAAGACAGTTTGAGCAAAGCTAGGTTCAGGTTAGAGCTTAGGAAGGAGGGTACGCAAACAACTTTGGTAGTATCGCATTGCCTGCTAAGGTAGGTGCTAGAGTGACATAAGTAAGAAGGTATGAACTGGCACTAGGGATGGAACTGGAGTTTGGCTACATAATTATCATGTCATATTAGATGCTACTAAAATGCCTAAAAACTTCAATTTTGTAATCCCCTATTCTCCCTATACCTTTGCATTGAATGCTAAAGTCATAGCTTGGATAGTAACGAGTGATAGCTTATGAAGGTCGTAGTGGTTAACTTGAGATGAGACCTTAGGAGTATGATTATGATTTTGGGCTGAGTATATGAAGAGCTTAGCTCGAGACCTAACCGAAGATCAGTAAAAGAAAAATGCACAATAAAGTAGCAATGATAAAACCCTACTCTCTGCTTTTAGGAGTAGCGATTGGTTGCTGGGCAATTATTAGAAGGCTTGTTACGTGGGCAAGGTGGATGAGATTAAGTATAGTACTTGAAAGTATATGGTTGCATAAGATTGAAGTTGCGTTAGCTTCGATTAATTATCATGTCATAGAATATGATATAAAAGATACTTATAGAAAGAAGCTTGCTAAAGCTGGCTAAGCTTGGAGCTGGTGCTTCTGGTGAAAGTTTAGGTAGACTTTTAAGGAAGCTTTGGTTGGTTTTACTCTTGGTTAGACTACCTATACTTACCAACATGGTGACAGACAGACCATAACTTTATAGCTGGGGTTGCAGTAGGAATGTTAATTTTGAAGTGATAAGAAGGACTTTTAAGAGCTGTAAAAGTGCTCTCCTTTATATTTTAGTAGTCTATAATTCTTTATTATCATGTCACTTTATATGATACTAAATAAATTTATAATCAGAATTTTAAACTCAGTCTCAGGTGGCAATAAATTGCGATTGCTCTTGGAAGTAAGTGTAAGGTGATACTTTAACTTGTGCTTTTACTTAAGATATGGTGTAAGAGGTTGCTAAGTAGAAGTGAAACTTTAAGCGTTGGCCTAGGTTAGATTTTGATAAATAATCATAATAGTACCATCTATAGTGACATGACCTAAAGCAATTTTGACTAAAGACTTTAGCATAAGTAGCCCTACTCCTGATGTCTTTGCTAGGTGAAATGGAAATATGCCCTATTGCTTTCTTGAAGGTATGATGAATAAATTTAACATAATTAGTTTTTGCTCTTGAGCAGTTTGTTATTAGTTATTCTTAAGCCTGTCGCTTTGTTGCCCAGCTTGGGACTTTTAGTCTTTATATGGTGTTGGAAGCGCCATTTTTAGTGAGCTGTATGGCTCATGATTGGGTATAACTAGTCATAAAATGATGAAAGTATGCGCTATTCTGTATTATGTGCCTGATTATCTTTATAATTCTGATAAATAAGCTAATACTAGTTACAACTGATTTAGTTTACCCAAAAATAAGGCCCTAGCATATTACTGCTAAGGCCTGTTGTTTAACTGCACATATTGCATGTGTTTTAGACTATCAAAATGATTAAGTCCTAAACATATGCTTACTTAACTACCATTACTATGAGCTCAATTTGTTTAATTGATAAAACCTAACCCCTAGCAACGATCTCTGCGACTTCTTTGAAGAACGCATTTAAGTACTCTTGAGGAAGCTCATAGTCTGCAAGATCAACATAATAAATATAACTTTCATCAGAGTCATAATATCGTTTACCATGTAGTTCTCTGTAGATGTGTAAATTACTGTAGGATCCAAAATCTGCGTATCTGAAGTTTTCTGAAGATAGGACTATTGCAAAAGAAGTTGTTTTACAGTGATCTACAGCTTTTTTAATGTGAGGGAAGAGCTTGTAATTTTCAGCTACATTGCGCTCATGATAAATTGCTTCGGCTATTTCGTTAAATAGAGTTGTGAAGTGGTCAGGAATGTCTAATTCAGCAATATCGCCATCGATGTTAAAATTACCGGCTCGTGCATAGCAAATACGCTCGCAATCATAGCTATAAGAGCTATAAGAAAGATTTTCTTTCCCAAAGAAAGGAAGATAAGGCTTGATGGCCTTAGGATTATCTAAGATTGCAAAAAGAGCTAGATCTGAGTGTTTTGAGAGTTTGTAAAAAAGATACAAAGCATCTCTTGAGTAAAATGCGTAGTATTTTGAAGCTAAAATGTCGATGTTCTTCTTAATTAGTTCAAGATTCTCAGGATCATTAATAATCTCGTTAACCAACGCATCGTATTTTTGAGACTCGTAATCTAAGTTTACTGAGCCAGAAACATCTTTGGAAAGAGGAGCTACAGGAAATTTGTTGCTATCTGCTTGAGCAGTAGTAACTGGTACTAAAGCAGTATGATTTGCTGTGGTTGGGACATATTTAAGCTGGTCTAAGATATCTGCCAGGTCTTCGTCAGAGTAATCAATTTTAAAGATGTCCATAAGTGGCTTAATGATGGCAGTTTTGTCATCATACTCAATAGACTCTACCTTGGTAAGATAGTCTGTATAGCCACGAGACTTAAGCCACTTGTGAAGACGCTTGGACTCGAAGTGATCAAGAATATCGTCAACTGAAAAGTTGTTTTGGAGTTCCTCAATAGAGCGAACTAATTCTCCATCCATGGTGAGGTTAAACTTAGGTATTTTTGCCATAGATATTATGGATCCCTTATTATTTGCAAAGGTCAGCTAATGGTATACATTACTGGCTTAAAGTTTAGTTAATAATTGATTACAAGGGTAGGCCAAGCTTCATTAGTGGGTGGCGCACTTATTATCGAGATTTACGATAATTTCTTAATTTGTCGATCTTATCTTTCAAGCTCTGGCTAATGGACTTGCCTTACTGATAGTTAAGGCAAATAATCAACATGCATGATGCTTAGCTAGAGTATCTAGACGGGTGAGATTGTATAGATTGGCAATATCTCTTCCCTACTTTATTTTAAACCAACTGATAAAGCATTCATAGGATCAAATTAACATTAATCAAATTCTAGCCCTACTCACTCTTGTGGCTTATACCTTTCCTTTAAGAGTAGTATTGGCTGGTACTGATAGATCATATGTGGCAGCTTAAGCAGTAGCTGTCGAGTTGCTTACTATGTGTGCTGGTCGTATTACCTAAGTTCTTGATACTGCTATTACGCAATAATATATGCCTCCCTATGTTGCTGCCCCCAAAAGCTTACCCATGCGATAGCAATTATGTTGTACGTGCTTCTTTTCCCAGTTTTTGTATCAGAAAACAGATATATAAGCCATTGATGGCTGCATCATGATTTACTATGTAATAAAATAAGGCCTAAGCTTTTGAAGTTTAGGCCTTTAAGGTTAGATTATTACATTGTTAATTAAAACCACTGTTCATGAATCTTATCAAACTGTTCTTCGCCCATATCGTACATGTGAATTGATCCACACTGCTCTTTAGTACATCAATATCGTCTTGTTTTTCTATGAGCTCTTGAAGTACTCGATAATAGACTTGAGTGTTATTATTAATAGGTGTCTCTATTAATTGGTATTAGGCTAATTGCGTTAATATATCCTTTAACAAATTTAGATCAAGGCTTTTTGCTCGCAATTTCCTATAGCCCGAAATGTTTAAGGTAAATATCCTTTACCACATATGGCCCTATTATGTCCTTCTTGACCTTGCCGTCCCAGCTATACCTGTAAATAATGTCGTTGTCTCCCAGATATTGCTGTTCTTCAAAAGGTGCAGGAAAATGAAAGCTATCTATAAAATCCCAATCAAGGTTAAGCTTTTGCTCATCAAATATTTCTTTAGTAAGACGTTTGTAGTTAAAAACCAAAGCAGCTCCCATACCATCGTAAACTAAGTCTGCATATTGCCGAGGGGTAATATACTCGTCAACAAGAGTAGACATTACGTCCACATCTAAAACTTTATCGCCGCAATTTGTCCATATCTTTGAGGGTTCAAACCAAGTCGTGCGTTCTTTAGCCTGAGTAAAATCACTAAGAGGATATCTCTGACAGCTGTCGTCATTTAACTCATATTTTAATGCGCCATTATATGTACTTGCTATTAAATAGCGGTGTTTATTGGGATCGAATTTTTTTAAACAAATACATATGATGTAGTCGTGCTTAGTGCTTTTCATCAAATTACGATACCTAAGGACATTTTCCTCTATAAAGCTCCATAGGTATTTGTCAACCTCATAAGAAACTCGAGGTCGAGAAAACAATATTAGCTTATCATCGTCATCAATATTGAGGAAGAGACGTTGGATTTTTATCATAGCTAGGCACTCATAAAACCAATCACTAAAACTAATTATTGCATTATAGTTTAGTTCAGTGCTGTCTATATGCGCTCCTTCACAAAAGCATAAATTAAAGTCTAACTAATATAGGCTACGACTTATTGTTAGATAAGATTCAAGATCATAAGCTGGTATGCTAGCATGTTTTCCTGCACATTAAAGCAAATACTTGGTATATTACTTTGTTGTTTTCCCAAACAAATGTAGCACCAAAGCATATCAGCCCTCAATTGGCCGCTCCCAAGGTATAAATAAGCCTACCAGATTGAGCCAATGCTCTTATATAGATTTAAGCATACATTACCTAAGGACTATTGATATAGTTAAACAGAAAACTGGGTAAACTTAGGAATTAGTTAGGCTTGTCTTAACCACTTATTAAAGTACCATTTTATGTGACAAAGAATAAAACGTAAGCTGGCTATTTTGGTACTGTAATCAGCAAAGGTCTGCGACTATCATTAATTAGTAGATCACTCATCCGTACTGCTCTCTTATAATTATGTTGTAAAGATTCAACATCGTATGAAATCAATATTAAGCAGGATCCTGCTTTGCTAAATTTTGGTCACTCACGTTTTGCCCTGCACCGCCCCGCCCCAATTCCTCATGATTATTTGGGAAGCTGCATTGATTTTCATGTGCCGTATGGCGAAGCCATGAGTAAACTAGTCGTGTTAATCCTAATTATGTGCCATTTCGTACCACTAATTAAATTCTTATCATATTGCTGATATATAGGCTCTAGCTAGTTACAACGTATTTGCTAGGATTAAAATAAAAGCCTAAGCAATAATTGTTTAGGCCTTTAAGGTGAGATTATTACCTTATTGATTAAAACCACTGCTCGTGAATCTTATCCCACTGCTTTTCAGTGATACCGTAACGACCTAATTTGACAAAGACGAAAAGGTCAGCATCGGTTAGATTCATCTCAAGCTCGCAAGCTTCGGTTGTGATGGCATAAAGTCCAAGAAAGTCGTTATAAGCGCATCCGCTTTCTAAAACCTCAGGATCTCTTTGAGCATACACAGTTAGTCTCTCGTACAGATCATGAACATAGAAATTATCACGTATAAATTCAGATGAAATAAGATCAATGTAGCGGAAATTACGAGTTACTACATCATAGTCCCACATGTCGTCTTCAACTAACTCATTGATGGTATTGCTAAGCTTGGTAAGGATGGCGTGGTCATCCTCATCAAACTGCTCATCAGTAGCATTGTCGTATTTGAGGATAATATTAAGCAGAGGCTTGAAAGCTACTGGACTATTGATTAGAGCCCATGCGGCATAAGGAGCTTCTTCGACGCAAAACTCTAGAAGGCTTAAAGTATCGTTTGGGTCGCCATCTAGTAGTTCGCTTGCGATTTGATCAACAGTGTTCTTTAGCGCTTTGATATCGTCATTGTTGTCTACAATCTCTTCAAGAGCTTGATCATAAGCTTGTTGGTTCTTAATCATAATAGTCCTTATTAATTTGTTCTTGTCTATGAGCACCAATATAGCATTAAACTACTTTAGGTGCAGGTCTTATGATGTGAACATTATTCTTATGAGAGAAAAGACCCTATCTTAAAGCCTATTTGGAAACATTAAGAGCCAATACTAATAATCTAGAGTAATTGTGACGTGGTGCTTTTGAGCAAACTTTAGTGCCTGGTATAGTATTGAATAGGCAAACTTAGCTAAAGACTGAGTATTGTATGTAGTGTCTGGCTCAAGATCCATCTTACTAAAAGGGCCATCCTGAGCTAACTTATCCTCAACTGGATAGCCTTGGGTTTGGGCCCAGCTAATGATAGTGGCTTCGTCGGCTTGCCAAGCCATGTCGTTGATTTTAGTCAGTTCTTTTTCTAAACCATCCAAGGTGCCAACTAGTGTTTGTTGTTCATTGGGTAATGTGGTTGTAAAACAAAATGAACCAGTTAAGGGCAGCCACCAATCAGCTCCTCTTAACAGTGACCAGACTTTATCATCATCACTTGCTAAGCGCATGATTATAGGGTTTTCCCAAAAATCCCAGTCTTTTTCTACTGTTTCAGGAATAGATTCGTGATAGGAGCAACAAGCGGCAACTAACAGCAGAGCGCCAAAAGCATCCCAGTCTGGCTTATTGGTGTAATAAGGAGTATTGGCATTTTCAGACCATGGGCTAAAAGACTTTTCTAGAGAAGTGTTAAGGGCATTAATAAGGTCGTTTTGCCAAGCAACTACTCCCTCATGAATTTCATCTGGCGATGCATCTGGTTGAGGTTCTAAGTCATCATTGGTCTGAGGGTTGATAATGTGAAACTTGTAGCCATTAGCCTCAGCCCATTGTTGAACCACTGTCTTCCAATCTCTACTATAGTAGCGAGTAATTGTTCCTGCGTAGATATCAAGTCCCATAAAACAACCTTTATTTAATCTAAATGCTTGGAATAAACCGACTAATAAAGCTATAGCTACTTTACAACACGCTTTAAGTATAAGCTTGCAAATCTCTTACTTTGAGTGCTAAACCTGAGCTACATGCTTTTGGCAATGGCATACTCAATATGTCGCTACAGCTCATTAATGGCTATCACCTCAAGGAATTAGCTAATATCTCTCATGCCGTCGCATGATGGGATAATTACTTATTTTTGCGATAAAAAAGACATTACTAGTTACAACTTGATAATTTTAGAGGAGGTTAGTTTTAATAAAGGTGTAAGTTAAGGAATACTAAGTGCAAGGATGTTAGCAAATCAAACGTTGCTCTCTTGGCTCTGATTGGCGATTGTCACCAATTAAAGCTATTGCTTGAGCTTGCTCTACACTGGCACCTGATACCCCTACTGCCCCTATTACTTTTTGGGTTTGATCCCAAACTACGACACCGCCACCAAAACTGATAAGTCCTCCATTGGTAGCTTCTAAGGTATAAATCGGCCCTCCAGGCTTAGCTCTGGCTCCTATATCAGCACTATCTTTTCTAAAAAGTGTCGCTGTGCGAGCTTTTCATGGAAACATCAATAGATCCTGAAAGAGCATCATCCATGCGAAGAAAACCATAGGGCAGTCCCCACTCGTCAACGACACTAATACAAGCTGAGACATCCAATTGTTTTGCAGCAGCAGCTTGGGCTCTGGCTATTATATTTTGTGCTAAAGACTCAAGCATTTACTGATTCTAGGTTTAAAGCTAACCATTCATTATGAGGAGATATTTTGCTGTTGGCAAATAATGCATCTTAATAATATGGTATAGCTCAACTAAAAAAGGCCTGAACAACGCAGTGTTCAAGCCTTTAATAAAGTTGATTAATTGTTCTTAGAGAAACAATCAACAGTCAAGTGGAACCCATAATCTAATCGTAAGCTTTCTTTTTCATCGAGCTCAGATAAATTCTCGGTATAACCATCAGTTGAGATAAAATTAAGTAAATTACGGGAGCAGCCATCGTTCGTACTATTTAGCTTTTGCTCATTAGTTAAAAGTTCAGGTGCTACTTTATCTACTATTGATGAGTAGTCGTAATAGTTTACTAAAGTTAAGAAGTTCTCAACACTTAACTGCTCAACTTCACTAAGATCGTTGTTGGTAAGCTGGCACCAATACTTGCGGGCATACTCTAGGGTCATAATGGAGTAGCAACCTTCTGCATTCTCAGACGCATTGCCTTCCCAGAAGCGTGGCTCACAACCCATACCTTGATTAATCTTAAGATATTTACCGTCCTGACAGCCAGAAATAGCGCCAATAAAAACTTGATCTTCTAACGCACCGCTAGATTGAACACTAATAGAGAACTTTGGCTCTTCACCTAAATCACGAGTGCTGTCTTCAAAACATAAGATAGCATAATCTTCAATTTCGCAGTCTTCAAAAGCATGAGACCAAACTGATTTGATCATTTGATCAAATGAGTTTTCATAGACTAACTCAATATTATTGAGCTCAAACTTATAAAAGGAAAAGTCCTCTGGTTTAAGATCTGCTACTTTAACTTCTTTAGGATTAATGGATGAGCCATCTTGGCGGACAAAAGCCATTTCATATGATGTCTTACAAACCTTGTCCCATCCATATTCTTTGACATCTTCCTCTTCTAGCCAGCACTCTTCAGCTAGATCTAAATCGAACTTCTTAAGCCAATCATTAATTTTTTGGCCAGCCATTAGCTTAATTAGAGCAGCTTGTTGCTCAGCATTGGCATCAAATAGTACAGCAATATTCATAGTAGTTTCGTGCCTAATACCGCATTATTAAGGGTCTTATGGCACAGCTCCAGGTAAGAATTAACAACAAGTTTAGGATAATCTATGGGTTTAGCTTCCACTTAATAGCAACCAGAGAATCCCTTAACATTTAAGCGTTAGGTAAAAAATTATGTAGACCTAAGTGAAGAGATTGATTTTTGTCAAAGAAGTCGTCATAACGCACACCATCATCAGCTTCCATAACCTTAACAGCTGATCCTTTTGTCTCAATGCTCTTCTTACGAGTTTTTATCTTAGCTGGAATCTTATCTAAGATGGCAGCATAGTTGTAGTACTCTGCAAGTAATAAGAATGACTTATCCTTTAAGAGCTGTACCTGCTCTAATGACTCGCCTGTAAGTTCACACCATTGTGCTTTTAGATCATCAATAGTGCTATAGCCGTTTAAACCAGGAAGAAGTTCAGAATTAGTGATTAAGAGCTTTAGGTCTTCGAAGCAACCTGAGGAACTTTGACGAGACCAAAATTCGTAACCATGCTTATTCTTAGAGAAGAATGAACATAGTATGGTGTAAGATTTAATTTGTGAGGCATCTAAAACAAAACGCAAAATGCCGAATGCTAATTTAGCGTAATTATCAGCTAAATCTACATAATCACATTTAGCAAACTTAGCATCTTTTACAACTAAGCTATGGTAATTAGCAAGGTTAACTCCATTGACAGAGTACAACTTTCCTGATTCTCTCTTATCCCAAGTAATGGCAAAGCTTTCGCTCAGATATTTCTTAAACTCATCCAAGTCATCATCGTCTAAGTCGCAATGTCCAGCAGATAAAACTAGTGACTCCATTAATTCAGAAATATTCCATTGAGGTAGAGCACTTTGAAGACTAGCTTTTTGCTCGTCGCTAGCTTCAAACAAAACAACAATATTCATAAAGAAATCTTTTCCTTTAAAAGCAAATGATATAGATACTATATCATATTTTCATGTATCTGCAACAATGATAATTCAAATTATGCTAACAAGTAAATTATTCTATTACTTACTAATATGAGTAATAAAGATATTGCTATAATCAAGCGTTTGTTAAAGTAGTAACAGAAAGGGTTTTAGTGAATATCTATATATAGCTTTATATGTATGCATGAATCCGCACTGTGTAGATCTGCTTGCAGTCTTACGCCCTAGCTTTAGTTAAGCCCTACTTTGTTTAAGAACATCCACGTTCAAAGACTTTCGTGGCGATTGACTCTTAATAATTCATCTCTTTCTTCCATTAGAGCAAAGCCAAGCATATTTTGTCCTTTCCACTTCATTCAAAGGATTCTGGTCATCAGGATTGTCAGCACCTAACCCTATTCCTCACATCTTATCTACAGGACTAGCCTCCACCAAGCTGCGTTTGAACGCACACAAGACTGGGCACAATCATACGAAAGCATCATGAGTAAAAGACTATATTACTTGTTTAAGACCTTACTTAATTACAGCAGAAGCTTTAGCTTGGGCTTAACTTTGTATAGTAGCTTACTACTAATACTACAGCCAAACACCATCACAAAGTTTGCTAATGCTTATTGAAAACATTCTAGTGCTCCTCCGACCATGTGGTTGGTGGTTGGGCAGTGATGAAATAAAGCAAACTGTATGACAAAACAAGACTTTATCTTTTTCATTGTCCTCACTTTTGATACGAGGATTCACCTAAAATTCCTAATCATTGTCTATGATGGACAGTATATTGACGTAATAGAGACAAAAGCTACTCAATTAGGCAAAGAGCATTCTTTAATGAGTAAGCAAGGTGTTGCCTTCATAGCAATATGTTTTGACCAAGACTGGAGGATACAAAAAAACCTACTGTCTATTACATGTCCTCTTTAAAGCCTTAGCCTTAGCCTTAAGTTGTAGTTTCTAATATTAACTTATCATATAGACCGACAATTTGATGCGTCAGATAAAAACAAATAATTAACGTTGTTTATAAAATATAATACAGAAGGATAAAATAGTGTAGTTTTATAGTCAGGACTTATAAGCTATTAAACACTTATGT
>NZ_JALKIM010000064.1 GCF_023050945.1 Anaerobiospirillum sp. NML120448 | reverse complement strand
GGGTTGTAGTTTTGGCACAAAAAAACTACCTCAAGGGTAGCATTTCTAAGAAATCTGATAAATAAGCGGTTTTTGCTTAGAAATAAAAATTTAACAATGCCGGGCTATGATTGAAAACCCATTACATACTAACGAACCAAAGTGGCACCTTAATTTGCTAATTGTCTTGTGCTTTTCCACAATTTTACTGGCTGAGTAGGTTAGTGGTATTTGTGCAAAGAGATTTCAATTTAATCACTAGCATCTAATCTTAGCTGAACTTAGCAGCATTATTGTTTGGCTAAGCCTAAGCTTGGTTAGCAAAGCCACACTTTAGCGAAAACTTCGCCAGGCCAGGGCTTGATCCACGCTTGGGCTTGTCCCAGGCCTGGGCTTTAGCCCAGGCTGGGGCTTGGCCAGGGGATGGGATTAGAAGTAAGAGCTGATGCGCTTTAAGAGGGCCAGGGATTGAGTGTCTTTATCGTTGATGTTATCAAAGAGCATTTGGCACTCTTGAACTACGCTGCTGCTGCGGCGCTTGAGCTGCTCATTACAATAATCAAGATAGTTCTTGCGCTCGGCATCAAAACAAGCACCAGGAAAATTCTCATTGATATAGCACATCACAAAAGCACTAAACTTAGTGCTGTTATTAGCTATGCTTGAGATATTGGTCTCGGTTCTTAAATCATGGCGTGATAAGCGCTCAAACACTTGCTGCTCTTGGGCATTTAAATGCTTAAAGAAACTTTTATAAAAAGGTAAGTCTCGCTCACCAATTACCCAATCATCTGCCTTATTAGAAAGCTCGTTAAGCTTAGCCTCATTTAGGCGCTTTAAGACCTCATTTAAATCAAATTTATGCTCTACTTGGCGCTCTTTAGTCAAAATGGTTAAAGGAGCTACTAAAGGAGCAAAATCAAGATTAATAGTGTCTAATACCATCTCACTGCTATTAGCTTTAATGACCTTTACTATTCTGCCATCAGCGCTAACATCAATAACTTTTACTACGTACAGCCCCTTGTCATCCAAATAAACATAGCAGTTATTTACTACTAGGCCTAGACGCTTGTCCCTTGGCTTAGTTAAAAAGGCCATGATTTTAGGATCTTGGGCTAATAAGTGCTGATAGATAAAATGCAAAGCCTCAGTTCGGTTGAGCTGATTAGATAAATCCCCTTTAAAGCCTAAATCTTTAGCCACTTGATTAAGATTGGTAATTTGCTTTAAACGGGTATTGCCAAAATAAGCACAGGTATTGAGAGCTACTTTTAAATCAATTACATAATTAAAGCGCTCAAAGAAATCATCGTAATAAAAGTTTTGAATAGCCATGGCATTTAAAACACTCATATGCCTAAAAGCAAATGAGATTAAAATGTCTTGATCTGAAGTTCTAGTAAGTTGGTTACTACACTCACTTACAAACTCCAAAGAGCTCATGCCATGCTTAAGATTGAAAGGATCAATATGCTGTTTAAATAAATAAACAGGCGAGACAATGCTATGCAAAGGGATCTTGCTTAATAAGAGCTTTTTAACCGTAGCATATTCCAAGGAAACACCATCAGGAATACGTAAAATACTCAATCCTGCTAAGCGTGCCTTGATTGAAGGGGCACTTAAAGGAAGAGGCAATACATAAAATAGGTTACGGCTCACAAGCTCACTCCAATTATATGGCTAGGCTAATAATCCCACGATTAATTACAGGGCCCTATTCTATCATATGCAAAAACCGCAATGCAGTAGCTACCACATTGCGGTTTTAATAAAGAGCTTACACTTTAACTAAGCCTGAGCTTTTTTCTTAGTTGTAGTGCTCTTAGTTGACTTAGCTCTGGTAGTCTTGGCCTTAGTCTTAGGAGCATCCTCGCTATCGCTAGCACTAGCACTAGACTTGCCTTTACCTAATTCAGCCTCACGCCAAGAGTTAGTCTCAGGTGCGTAGTAAGCAGCCCACTTAGTTTGCTTACCCTCTGGATTTACTGAGGATAAGTATTGCTCTTTGAGCTTACGAGAGAAGCGCACCTCAGCAGGATTACCATTAGGATCGTATTCAGGGCCATTAGCTAAATAATAGAACTTAGGAGAAATACGATCGATAAAGCGCTTGAGCTCTATAACCTTAACAGGTCTAGTTTCACGCACCTTAGGGAAATCATGAGCAGCTAAGAAGATACCTGTAGCACCATCACGTAAAACATAATGTGACTCTGGGTTCTTATCACAAGGCAACTCTGGTAAATCAACAGCATCCTCACGTGGAGGGGCTACATCACCATTCTTTAAGATCTTGCGAGTATTCTTACAGGCCTCATTAGTACATAACATGTAGCGGCCAAAACGACCCTCTTTTAAGACCATGTCATGACCGCACTTTTCACAAGCGATCACAGGGCCTAGAGCGACCTCATTAGAGTAGTCACCTTCCTCTCTGGTATAGCCATCGCATACAGGAGCATTAGAACATAAGTAAATCTTATGATTCTTATCAATCAAATAGCCATCCATCTTAGAGCCGCACTTAGGACAGCGCTTGCTGCCTAAGAGCAACTTAGTTTCGGTGGCCTCGTCCATTTCCTTATCCTCAGGAATATCATTTTCATGAGTTGGAGTAAGGTTAATGGTACAACGGCAACGCTCTGTAGCCTTGACCTCAGTGTCATGATAGCCCATACAGCTTAAGAAACTGCCAGTACGTCCCATATGAATAGCCATATGGTATTTATGGCAAGTAGGACAGATAATGTCAGTTTCAATAGCTCTATTATTAGGCATACCGCCCTGCTCATATGGAAGCTGAGCCTTGGTGAGATGATCTGAAAAGTCCTTATAGAACTCATCGAGGCTAGCAAGCCAATTACGACGGCCTGCGGCAATCTCATCTAAAGACTCCTCCATAGAGGCAGTGAAATGATAGTCCATTAAATTAGCAAAACTATAACGCAATCTATCAGTTACAATTTCGCCCATCTTGGTAGCAAAGAAGCGGTTGCGCTCTACCTTTACATAGCCACGCTCTTGAATGGTATTAATAATGGCAGCATAGGTTGATGGTCTACCAATACCATCTTTTTCAAGCTCTTTAACCAAGGTAGCCTCAGAGTAACGTGCTGGAGGCTGAGTAAAGTGCTGAGCTGGAATTAGAGCAGTAAGAGCTAAGATATCACCCTCTTTTACCGCAGGTAAAATAGCATCTTCACTCTTATTACCTAATACTCTTCTAAAGCCGTCAAATAGCTCAGTTCTACCAGTAGCACGCAGCACATAATCACCTGCCACCACACTAATGGAGCGGGACTCATATTGCTGGTTAGACATTTGACAAGCTAAATAGCGCTCATAAATTAATTGGTATAGTCTTTGGCCATCACGATCTACTGTGCTTGGTAAAGACTTCATCTCTGGATGAGATGGTCTAATAGCTTCGTGAGCCTCTTGAGCTGACTCTTTAGATTGATAGTAATTTGGAGTATCAGGTAAATACTGCTTACCAAATTGCTCTTCAATAATGGAGCGAGCTGCGTTGATAGCATCTTGAGATAAGTTCACACTATCAGTACGCATATAAGTAATAAAACCACCTTCGTACAGACGTTGAGCTACAGTCATAGTACGCTTAACGCTAAAGCCTAAGCGCTGGTTAGCTGTCTGTTGCAAAGTAGAGGTGGTAAAAGGTGCAGGAGCATGAGCACTGCCCTTTTTAGAGTCAATCTTGCTAACAACAAATTGTTGAGCTTGGAGTTCATTAACAATAGCCTGGGCCTCAGTAGCATTGTTAATCACTACTTTATTTTTACCCTTAGTAGCTAAAGATAAAGGCAACTCCTCTTTGTTAGGAGTAAGAGTATTAGCACCAATAGTCCAATACTCCTCTGGGATAAAGGCTTTAATTTCACGCTCACGATCTACAATCAACTCTACAGCAACTGATTGTACACGACCTGCTGATAAGCCACGGCCTACCTTTTCCCATAGTAAAGGAGACACCATAAAGCCCACTACACGATCTAAGAAGCGTCGTGTTTGCTGGGCATTTACCATGTCCATATTTACCTGACCAGGGTTATCAAAGGCCTTTTTAATAGCACTCTTAGTGATTTCAGGATACTTTACACGCCAAAAAGGCTTATCAGCATCACTCTTTGACGAGAGGATCTCTTTTAAGTGCCAAGCAATAGCCTCTCCTTCACGATCCAAGTCAGTTGCCAAATAAACAGCGTCACACTCTTTGGCAAGACGCTTAAGTTCAGATACTACTGATACCTTATCTGGCATAATTTCATAACGGGCCTTCCAATTATTTAATGGATCGATGCCCATACGATCGAAAAGTGCATTACGCTTTTGCTCCTCGGTCTTTTTTACACGGCTACGAGTAGCCTCACCAGTAGCTTTACTTGTTTTACTAGCACCTGAGGGCAGATCGCGAATATGACCGACGCTGGCTTTAACAATGTAGTTCTCGCCCAAATAGCCATTAATAATTTTGGCTTTGGAAGGAGACTCCACAATAACTAACGCTTTACCCATTCTTTTCCTCGACCAAAGAGTACTTCCTGTTCACTAAATAAATGCTATGTTAAGTAAATTACTTAACAAGAAATTTTGCTCTATATTTTCATCAGAGGCTTTAAGCTGATAAGCCTTATCTGTAGGCTCATTTTAGAGCTTAATAAGATAGGCTTGATTTAGCATTATTGCTAACGCTATATATTAGGCTAGCTCACTTAAGGCTAGTGAGCAAGTATATTTAATGACAAATAATGTTGGCTAACCAAAAAATTGCAGGTAAAAATTTATCTTTTGTTAGTCAATCTATAGCATATCTAAGCAAAAAATTTGTCTTTTTAGCTATAGATCTAAGCTAGCTTCACTTTTGTGCAAAATTTAGCGTTAGCTCACAAAATGCCCAACAAAATGGCACAGCAAAACCAACACCTCATATAGAACCAAAAGTTATCCAGCCTCAAACACGAGATTGACTATTATGTATTCTTGGCTTAAGACACTAACAAACCCAATATCCTAAGCCAAATATACGCAATAATTAACTGGCTTAACAAAGTACGTTTTTCAGACAAAAACGTACTTTGTAAGCTCAATAGATCTCTATTATTACTTTAAGCGCATAAAGCTATTTTGCTCAGCTTCATCTAAGCACTCGCTCACTTGCTCAGAGCGTACTTTGCTGATTACAGATGATAAATAGCTCTTAGGCATAATTTTAGAAAGCAGATTCTTTTTCTCTACCTTCTTGTACTTTAACTTTAAGGCACTATTCTTAGTAACAGCCATACGCTTAGCTAAGTACTCATCAGAGGTAGCAATTTCATCTACCAAGCCTAATTCCTTAGCATCAACAGCCAACCAGTGTTCACCAGTAGTAACTTTTTCAGCATCAAGATTAGGGCGATAGCGTAGCACCTGCTCTTTAAAACGAGTATGTACAGCCTCGAGCTCTTCTTTGAACTTCTTACGGCCCTCTTCGGTATTTTCACCTAAAACAGATAAGGTACGCTTGTACTTACCAGCAGTAATTTGCTCATAATCAACATCAAAGCGCTTTAACACCTTTCTAAAGTTTGGCACACCTGCAATAACGCCAATAGAACCAATATATGAGAAAGGAGCTGCAACAATCTTATCAGCCACACAAGCCATTAAATAACCACCAGAGGCAGCAACCTCATCAACGGTTACGGTAAGCTTAATATCACGATCTCTAATACGCTGTAATTGAGAAGCGCATAGACCATAAGAGTTAACTAAACCACCTGGAGACATGAGATTAACTACTACCTCATCATCCTTGGTAGCCACGTCTAAAATAGCATCAATCTTAAGGCGTAATTCTTTAAACTCTTTACCCTTAGTAGAGCCTCTAAAATCAATAACATAGAGATTATTTGGGCAAAACTCACCTGCTTGGTTCTTTTGCTCTAAGGAATTTACTAATTCATTGCGCTCTTCACGCTCTTTAGCCACAGCATCTTTCTTGCCTTGCTTAGAATTAGCCTTTTTAGCCTCAGCCTTATCTTCTTTAACTAAGCCGACCTTAAGCTCCTTTTTATGCAACAACTCATCAGGATTAGCCTTCTTTAAGCTCTTAGTCATTAGCTCTTTACGTTTTTTGGCAGCTTTCTTTAAATCTACTACCACTAATGAGCCTTCTGGATTTTGTGGCTTTTTATTCTTAGCAACTAAACCAACAATAACCAGGATAGGAACCAATACTACTGCTAGCACAATGCCGCCTTTAATAACAAAGCCGAGCAAATCGAGGAAAAACTCCGCCATTATCTACATCCTCAAAAAAATTAACTATGAAACTAACTATAAAATAAAGCCAAATTGAGTATTTTGCTACTCAACTTGGCCTTATATTACGCACTATAGTGCTAAAAATAAACTAATTAACGCTTGCCTCTAAAGCTATGGCTGTCTCTACGAGGGCCACGCTCACGGCGTTCACCAAAGCTACGCTCACGACGCTCACCATCACGGCGTGGGCCACGCTCGCCAAAACTACGCTCACGACGTTCACCAAAGCTACGCTCACGACGCTCACCCTCACGGCGTGGGCCACGCTCGCCAAAACTACGCTCACGGCGTTCGCCCTCACGACGAGGGCCGCGCTCACCAAAGCTGCGCTCACGGCGCTCACCATCACGGCGTGGGCCTCGCTCGCCAAAACTACGCTCACGGCGCTCACCCTCACGACGTGGGCTACGCTCACGGCGCTCACCATCACGGCGAGGGCCACGGTCATGGCGGTGGGCACTACGCTCATTACCAAAGCCAGACATCTCATTAACAGCACTGCGACGACCCGCAAAGTCCCCCAGTTCATCAAGGTTTTCACCCCATGAGGTAGTCTCTAATGCTTGCTCTGGCTCTGCTTTATTAAAATCAGTGCGCTGATAGGACTTAACTTCGTTGTTGTGATAGCCTGTAGGTAATTTACCCTCTTTACGGGCCTGAGCTACAGCGCTAACCACTGCATCAACCATAGGGTCTTGATCTGCACCAACATCAGCATTAGCTAAAGCATCCATATCATCATAGCTAGACTCTACAGAATCAGCTAAGTCATTGCTGTCGCTTTCGCTATCAATATTGCTTTGGCCCTTATTGGCTAAATGGGCAAAACGCTCATTGGCAAAATTTTGGCCCTCTGGAGTTAAAAGAACCCCATCATCGGTAATTTCTACAAAGCGCTGCTTATATAAAGCACCTAAAGCCTTCTTAAAGCGGCCTTTGGACATCTTTAAGTATTCTTCAATTTTCTCTGGCTCAGACTTATCATTAAAGTCAAACTTACCCTCGGAGAAATAAAGAGCTTGTAAGATATCTAAAGAAGCATGCTCTACACCCTCACGACCAGCCTCTTGCAGAGAAATATCTAAGCGACCATCAGGACGAACAGTCTTTACAAAACCATCATAGCGCTTGCCAATAATAAGCTCACCCTTTTGCTCGGACTGATAAATAAGTCCGTACACCTTATCATCAACAATTACTCTAAAGCCTAAAGGAGTATGGGCTACAGCAACAATCTTAACGCGCTGATTGTCCTCAAACTCATGAGGGAAGGACTTATCACGAATGTAGCGGTTAAAGCACTGAGTACCGAATAGACGGCCTAAGTTATCAATGCACACCAATACTAGAGCATTATCGCCCTCATACATTCTAAAGCGCTGCTCAGATACAGGTAAAACTAGCTCTTTTGGAATACCTAAATCTAAGTAGGCAGTACCATTTTCCACGCTATTAATACGTAAGTTGCCAGTCATACCAAGCTCAATATAAGGGCGACGGGCGGTAGCTAAAGTACGCTCACCATCCTTATATAAGAAGACACGAATTAAATCGCCCTCTTGAGCCTCATCAGGTAATTGGCTACGTGGAATAAATAAAGGGCCATGATCTTTGGCATCAACAAAAGCACCCTTTTCAGTGATTTCGCAAATAGCAAGCTCAGTCATACGGCCAATAGGCACTTCGCACTCATAAATAGTGCGAGCATCAGTTACTACACGCTCAGGACGACTGTTAGAGGAATCAAAATCTCCTGCAACATCATAAAGGTTTTGTGCATCCATACGTGGAGCACGCTCACGGCGTGCACCGCCCCTATCTTCACGACGTGGGCCACGTTCACGGCGTTCGCCAAAGCTACGCTCGCCCTCACGGCGTGGGCCACGTTCACGGCGCTCACCAAAGCTACGCTCGCCATCACGGCGTGGGCCACGCTCACGACGTTCGCCAAAGCTGCGCTCTTTACGCTCGCCAAAGCGATCTTGGTCTTTGTTTTGGGACATTAAAGAACCTTTAGTCCAAGGAGTAGCCTCTACTTTGCGCTCTTTAGAGGCAGAGAGTTCTCTTTGCTGCTGAGCTTGAGCTTGCTCTTGAGCTCGCTTTTGGAAACGGGATAAAGGTTTGATATTAGAAGAAGAAACAGAAGACTTGTTTAATGAAAGCTTAGAATTGTTTTCGTTATTATGCATTTAAATCGTCCTGCACTATACATTCGTCTTTGCCTGTAAAATAAGTCGCTAGAGAGGAGCTATAAAAAGCTTTAGAACAGAGATTAATCTTGGCAAAGGAATATTATTTAGTGCTTAGTTAGTGGCCCACCACTTGATGGGTCTGATAGCTTGTATCTTAGAGAGATATGCAAGCAATAGCAAATGTTTTTTGCAAAAACACAAAGGGCAGACTGAAATCAGCCTGCCCCATGCGGCGCTATAGCGCTAGCGTAACTGCCTATAATAGGCTTCGTTTAATTAAACGCGTTGGAAATCAACGTGAATTACGCGAGAGGTAACTGGATGACGTTGCATAGCGATTGGCTTAACAACGATCTGGTTGCCGTCTAAGTTTAAGGTTACGTTCTCAGTGAAGAACTCTGGCTTGGTAGTAGCCTGGATTAACTTCTTCTCGTCTAAGATTACGCTAACAGTCTCTTGACCCTTGGCGATAATGATTGCTGGGATCTGCTCTGCACGACGAAGGCGGCGGCTCGCACCTCTCCCCAAGTCATTGCGAACTTGAACGTCTAAAGTAATAGCCATGATTCGATACTCTCGTACTGTTTTGATGGTTATGCTAAATGTCTGCGACCGGAGCATTTAGCTAAGACATCTGCCTAAAAAACCCAAGCTAGAAATTGACACGAAAACGTATTTATTACTAACTATAAAACTTAAACTCTTTTAAGTTTAAGCCCTTAAATTGGTCTTATCGGCCCGAAAAAAGAAAAAGCGCTCTTGGCGCTTGAAAACTGGTCGGTGATGCAGGATTCGAACCTGCGACCCACTGGTCCCAAACCAGTTGCGCTACCGGACTGCGCTAATCACCGACGGCGCACATTTTAATAACTTGCATACCTCTTGTCAACAAATTTTTAAAAATTTTTTACCCCCAAGAGCTAGCTTGTGTAATGCTAAAAGCTAAATGACTAAGATAGTCTAATGATAATGCTTTGCTATTAGCTTGATCATGGGATTTTATGACGTAAAATAGAGCCCAATTCCACTTTTATTTTCGGTTTATTGCCTGGAGGCTATTGTGACCACAAGCTTTGTACGTCCATCCAAAGATGAGTCTTTTATGGAAATTGCTGAATCTGTTTCCATGCGTTCTACTTGTTTACGTCGTAGATATGGTGCTGTTATTGTCTCCAAAGATGGCCGTATTGTTTCAACTGGATATAACGGCGCACCTCGTCACAGAGACAACTGCTCTGATTTAGGCATTTGTTTACGTGATGAGCTTAAGGTAAAGCCAGGCACCCATTATGAAATTTGCCGTGCTGTACATGCTGAGGCTAATGCCATTATTAATGGCAATCCATTAGATATTATTGGTGGTACCCTCTATTTATGTGGTACTGATGCTGCTACCAATGAGCCAACTAAGAATATTAGTCCATGCGCCATGTGTGAGCGTCTTATTTTAAATGCTCAAATTGAGCGTGTTGTAATGCGTGATGCTAACAAGAAGTTAGTAGAAATTAATCCACTTGATTGGGATGATGATAGCCGCTTAATTGAAGAGCACCGTCGTAATATGGGGCTTACCAATAACGAAAACCAAAGCGTGGACGATAAGATTGAGGCTATTACCAGCATTCGTGCCATCAAGCCAGGCAGCTCCTGCTGCGGTGGCGGTTGCTGCGGTTAAAACAAGACTTTGCACCCAAGCCTTGCCATAGGCCACGGGCCATAGAGCATGGCCTATATGGCCATGCCGTGCCATGCCATGCCAAGCCAGGTCTTGGCTGGCCATGCCAGGCTCCAGTCCATGCCAGGACTGGCATGGCAGGGATATGTCTGTCAGGCAATTACCTGATCTGGGGTGCTTTAGCAAAAGTAATAGCTACGTGATAATTTGAATAAGAAAGGCTGTGGTACCTAGGTACTACAGCCTTTTTTTGTGTTTTCTAAATATGGAATTTTAATTAAAGATCCTTAATAGCATCTTTCATGGAGCGCACATAAGCACCTACATGAGATGGCGCTTCTTTGCCATAAGCAGCTATGATCTTGACAATGGCTGAGCCGACAATGGCACCGTCAGCTAAAGAGGCCATGGCTTGCGCTTGTTCTGGGGTAGAAATACCAAAACCTACGGCACAAGGAATATTAGTATTAGCTCTTACTACTTTGACTATACTACCAATATCAGTACTAATATGGTCTCTAACGCCAGTTACACCTAAGCTTGAGACAATATAGACAAAGCCTCGAGCATGCTTAACTATCTTGGCAATACGATCCTCAGAGGTAGGAGATACTAAGCTTATCATTTCAACATTATGCTTAAGGGCGCTTTGCTCAAACTCCCCCATTTCCTCAAAAGGCACATCAGCAAGCACAATGCCGCTTATACCTACTTGAGCGCAACGCTCAAAGAAAGCATCACAACCATAGGAAAATACTACATTAGCGTAAGTCATAAAGACCAGAGGAATACTAACCTCAGTTCTTATTTGCTCTACGGTCTTAAACACATCATCGGTGGTGACTTCATTTTTAAGCGCACGTACATTTGCTTCCTGAATTACAGGGCCCTCAGCTGTAGGGTCGGAAAAAGGAATGCCCAGCTCAATAATATCAGCCCCATTGTCAGCCGCTGCTTTTACTATTTGCACTGTAGTTTGCAAATCAGGGTCGCCACAAGTAATAAACGGAATAAAAGCTTTGCCGTTTACAAAAGCATCAGAAATCTTACTCATGGATCACCTCTCCTCTATAGCGGGCAATAGCAGCTACATCTTTATCACCACGTCCTGATAAGTTAACTACAATAATTTTATCTTTACCCATAGTAGGAGCCAACTTCATAGCATAGGCTACGGCATGGGCTGACTCAATTGCAGGAATAATACCCTCACAACGAGCTAAGTACTCAAAGGCGTTTACCGCCTCCTCATCGTTGATAGGCACATATTGGGCTCGACCTATATCATTAAGGTGAGCATGCTCAGGTCCAATGCCAGGATAATCTAAGCCTGCGCTAATGCAGTAAACAGGAGCAATTTGGCCATATTTGTTTTGGCAAAAATATGATTTCATGCCATGGAAAATACCAAGCTTACCTACACTCATAGTAGCTGCGGTATCTTTGGTATCTACGCCCTTACCTGCACCCTCACAACCAATAAGCGCAACCTCAGGATCATTAATAAAATGATAAAAAGCACCTATAGCATTAGAGCCGCCGCCCACGCAAGCAAGTACAGCATCAGGTAAACGACCTTCCTTTTGTAGTATTTGCTCTTTAATTTCTTTAGAAATTACCGCTTGGAAATCACGAACAATAGTTGGGAATGGATGTGGGCCCATTACTGAACCTAAGCAATAATGAGTATGGCCAACATTAGTACACCAATCTCTCATGGCCTCTGATACCGCATCTTTTAAGGTAGCAGTGCCACTATCTACAGGATGGACTTTGGCACCTAAAAGCTTCATACGATAGACATTTAAGGCCTGACGCTCAGTATCCTCACGACCCATGTAAACATCACACTCAAGGCCCATTAAAGCTGCTGCGGTAGCTGAGGCTACGCCATGTTGACCTGCACCAGTTTCAGCTACTAAACGGGTTTTACCCATCTTTTTAGCCAGTAAGGCCTGACCTAACACATTGTTAATCTTATGAGCACCAGTGTGGTTTAAGTCCTCACGCTTTAAATAAATCTTGGCACCGCCCAGATCTGCTGTCATTTTCTCAGCAAAATAAAGCATAGAAGGACGATTAGCATAATCGTTAAAGAGAGAGGTTAATTCTTGATTAAATTGAGGATCATTTTTGTAATGATCATAGGCTTGTTCCAGCTCGATAATGGCATTCATCAAAGTTTCAGGCACATATTGACCACCATGAATACCAAAGCGTCCTTTTTGATTTGTCATGACTTAATACCTCGTGATTGCGGCCTTACACACACACTCATAGCCACAATCTTTAGCCAGGGATAATTTTCCCCTCTCCATCACTCAATTAATGCCTAAGGTTTAGGCCCATTAGTGCGCCTATCCAGTGGCACTCATGCGCCTTTGCTCGCATAGCACCTTGTACTCTTGCACGCTACTGCGTGGGCTATTTTTTGCCCTTGTGCCCTTGTGCACTTAAACTGTTGCACCTATTGAGCCTTGGCACATTGGTTTTTAAGCAGCGCTGCTGCGGGATGTTGCGGCGCTGTTGCTGCGCTGCGGTGCTGGTGCACGGCTGCGGTGCTGGTGCTGGGAAATGGAGGGTGAAAACTAGAACATTAATACTTATTGCTAGTTTGCTTTAATAAGAATGATCTATGCTGGCCACGAGGGCCCAAGTTAACTTGGGACTTAATTTAAAGCTCATAAGAGCCACCTTTTAGTATTAATAAGATTAAGCATTACGAAGCATATTAAGATGGGCTGTTTTGTTGTCAGCTCTCATTAAGCTTTCACCTACTAAAATAGCATTAACTCCTGCTTTTTTGAGGGCTTGCACATCAGAGGCGCAACTAACGCCACTTTCGGCCACAAAAAGCACATCTTGGGGCACTAATTGACGCAAACGGGTGCTATTTTGGGTATCTACAGTAAAGTCTTTTAAATTACGATTGTTAACTCCGATTAATCTAGCACCTACACTAAGGGCCATTTCAATCTCTTGAGCATCATGAGCCTCAACTAAAGCACTTAGCTCTAGTTGGTCGCACAGTTTAATCATATGTAAAAGCTCATCTTTACTAAGTAAAGAGCAAATTAACAATACAGCACTGGCACCTAAGAGCTTAGCTTCATAAATTTGATAATCACTGACAGTAAAGTCCTTACGTAATACAGGTACTTTTACTTCCTTAGCTATTTGCTCTAAATAGCTATCACTACCTAAAAACCACTTAGGCTCGGTGAGCACGCTAATACCATCAGCCCCTGCACTTTCATACTCTTTTGCAATAGCTAAATAAGGAAAGTCCTGAGCAATAATGCCTTTGGATGGTGAGGCCTTTTTACACTCACCAATAATGGCAATTTGGCCTAGCTCATTACGTCTTTTTAAAGAACGCTCAAGAGCAAAAGGCTCTAAGGCTAAGGAGCACTCTTTAGCTAAAGACTGACACTTTTCAAAAGAAAGCTTTTGCTGCGCTATAGCTACACGCTCACGGGCATGGGCTGCTAATTTATCTAAAATATTCACCCTAATGCTCCTGTTCCTTGTTAGTTTTAATTTCGTTGCTCACTTGCACTAACTTATCTAAAGTGTCGATAGCTTTATGCTCATCAATCAAAGAAGCAGCTAGTTCTATACCTTGAGCTATAGAGGCAGCAGCACCACCTAAATACAAAGAGGCACCAGCATTTAACAAGACCACATTACGCTTATGGCCTAAAATTTGACCTGATAAAATACCTCTGGTAATAGCAGCATTTTCCTCAGGAGTACCACCCTTTAAAGCTTCTTTAGTACAGCGCTCCATACCAAATTGCTCAGGAGTGATTTCAAAGGTACGATACCAGCCGTCTTTAAACTCGCAAATGGTAGTAGGAGCCGATAAGGATATTTCATCAAGCTTATCCTTACCAAATACCACCATGCCACGCTTTATACCCAAGCTCATTAAAACCTTGGCTAAAGGCTCAACCAAATACTCATCATAAACGCCTAGTAGCTGGATTTTAGGACTTGCAGGGTTGGTCAAAGGGCCCAAAATATTAAATACTGTTCTAAAGCCTAATTCTTTACGAATTGCACCTACATACTTCATGGATGAGTGATACTTTTGGGCAAAGAAAAAGCACATACCTACTTTATCTAATAAAGTTAAACATTCTAAAGGTGATAAATCAATATTAACGCCCAAGGCCTCTAAGCAATCAGCAGTACCACATAAAGAAGAGGCTGCTCTATTGCCGTGTTTAGCCACTTTTAGGCCACCTGCGGCGCAAATTAGGGCTGTAGTAGTTGAGATATTAAAGCTATGGGCATTATCACCACCTGTACCTACAATTTCAAACACATCATAAGGGGTAGGCACTTTAGTGGCGTGATCTCTCATAGCCGAGGCACAACCAGCAATCTCATCAATAGTTTCTGCACGAGCACTCTTAGTAGATAATGCTGCTAAAAAGGCTGCATTTTGGGTAGCTGTTGTTTGGCCTGTCATGATTTCATTCATCACGGCATAAGCCTCATCAAAGCTTAAATCTTGTTTATTAACAATTTTTACAATAGCTTCTTTAATCATTTTCTCTCTTGCCTTAACTGGTGCTGACCCTACAGCTAAATTAAGCCTAAAGCTTAAAGCTTAAAGCTTAACACTGTAGGGCTCATACTTGCTCTAAGTGCGGCTGCGCTTAGCGCCCTGCGCTTGCGCAATGGGATTGCGTCCCTTGTATCCTACGCAAGGAGCGGTGCAAGCTTGGCCATACGCAATGCGCCATGGGCCTTGTGCCCATGGGTGTATGGTGGCATGAGCCCATGCACCCATGCGCATGGGCCAATGCGCTTTGCGCTTGCTATAGAGCTAAGAAATTAGCAATCATTTGCTGACCATCTGGGGTCATGATGGACTCAGGATGGAATTGCACTCCATAGATAGGATAATGGCGGTGAGCTACGGCCATAACTTCATTATTTTCCGTTTTAGCCGTCACCACCAACTCATCAGGCAGAGTATCTTCTTGCACGCATAAGGAATGATAGCGTGCTACTAAAGTACGCTCAGGCAAGTGGTGAAATAAGGGACAAGTATTATCCAACTCTACCAAAGATTGCTTTCCATGCATTAACTTAGGAGCATAAGTTACCTTGGCTCCAAAGGCAGCACAAATGGCTTGATGGCCCAAACATACGCCTAAGAGCGGTATGGTACGACCTAAAGTTTTAGGTAGCGACATAATAATGCCCGCATCCTCAGGACGACCAGGGCCTGGAGAGATAATAATCTTTTCAGGATTTAATTTAGCTATATCCTCAACAGTCATTTCATCATTGCGAATTACTTTTAAGTCGCTATTAATCTGACCAATAAGCTGATACAAATTGTAAGAAAAGCTGTCGTAATTATCGATTAATAAGATCATTTACAGCTCCTCATTATCTTGTGCCATGGTTAAAGCATTAATTACAGCTTTAGCTTTGTTAATGCACTCTTGGTACTCATTTTGACCAATAGAGTCAGCAACAATGCCCGCTCCTGAACGTACATGAACTTTACCATCTAACAAATAGGCTAAACGTATAGCAATACACATGTCCATATTGCCTGTAAAGTCAATGTAGCCAAAAGCACCGCCATAAATACCACGCTCTACCCCTTCTAATTGACCAATCAATTGACAGGCACGAATTTTAGGAGCTCCCGATAAAGTACCTGCTGGCAACACAGCAGCAATAGCATCTAAGGCATCACAATGAGGGGCAATTTCTCCTCTTACAGTGGAGCCCATATGCATAACATGGCTATAGCGCTCAATGCTATGTAATTTAGTGACCTGAACACTACCAAAAGAACAAATCTTGCCTAAATCATTACGACCTAAATCCACTAGCATATTATGCTCAGCTAGCTCTTTTTCATCATGCAAGAGCTCAAAAGCAAGACGCTCATCCTCTTGTTCATTATGTCCTCTAGGTCTGGTTCCAGCTAAAGGAAAAGTATGAACAATGCCATCTTGTAGTTTAACTAAGGTCTCGGGAGAAGCTCCTGCCACCTCAATCTTATTACTACTAAAGAAGAACATATAAGGTGATGGATTAGTTGTACGTAAGATACGGTAAGTATTTAGTAAAGAGCCATCAAAAGGTACGCTAACCTTATTAGAAAGTACTATTTGAAAAATATCACCCTCATGGATATAGCGCTGGGCTTTTTCTACCATGGAGCAATATTGCTCTTTACTAAAGAGAAACTCAATCTTATCAAGCAAAGGTGACTGCTCTTTGGTCTCTTTGCTTACTTTGCTAAGTGGTACTTGAGCTACTTTATGCAACCCCTCACTTATCTCTTTGAGCTTGGTAATAGCTTGCTCATAAAGCTTTGCTTGCTCTTTACCGTCTTTACTGAGCTTAATATTCACTATTAAGACTATTTTTTGCTTGAGGTGGTCAAAAGCAATTACCTTGTCAAAGAGCATCAGATCAATGTCGTTAAAATGCTCTTTTACTTGATGATTTACCTTGGCTGTAGGTTCAGCATAGGTTAAGTAATCATAGGCAAAATAGCCCACTAAGCCACCAGTAAAACTTGGTAAAAAGTGAAATCTAGGAGCTTTATAATCCTTTAGCAGCTCACGAATATGCTTATTGGGATCGCTGGTGGAAATTTGCTTAGCACCTACTTTCATTACTCCTTCACGGCAGGTAATTTCTAATGAAGGTTGCCATCCTAAAAAAGTATAGCGTCCCCATCGCTCATGGGCGGCAACAGACTCCAAAAGAAAGCACACTTCACCTGCATGCTTGAAATAATTAAGCGCCTGAATAGGAGTACAAAGGTCAGATAAAATCTCACAGCTAATAGGAACTATATGAAATTTTTCCTCTTGAGCTAATTGATTGACCTCTTCTAAGGTAGGTACAAATTTCATAAATAAGAAGGCCTGTAAAAAGACTTGCCAGGTCGAGTCCTAAGCAGTCTTAGCTATAATATAAATCACACACACTAACAATTAACTATCCTTTCTATCTTAAGAAATCAAGAAACTAATTGTCTTGGCCATGCTAACACAGAGTAGAACCCTCTCTTAGCGCTTTGGGCATTACGAGATAAAATTGCACCACTAGTATTCATAAAGATAGCCTCACCAAAATATTGCTCATTGGCCATCATATGCTGTTGGTTATGACTTTGCTTAGTTAGCATGAGCTAAATTTGCGCATAGCTTTGCACCATAAAGGCATATAGTTAAGCTGTTAAGCTCTTAAGCAGGCATTGAGCAGCGCTTAGCAGCGCTTAGGCACTTTAAGAGCAAAAAATTCCCCTTTATTAAGAGAACGCTACTTAGATTTAATCTGTTTCTAATAATGTAATGTTTTAATACAGCAAAATTTAAAGAGCTTAAGAATTTAATACGCTACATTTAACACATGCACATCGTTTAGGAAAAATAATGCACAACTTACTAAACCAAATCTCCTTATATCCTGCCTTTATTTTTGACATGGATGGTACTTTAATTAATTCTGAAATTTGGCATCACAAGGCCTGGAATCACATGGTACAAGAGTTTGGTTGTCCACCTTTATCTGACGAAACTTTAATTGCTTATGGCGGCTTGCCAACTGAGGTGATCTCACAAAAAGTGATTGATACTCACAACCTTAGTGCCAGTGTTGAGCAAATGAGTAAGCGCAAAACCGCTCTCTACCTTAACGAATACATGCCTAAAGCCGAGCCTTTTCCATTTTTCGCCGACTTGCTTAAAGAATTATCCGCATCAGGCAAACGCATTGCCGTAGCAACCAGTTCCCACCAAAAAGAAGCACGCTATTTATTAGAAAAGAATGGTCTTATGCCTTATATTCACGCTTTAGTGACTGGCGAAATGGTGCAAAAAGGCAAACCTAATCCTGATATTTATCTCTTAGCAGCCCATAAGCTTAATGTGGAAGCTCACGACTGCTTAGTATTTGAAGACACTATTGTGGGTATGGCAGGATGCAAAAATGCCCATATGTCAGGCATTAAAGTATTTGATGGTGCTTTCGATTGCGACCACATTATCTCCCCAGACGAGCTCTATGAGCCACGTGAACACTTGCTCTAGCACTAAGTTAAAGCTTGAAATTCTTCATCTCAAACAAAAGGCAAGCCCTCATGTCTCGTGGCTTGCCTTTTGTTTTGAGTATGGCCCTCTATGGATAGTTGCTATCGTGCTTTGATATTCTCAAAAAGATCACCCAAGTAGTTAACCCCTGTGTGATAAGCAACCAGTCCATGCCCAATACCCAGTGCATACACAATGGCAAGCAAAATCAGTGATTGCTTTACCTTAGTTGTGAAAGATACGTCCTTCCCCATATAAAAATAGCGGAACAAAAATAAGCTCAATAGAAATAGCGCTAAAAAGAGCGTGGTATTTTTCACAATAGAAACCACAACAATCAAATAATCCATAATACCTATGCCCCTGCGCTAATTCTTGCCAACTAAAATCTTAAGCTCTTTAAATACCTGTTCTACATATTCTTGAGAGACAGTAAAGTTCTCAAGCGCCATATAGTGACCATGATAAAAGGCCAAAGCAATTAATAAGCAAAAACTAAAAAATGCGGCACAGCGTGATGCCTTCATAAATGCCACTTCTTTTTTCCGATAATATTCTGCTAAAAACTCTGGAGTTTCAGCCTCATGATCAATCTCATATGTCGTATGTACAACTCTGCGTGTACTATAGGAGTTTGTATGGTGGTCATAATACTGCTCATAAGTGTAGAAATGGTCGCTTTTATATTTTCGCTGAATGCTAAAAGAAAACAACATACCAAAACCACATCGAAAGACATAAAAGACTACACATCCGAAAACGAAAAGCAGACCATAGTAGATAAGAAAGATGATAATGATCTGTATATTGTAGACTTGCTCTAAATCATGCATGTGAAGGTACTACTTAAGGCCAAGCTGCTCTTATTTGCTGCCCAGTCCATTCATGGCAAGCTAACTTGCCCTGGCCAGGTCAGGTCTGGTCTGGCAGGTCAGGCCAGTCACTGGCCATGCTAAGCTAAGCTAAGCCAAGCCAAGCCAAGCCCTGGGATGGGCTTAGCTGGGCTTAGCAAGGATACCGAGCTTAAAGCTAAAAGCTTTTAAGGGGCGCTGGTAATGGTGGTTAAGAGGTTGGGGATTGGGGCCTGGGGGTGCCTAATTAAAAGAGGCTTAGGAACCATTCGTATATGGAGCCTAGGAAATTAATTCCCATGAATTGAGCTACATAGCCATTGGCAATGCCGATTACATAGAATATGGCTAGCATGATTAAGGACTTCTTTACCTTTACGAAAAGGGACACTCCTTGTCCTAAATAATAGTAATGAAGCAAGAACAAGCTAAAGAGCACAAAGCCAATTAATACGGTTAGGTTTTGCAATACAGAAATTAAGACTACATCGTTCATATTATTTTCACTCCCCTATGCTACTTTGCAAAATCCTGATAGGCCTCAGCTATACTTTCTAGCTCTTTGTCGGACATGAGAAAGTTTTGAAAGCCCAAATAATTGCCGTGATATAGCACTAGAACTAGCATTACGCCAAATACTAAAAATGCGGTCACCCGTGAGGCTCTAATCTTTCCTAAGATCTTCTGGCGCTCATATTCTTCTAAAAATTCTGGAGTCTCAGCATCTTTGTCAATGACCTCTTTAGTATCGGTGTACCATTTTTTCTTGTAAGTCTTAGTATAAGGATCATAGACCTCTTCATAATCCTCATACTCCACAGTTTTAGTTTTACGTCTCATGGTCGAGCCAACAAAAAGACCGACCACACAGCGCAGTACATAAAAGGAAATACAGGCAATTAGAAACATTTTTCCTAAGTAGAAGCCAAAGAACATTATTAAATCAATTAAAGAGACAGTACTCAAATCAATCATGTGAAAAACTCCAAATGTTGGTAATTGCTGCTATTGTGCAAGATCTCTTTACTTGACTATTAGAGCTATCAATAGATTTTGGAAGCTAGATCTAATTCCTTACCAACTTTTAGGCCAATATTTAGATCTACTCCCTATCTCATCCCTACTTTTGCGCAAAGTGCACTAAAAATAGTCATAATATTAGTAGCGCAGAAACCCCTGTCTTTAGACAGGGGAGGAAGCGCCCTCCTTTTTGATTGCAGTTAAAAATGTTTTCCGCTTTTGAATAAGCTTAAGTTTTTTAGGGGAGATAGATTTGGATATATGTTGACCATCAATGGTTCTAATATCAAAACCTCCATCTTGACGACGTCCCATAATAAAACCTTCTTTTCCATAGCACTTTTTACCAAAACACTTAACTTTATCGAAAAGTCTA